>DATBFV010000110.1:0-16033 GCA_036558345.1 Gemmatimonadales bacterium | reverse complement strand
GTCGGCACCTGATGGTTGGCCAGCACTTCGAGCAGGCGGACGGCGTACGGCGCGCCGGAGGCACCGGTGATCGCCAACACCAGGGCCGAGGATGTCGCGGTCAGTGGCGCGGTCCTCTCCGACCGGTCACGATGATGATCTCCAGGAACTCTGGCTTCCCAGCCATGGCGGGAGGATAATGCTCGTTACGGCTCTCAAATCGCGGACCCGAAGGGCCTGCCCCGATGAGTATCCCATCGTATGACCTGGCACTGTCCAGCATGGCCATGAACGAGGAGTCCGGAGCCGGCTGAAGTTTCCCACTACGGTCCGGGCGCAGATATGTGATCCCTCCGATGCGACCGCTGTCGCTCTCGGACCGGAAGAAGCGGAACTTGGGCCAGCGGCGCCGATAGAAGGCCTCCACCTCATCGAGCGACATGAGGCTCGCATAGCTGCGCCCCGCTTGCCGCGCGAACTGCGGCGGCCATTCATCCATCCCGACTGCCGCGAGCGGCGCACTTCCATCCGGCCAAGGCACGGCGCCCTCGGGCACGGGCACGGCGTCCAGGTCTTGAAAGACCAGATTCAGCAGATGTTTGCCGCCATCGACGTTCCGAATCACGGCCCGAGCGTCAGCATAACGACCGAGGTCGCTCAACGTCACTGCGAGGAATTCACGATAGCGGCGCTTCGTGGGATCGAGCGTGCTCGCCCGTTGCGCATGGGCGACGACCTGCTCGGTGTCGACATCGACGGCGAACTCACCGTTGCGTAACACGGGCCGGCCGTCGTCGAGGAGCCGCGCCTTCCAGAAATGCGCCTCGGGGTCGTCGGCACGCAGGATGAGCGCGCGATCGAGCGCCGCCTGAAATGGACCGTCATCGAACGTGCTGTCGAGCAGACAGCCGTGCTCGGGCGAGCACGCCGCGCTCCTCGACTGGCGCAGGACAAATCGGCCCACGCGGCCGAGCAGCACGAGCGCCGTGGGATCGTCGGGTTTCGCGCGGAGATACGCCTCGACCTGGCCCCGGAACTGCCCCAATCGATCCTGGTCGAGAAAGAAGAACCGCTCGCTGCCCGGCTCACGCAGCTCGCTTTTCTCCGCCCGGGCGAGGTCGCGCTCGATCCCCGCGAGCGACGGTGCTTGTGCCTGAAGCAGCAGGCTGACGAGAAGTACCGACACAGCGCGGAAACATACCCTCTGGCTGGAGCCGGCGCGCGGGCGTTAATTCGACCAGACACCCTCTCTCCTTTTCGAGGCTCGCATGCGCGCTCTGCTTTTCCTGGCCCTGTTCGCTCCCGTGGCGGCCGCCCAACAGGCCCCGCCGGCTGCGACGGCCGCGCCGGCACTTACCCCGCCAGTTGCCGCGGTGCGGCCGCACCGCTTCGACGAGCACGGCACGGTGCGCATCGACAACTACTACTGGTTGAAGGAGCGCAGCAACCCTGAAGTCATCCGCTATCTCGAGGACGAGAATGCGTACACCAAGGCCGTCATGGCGCACACCCAGGCGCTGCAGGACAAGCTCTACGAAGAATTGAAGGGCCGCGTCCTACAGAACGATCAGTCGGTCCCATTCCGCGAGGGCAATTACTTCTACTATACGCGTCTCGTTGAAGGAAAGAATTATCCGATCTACGCTCGCAAGCGTGGCTCAATCACGGCTCCCGAAGAGATCATGATCGACGCAAACGTGCTCGCCGAGGGCAAGCCGACATTCCTGGTTCGCGCGTGGGACGTCAGCTCGGCGGAAGACATCCTCGCATTCGCCGTGGACACGACCGGCGGCCGGGTGAGCAGCATCCGGTTCAAGAACCTGCGGACCGGCGAAATGCTCGCCGACGTCATCCCCCGTTCCATCGGCGGGCTCGCGTGGGCCGAGGACAATCGGACCATCTTTTACACGAGGCCGGATTCGGTGAGCGTCCGGCCCTATCAGGTCTATCGCCACATGCTCGGGACGCCCGCCGCGACCGATCAGATGGTATACGAGGACAAGGACGAGCAGTACTACGTCGGCGTCTCTAAGACCAAGTCGCGCGCGTACATCATGATTCAGTCGTCGCAGACCATGGCGACCGAGTACAGCTACATTCGCGCCGACCAACCGGACGCGCCGTTCCAGATTCTGTTCCCGCGCGAGCGCGGGCACGAGTACTACGCCAGCCACTTCGGCGACTACTTCTACGTTCTGACGAACGACCACGCCAAGAACTTCCGGCTCATGCGGACGCCGGTCGCACGGCCGAGCCGCGCCACTTGGGAAGAAGTGATTCCGCATCGCGACGACGTCCTGCTCGAAGACTTCGAATTCTTCAAGGATTTCCTCGTGTTGAGCGAGCGGAAGGACGGACTGATCCAGCTGCGGGTGCGTCCCTGGAGCGGCAAGAATGAGTACTACCTCGACTTCGGCGAACCCGCCTACACCGCGTACGTTAGCGTGAACCGCGAATTCGACACACCGTCGCTCCGGTACGTCTACACGTCCCTGACCACGCCGTCCTCGACATATGACTACGACATGCGCACGAAGCAGAAGACCCTGCTCAAGCGCGACCAGATCCTCGGCGGATTCGATCCGAGTAACTACGTCACCGAGCGGCTCTACACGACGGCGCGCGACGGGGCGCGCATCCCCGTCTCGATCGTTTACCGCAAGGGCCTGGGCCGCCCAGCCCCGCTGCTCCTCACCGGCTATGGCTCGTACGGATCCAGCTCGGATCCCACCTTCTCGGCGGACCGCCTCTCGCTGCTCGATCGCGGCTTTGCCTTCGCGATCGCGCATGTCCGGGGCGGGTCTGAAATGGGACGCGCGTGGTACGAGAGCGGCCGGCAGTTGCAGAAGAAGAACACGTTCAACGATTTTCTAGACGTCGCCGACGACTTGATCAAACGCGGCTACACATCATCCGATCGCCTGTTTGCGGTGGGTCGCAGCGCGGGCGGCCTGCTCATGGGCGCCGTCGTCAACATGCGGCCGGAGCTGTTCAAGGGCGTGATCGCGGGCGTCCCATACGTGGACGTCATCACGACGATGAGCGACTCGACGATCCCGCTCACCACGGGCGAGTACGATGAATGGGGCAATCCGAACGACACGACGTTCTACCGGTACATGCTGTCGTATTCGCCGTACGACAATGTCGAGCGAAAAGCATATCCGAACATGTTGATCACGGCGGGCCTCTATGACACGCAAGTGCTCTACGTCGAGCCGGCGAAGTGGACGGCCAAGCTGCGGGCGATGAAGACCGACAATAACCGTCTCATCCTGCGGACCAACATGGAGGCGGGGCACAGCGGCGCGTCGGGGCGTTACCAGCGCTGGCACGATGTGGCGTTCGAGGATGCGTTCCTGCTCGACCTGGCGGGCTACAAGGATAAGCCGACGCCGTGATTTTCTACCGGCCGCGGCGATTCGGCGTCGGGGATCGCTTCGGGTGGCGAGGAGGCCCCTTCGGTGCCGGGGAGTGGGGAGTAGGGAGCGGTACGTTGCGATGACCGGAACGTGACGGCGCGCCGCGACGAACCACTCCCCACTCCCCACTCCCCTTTTTCATAACACCCGATCCACCAGAGCACCAAGGAAAACGACGATGCTGACAACTCCATTCGCCGTAAAGAACGCCGCATTCAGTTTGGACAAGTCTCCAGGTTTTACCTGCCGGTGCTCCCAGCCGATCACGATGATCGCGAGCATTATCCCCGCGAAGTAGGGCAATCCCAGTCCCGCGCCCTTTCCGAACACGATCAGCCCTGCTATCGCGGCACCGTGCAGCAGCTTGGCCACGATGATCGCCCACCCCTGCCCGAGCCGCACCACGAGCGAACGCAACCCCTCGCCCCGATCGAAGGCCTCGTCTTGCAGCGCGTAGAAGATGTCGAATCCCGCCACCCAGCACGCGACCGCAAACGCGACCACGAGCAGCAGCCACGGCGGATCGCTCCATGCGCCGGTCACCGCGACATATCCCCCGACCGGCGCAATCGCCAGCGCGCCTCCCAGCCAGAGGTGCGACCAGTCCGTGAAGCGCTTGGTGTAGCTGTAGGTCGCGATCCAGATCAGCGCAACTGGAGCCAGCGCGGCGCAGAACGGGTTCAGTGCCCACGCGCAAAGCAAGAACACGACCATCGCCGCGATCACCGCCGCCCACGCCTGGCTCCCCGTCAACCGACCACTCGGCAGCTCGCGACCTTGGGTGCGTGGGTTGCGCGCATCGATGCGCCGATCGGCAATGCGATTGAAGCCCATCGCCACGAATCGCGCGGCGGTGAACGCGATTACGACGAGAATCGCCACGCGCCACGTCACCCGCTGCTGATACGACGCGACGATCAGGCCAAGCAGCGCGAACGGCAACGCGAAGACCGTATGCGGGAGCTTCACGAAGTTCACATATCGAACGAACAGCGATTCGCCGCCGAACGTCTGCCCCTCTCGCACCCCCATTACCGCCTCCTACCGCCCGCTACCGCCCAAGTCGATTCCCAGATCCTTCCACATCTCATCAACCCTCTGTTTAGTCTCCGCATCCATCACAATCTTGTTAGGCCATTCACGATCAAACCCTTCTTCCTTCCATTTGCGCGTGGCGTCGATCCCCATTTTCGATCCGTACGTGAAGCCGCGGCTCGAGTGATCGAGCACGTCGATCGGGCCCATCGTGAAGCGCACGTCGCGCTCGGGATCGATGTGGTTGAGCGCGATCCACCACGCTTCCTTGGGATCGCGGACGTTGACGTCCTTATCGACCACCACGATGACCTTGGCGAGCGACATCAACCCCTGACCCCACAATCCATTCATCACCTTGTAGGCCTGCCCCGGGTACTGCTTGTCGATGCTCACGAAGACGAGATTGTGGAATATCCCCTCGGCCGGCATATGCAGATCGACGATCTCGGGAATCGTCAGCTTGAGCAGCGGGAGAAAGATCCGCTCGGTCGCGTGTCCCAGGTAATAGTCTTCCATGGGCGGACGCCCGACGATCGTGTGCGGCCAGATCGGATCATCGCGCAACGTGATCGCCGTGACGTGCACTTTCGGATAGTAATCGGCGAGCGAATAAAACCCGGTGTGATCGCCGAACGGCCCCTCGAGCACGAGGTCGTCGCGCGGATCGATCCGTCCTTCGATCACGATCTCCGCTTCGGCCGGTACCTCGAGATCGGATGTTACAGCCTTGGCGAGCCGTACTCCCTCACCACGCAAAAAACCGGCGAACAGGAATTCGTCGATCGTCGGGGGCAGCGGCGCGGACGCCGCATAGATGCTGGCGGGATCCCCCCCAAGCGCGATCGCGACCGGCATGGTCTCGCCCCGCTCGGCCATCTGGCGCCAGTGCGCGGCGCCGACTTTGTGCCGCTGCCAGTGCATCGCAAGCGAATTCTTTCCGAGCACCTGTACCCGGTACATCCCCACATTCCTGACTCCCGACTCCCGATCCTTCGTAATGACTCCACCGAGCGTGATGTATGGCCCGCCGTCTTCGGGCCAACAGATCGGCGCCGGGAACTGCGTGAGGTCCACATCTGGCTCTGCGATCACCGTGCTCTGGCACGCCGGGCGACCGACTGTCTTGGGCGGAAACTTCGCGATCTCGGCGAGCCGCGGCAGCATCGCGAGCTTGCCGAGCAATCCTTCCGGCACTTTCATCGCGAGCAGCTCGCTGATGCGCTCGCCGACCTGATCGAGGCAGTCGACGCCGAGCGCGCGCGCCATGCGCCGCTCCGAGCCGAAGAGGTTCACCGCCACAGGGTATGGCGACCTCGCGCCGCCGCGCAGCCTGGGCTCGGTGAACAACAGCGCCGGTCCTCCGCCCGGTGATTTCATGCACCGATCGGCGATTTCCGTGATCTCTTTGTCCACCGACACGGCCCGCGTGACCCGCGTGAGGTCGCCGCTCTTGTCGATCGCGGTGACAAACTCGCGGAGATTAGCGAGTGCCATAGTGCAGAGCGCAGATACCGCCGGTCAGGCGCTCGAAGCCGACGCGCGAGAACCCGGCGGCGCGCAGTCGCTCCGACAGCGCTTCGGGCTGCGGAAACGCGAGCACCGACTCTGGCAGGTAGGTATACGCGTCCCTATGTTTCGACACGAGTCGGCCGATGGCGGGCAGAATTCGCCGAAAGTAGAACAAGTAGACGGCGCGCAGCGGCCCGAAGCGCGGCGTCGTGAAGTCGAGGACGACGAACCGCGCGCCGGGCTTCAGGACGCGAGCCGCCTCGTGCAGTCCGCTGTCGATGTCGGCAAGGTTGCGTACGCCAAATCCCACCAGGGCGCCGTCGAACCGCGCCGCGGGAAACGGCAGTTGC
Organism: Gemmatimonadales bacterium; assembly: GCA_036558345.1. GTDB lineage: Bacteria > Gemmatimonadota > Gemmatimonadetes > Gemmatimonadales > GWC2-71-9 > 20CM-2-65-7. The sequence goes on along the minus strand of DATBFV010000110.1, from coordinate 9,735 downwards.
AAGGCGTCGGCGGCGACGGGCACCGCGCGGGGCGCTTTATTCTTGCCTCGCGCCAGCATCGGCACGGCAAAGTCGGCCCCGATGACTCGGCCGCGAAACCCCGTCCGCCGCGCCAATTCGGCGGCCAGGTCGAGCGTGCCGGCGCAGAGATCGAGATAGGTGCCGTCGGGCTTCGCCTCCCAACCGAGGCGCGCGACCGCGGTGCGGCGCCAAGACCGGTCGATGTTGAAGCTCAGCAGGTGGTTCAGGAAGTCGTAGCGCGGTGCGATCGCTGTGAACACGTCACGCACGTAGGCGGCGGAGCGACTCATAGGCGCGAAAGATAGGCCGGACCACCTGAGCGACGCCAGCGATCAGCAGGTCGTCGCGTGGGCCAAGCAGGGACACGACGCGGCATTTCGTGAGCTGGTGCGCCGCTACGAGCGGCCGGTGTTTTCGCTGCTCTATCGCATGGTGCGCGACCGCGCGCTCGCCGAGGATCTCGCGCAGGAGACGTTCATCAAGGTGTTGAACGGCATCAAATCCTACCGTCCCGAATTCAAGTTTTCGTCGTGGATTTTCAAAATCGCGAACAATGCGGCAATCGATCACCTGCGCCGCAAGAGCATCGACACCCTGTCGCTGGACGGCGCACCGAGCGCGGAAACGCCTGAGCAGATGCGCGCCACGTCGCTCCAACTGGGCGACCGGGGCGAAAGCCCCCTGGATGAAGTCGAGAACCGGGAGCTCGGGAGCGCGATCGAGCGCGCCATTGGCCGCCTCCGGCCCGAATACCGGTCCTGCATTTTGCTACGTCACGTGGAGGGGTATTCCTATGAAGAAATCGCCGACACCCTCGATCTGCCCCTCGGGACGGTGAAGACCTATATCCATCGGGCCCGTAATGAATTGCGTGGCTATCTGGAAGACCGCCGGGAGTGAAACCGGCCCCAAACCTGAGCCGTAGGGCAGCCCATGACTGACCTCACCGCGCACCTCACAACCGACGAAATCGAGCTTTGGGCGCAGGGTCTGCTTCCCGCCGCCCGGGCCATGCATCTTGCGGACTGTTCGCTGTGCCGAACGGAAGCCGAGCGGGAACGCAAGGTGATTCTCGAATTAGTTCAATTGCCGAAATTCGCCCCGCGCGCCGGATTTGCCGACAGGGTCATGGCGCACGTGAAGGTTCCGACGCCATCGGGAGACTGGACGGCGTAACAAGGGCGGCCGTCTATTGTCTTTGTTCGGCTCGCACATGCGCGCCCACACCAGCATTTAGTTTCACCGCAGCACTCCCATCTCGCACCGCAACCTCGACCGTCCCAGCTGAGCCGCTGAACGCTACTACGTCCCCGCGCGCGCCGTCCGCAAACGTGCGGCGCAGGGGGCCCACATCCTGGCCTCCGACGTGGATTCGAGCGCCGGGTTTGACGGCCGATGATGGGACGTTCGAGACGAGAGTCCCGTAACGATCGACGTAGATCACCTCGCCACTGACGCCCGCCGCCGCAATCCGCGCCACCGGGAGCGGCGTGCGAACGGGATGTGCCACGGGCGACCCCAACGACTCGATCGGCTCCCCCAGGACCAGGGTCGCGGCTGCGGGCGCGAACACATCACGTCCATGAAACGTGGGAGCCGCATCGCGCGAGACCGGCAAGGAGAAGAACCGCGCATCATCGGGCAGGAATGACAGCAGGCCGTTGTCCGGGGCGAGAAAACGATGGCCCGCGCTCTCCGCCGCGAGAGCTCGCCGCTCCGTACCGACGCCGGGATCGACTACCGCAACATGGACAGTCCCGCGCGGAAACTGATTCCACGTACGACTCAGCAGGTACTGCGCCGCACGGATGTCCCCCAGCGACACGTGATGCGTGATGTCGACGAGCTGCGTCTCCGGCGCGCGCGCGAGCAGCACACCCTTCATCTCGGCGACGTAGCTGTCCTGCACGCCGAAGTCGGTGAGCAGAGTGACGATCATTCAGACCTTGCTCGCACGCCAACGCCCACCCTTCCAGAACAGAATCATCGCCATACCGCGTGAGACGGCTGTCACGCTCAACGCGAGCCAGATCCCGAGCAATCCGATCGCCGCAGACCACCAGGCGGCGAGCGGTATGCGCATCGCGGTCAGACTCGTACTCACGGTTTGCGGCCAGAACGTATAGCCGGCGCCCGCCAGCGCACCTTCCAGAATGAGCTCAAAGCTCTGGCCAATCTGCGCCACCGAGATCACGCGTAAATACAGAACACCGTCCTTGATGACCTGCGGATCTCGCGTGAACAACCCCACGAGTCGTGCAGGGATGAGAAGGAAAGCGATGGCGGTGGTAACGGTGACCATCAAACAGTAGCCCACCGTCAACCGCACCGCCTCCTGCGCGCGCGCTTCCTGCCGCGCGCCGAGGTTCTGACCGACCAGCGCGCTCGCGGCGAGAGAAAAGCCACTGATCGCGATGAACCCGAGCCCTTCCATCTTATGGCCGATGCCCAGCGCAGCGAGTGCCGGCGTGCCGAACCGCGATGTAAACCGCGTCAGCCACATGTAGATCACCGACAGGAGCACACCGGCCAGCGAGAGCGGCATGCCGATCCGGACTATCGTCGGCACGGCTCGCCAGTCCGGCATGGAGAAGCGGAGCAAGCGCCGACGTAGCGCGATGACGAAGCCGAGCAGGAATCCGCCGCCGCGGACCATCACGGAGGCAAGTGCGGCCCCTTCGACGCCGAGCCTCGGAAATGGCCCGACGCCGATGATCAGCAATGGATCGAGCAGAATCGACAGGCCAACCGAACCCGCCAGCACGAGGAACGGCGTCCGCGTGTCGCCCGACGCGCGGAACGTCGCCTCTGTCGCGAAGAACCCAAAGACGAGTGGACAGCCGAGCAGCCAGGTGGAGAGATACTGATGACCGAGCGCCGCCACATCGGGTGGGACGCGCATCAGGCGCAGCATCGTGTCCATCACGAGGAGGCCAGCAATCGCGACGACCAAACCAGCACCGATCGCGAAGCTGACGGCAGCCGCTCCAGCGCGCGCGGCGCGCTCGGGATCGCGCTCCCCATGACGCCGTGCCGCGACCGCGGTCATGCCAATCTCCACCATCTCCCCGAGACTCAACGCGACCCAGACGTAGAAACCCGCCGTTGAGACGGCCGCCAGCGCCGCCGGGCCGATCAACCGGCCCACCCAGATGGTGTCAATGAGATTGAAAGAGAAATTGCAGGCAATCATCGCGACCGCGGGAAACGCGAGCCGCAGGACGACCGGCCGCAACGGTCCGGTCGTGAGGGACCCCGCGGGCGCGGCGGGGGCCTCGGTCATGGCTGGAGGACTATACGGCCCGCCGCCACTTCGTCATTTTCACGGTGGTTCCCCGCCCCACGACCGACTCCACTTCGAACTCGTCCATCAGCCGCTTCGCGCCAGGCAACCCGGTGCCTACGCCGTCCCCGGTCGAATAACCGTCCTGCATCGCGCGCTTGAGATCGGGGATCCCCGGCCCCTCATCGATGGCGACGACGGCCACGCCCTGGCGACCGCCGCTCTGGACGAGACTGAGAATGATCTCCCCTTGCTTGGCATACATTACGATGTTGCGGGCGATCTCGGAGATGGCAGCGGCAATGACCGTCTGCTCGGCGCTCGAGAATCCCGCGTCGGCGGCTAACGCGCGGCCGCGTTGACGGGCCTCAACGACATCAACGTCCGCTGCAATCGGCAGGCGTAGCGGTTCAGACACGGGCGGCCCTGCGCTTGCGGCGTCCCTTGGTTTCGTACAATGCGATGTCTGCAGCGTTGAGCAACGCCTCGACGGTGTCGCCGTCGCCCGGATAGGTCGCTACCCCCATGCTGATCGACAAGCTCGGCTTCTCGGCGTCCGTCTCCAACCGATCCACGACGCCGCGCGCCGCGTGCCACGCCCCAACCTCCCCGGTCCCGGGGAGCACGAGCGCGAACTCGTCCCCGCCGAAACGCGCAGCCGTATCCGTAGCGCGACAGGAGCCTAAGAGCGACTCGGCCACACGCCGGATCGCGAGGCTGCCGGCAAGGTGCCCGTGACGGTCGTTGATCTTCTTCAAACCGTCGAGGTCCAGCAGTACGACGGCGAACGGCTGCCCCGAGCGCCCGGATCGCCGGATCTCAGTCTCGAGCGCATTGACCAACTGAGCGTGATTCGCGAGGCCGGTCAACGGATCGGTGACAGCCAGCTCACGCCACGTACCTTGAATCTCGCGCCGCGCGGCAACCACCGCGGCGACCACGAGACTCGTGATCGCGGTAAAGCCGCTCCACACCTGGAGCAGCACCAGGGATTCATTCGGCGCGTAGCCGGAAAACGGACCGACGCCGCCCAGCGTGCGCCAGATCGCGATAAACGACACGAGCAACATCGCCGTTGCGGACTCGCGCGGACTGAATCGGAACGCAGCCCACAGCATCACCGGCCACAATAGCACCGTGAGCGGATAATGGCGCGTCGGAAAGACGCCGCCGAAGATGCCGTATGACACGAGCAACGTGATGAGCGCCAGCACAATTGCTTCAACGAATCGGCGGCGAGTCCATGCTACCGCCGGTTTCACCCCGACCCACAAGATCAATGCCGGGGCGATAACGATGTCCCCCACGGCATCGCCGAGCCACCACGTGAGCCACACGCGCGGCGCGTCTTGCCAGGACAAGAGACCGCCCAGGGCAAGCGAGGTAATCCCGATCGATGCCGAGACGGTCGTGCTGAAAAGCGCGGCCAGTGCGGTGAAGCGCATGATGTCACGGACGCGGCCGAAAACGTGGCCACCCTGCGCGAATTTATTGACGAGATAGGTGCCAAGCAGTCCCTCAGTGGTATTGCCGATCGCGATGCCGAGGGACGACCAGACAGCACCGGTCGTCGTGAGGTTCGCGAGAAACGCGGCGCCAAAGATCGCGGGCCACACGCGGGAGCCGAGCAGCACGAAGGCCGCCAAGGCGATGCCGGTCGGAGGCCAGATCGTCGTGACGCTGCTGTTGATGTAGGCGAACCGCAGACCCAGTTTCGCGCCGAGGTAGTACACGGCGGCGAGACCAACCAACAACGTCACGCGGCCTAAGCCCAAGGGGAGAACTACCGTGCGTCGATTCATCGCCCCACTCATTCCTGACGGCGAATACTCTACCCCGAGGACCGGAGATCGAGTGTGCGGTCTATCACCACGGCGGAGCGTCAGCCGCAGGCCCCGCAGTGGTGGACTGTTGCGCGGGAACTTCTTGCAGGAAGCGTTGAAACACCGGGTTCCCCGGATAGCGCTCGGCGAGTGCCTCGACTAAGCCGCGCGCTTCGTCTACCAAGACGACGCTGCCGCGGTGATCGCGCGCAGCCTCGCGCATCAGCGCGGCGGCGAGCACCCAGGTTCCTTCCACGCGCGCGAGATCGCCGTCACGCGCGACGCGGCGCATGTAGTGAATCCCGCGCTCCGCGTTCCCGCTCCCCAGTCCGATGAGGCGCGCGAACAGCCGCGACACGGCGCCGGCGCGCGCCAAGCCGTAATCGTACACACCGAGTCCCAGGTAACAATCAATGCACGTCGAATCGGCGGCGAGCAGACGGCGATAGATGTCCCGCATGGCCTTTGCGTCCTTTGCGGCGGCGTAGCCGTGGCCGTGCTCCTCGCGCTGGCGCGCGCGATACCCCAGCGCCGTCGCGAGCCAGAAGTCGCCGGAGCCGGACGGCATTGCGCGTCCGCGAGTCATCGCTGCGCCAAGCAACGAGTCGATTTTCTGCAGCGCAAAATCCGAGGAATCCTTGGCGGAGGCCCACCAGATGTACGCGCCGGCCTGGAACACGAGAGGTGCAGGATCGGTGGATTCGCGCGCGGCCAGCGCGGCGAAATAATCCGCGGCCGCGTGGAAGTCACCCCCGTAGAGCGTGTCGAGGCCGGCGCGCAGCGCGCGCAACGGGTTGGGTGGGCCGGGTAGCCGCGGCCCCGGTCGGACGGGAGCCGCCAAGGGCTGAGCAACCGACTGCAGCAGCAGCAGACTCACGGCAAGGGCCAGCACTTCAGTGGGGCGCCGTGATTGGAACGGCTGGCGAAAGTCCCGTGCTCCGAGTCACGACGGTGCGCGCGAATTCGCGCAACGCGACTCCCGCGGGGGATTGGGGTTGGCTGACGACGATCGGCTCACCGCGATCGGCGAGCTCCGCCATGCCGGCCTGCAGCGGAATCTGCCCGAGCAGCGGAACGCCGAGCTCTGCCGCCAGTCGGCTGCCGCCGCCGGCGAGGAACACTTCGGAGTGCTCGTGGCAGTGGGGACAGACGAAGTAGCTCATGTTCTCGACGACGCCGATCACGCGCACGCCGACGCGCTCGAACATCTTGGCGCCGCGCAAGCTGTCGCCCACGGCCATTTCCTGCGGCGTCGTCACGATGATCGCGCCATGGAGCCGGACGATCTGCGTGAGCGAGAGCTGCGCATCGCCGGTGCCGGGAGGAAGATCGACCAGAAAATAGTCGAGCTCTCCCCACGCCACGTCGCGCAGGAATTGCCCGATGATCTTCATGATGATCGGGCCGCGCCAGATCGCGGGGGCATCGCGCTCCACGATGAAGCCCAGCGACATCAGCTTTACACCGTGCGCCTCGAGCGGCTGAATCTTGCCGCCCTGCACTTCCGGCTTATCGCTGAGGCCGAACATGCGCGGGATGTTGGGACCGTAGATATCCGCGTCCATCAAGCCCACACGGTGGCCGTCGGCGGCGAGCGCGGCGGCGAGGTTCGCCGACACGGTCGACTTGCCGACACCACCCTTGCCGCTGGAAATCGCCAGCACTTTACCCAGCCCGGGCATCTCGTCGGCCGTAGGGGGAGCCGGGGGAGCGCCCGGCTGACGTGCCTGCGTGCCGTGCCGGCCTGTGCCCTCCGTCGAATCCACGACGTTCATCTTCACGGCCGTCACTCCCGCCACCCCTTCGACTGCCTTGCGCGCCTGGCGCGCCAGCGATCCGGGATCCTCACGCGTCAGAACGAATGTGAACGTCACCGCGCCCTCGGCGTCGACGGTAATGTCTCGCACCATGCCGGCAGCGAGGATGTCGCGGCCATGCCGCGGGCTCGTGACGCCGCTCAGCGCCCGCTCGACGTCGGTCCGAGTGGCGTCACTCACGACGATCGCCCGTTTGCCAGGAACGCGCGCGCGGCGTTCAACACGGTCTCTTCAACCTCCGCCATTGTGCCGGCGAGCGACGCCCCGGCCGCACGATGATGACCGCCGCCACCAAACTGGTGGGCCAGCGCGGCGACGTCCACTTCTCCCATCGAGCGGAACGATACCTTGATGCGCCCGTTCCCGATGTGGCGAAACAGCAGCGCCATGCGTACGCCGGCGATCGAGCGCGGGAACTCGACGATCCCATCCAGGTCATCCGCCGTCACCTCGTGCCGGCGCAGCGCATCAGGGGGGACGCTCACCCACGCCAGCCCGACTTCAGGCTCCACGACGAGCGTCTGGAGCACTTCCGCCAGCAAGCGCACGCGTCCTTCGGGCGCGCTCGCGTACACCGATGCATAGATCGACTCGGGATCGACGCCTTTCTCGAGCAGCGCGGCCGCGACGCGGAGCGCACGCGACGTGGTGTTAGAGAACCTAAAACCACCGGTGTCGGTGAGGAGACCCACGTACAGCGCCTGCGCGACCTCGGGCGTGAGCGCCCAACCGGCGACCGTTGCGAGATCGAACACCAGCTCCGCCGTCGCCGTCGCCTCGGGAGCGATCAGGCAGGGGCCGGGCGGAAGCTTGACTGGCCCAACATGATGATCGATGCAGACGAGCGGCGGCTGCCGTTTGCTGATCACCGCGGCGAGGTTGCCGAGCCGGCTCAAGTCGCTGATGTCGAGACTGGCGACGAGGTCGGCGCGCTCGATCTCGCGTGCGGCGCGGTCGCTCGCGTCGGCACCCGCGGGGATCATGAAATTGAAGCGTTCGGGAATGCCGGTGGGATTGGCGATGCTCACCGAAACGCCGCGCGCGCGCAGCAGATGCCACAGCCCGATTTCGCTGCCGACGCCGTCCCCGTCGGCGTTGACGTGCGTCGTCAAAACAACGTGGCTGGCACGACTGAGTGCTTCCGCCACATCGCGCGCCGCCGAAGCGCGACTCGGCGGGACAGGGACGACGTTCAAATTCATTCTGGAGAAGATAATCGCCTAGTACTCGGCGCCCGCCACAACCCGACCTTCTGATCTAGCTGTCTTGGGTCTGGTTTGCCGCTGGCGCCGAAGCTGTGTGTCTGTCTACCGCGATTGCGGTGCCCCGGTTCCGCCGCCGGCCAGTTCCCGTTGCAAGCGCGAGTGCTTGCGACTGTAGCCGAAGTAGATGCTGAAGCCGATCAGCAGCCACACGATCAGTCGAATCCACGTGTCCGCGGGCAGTGTCGCCATCAGCCCCAGGCAGCACACCACGCCCAAGATCGGGACGACCGGCACCCACGGCGTGCGGAACGGACGATCGAGATCGGGCCGCTTCTTACGGAGAATCAACACTCCGGCGCAGACCAACACGAACGCGAGCAGGGTGCCGATGTTGACCAGCTGGCCGAGCAACTGCAGCGGCAGGAGGCCGGTCGCGAGCGTCACGGCGACACCGGTGAAGATCGTCGAGAGGTACGGTGTCCGGTATTTGGGATGGACGGCGCTGGCCCATTTGCCGAGCAGGCCGTCGCGCGACATCGAGTAGAACACGCGCGACTGTCCGAGCAACATCACGAGGATGACGGAACCCAGACCGAGCACGGCGCCGATGTCGATCGCGATGCGGACCCATGTCGGCGCGCCCACCTTGTCCATCGCGTAGGCCACCGGCGCCGCGACGTTCAGCTCCTTGAACGGGACCATGCCCACCAGAATGCTGGAGACGGCGACGTAGAGGAGCGTGCAGATGAACAGCGACCCGAGAATCCCGATCGGCATGTCCTTCTGCGGATTCTTCGCCTCCTGAGCGGCGGTCGAGACCGCGTCGAAGCCGATGTAGGCGAAGAACACGAGTCCGGCGCCGCGCAGCACGCCCGACCAACCGTAGGTCCCCCAGTCACCCGTGTTCGGCGCAATGAGCGGATGGTAATTGGCCGGCGTGATGTGGCCGAGGCCGATGACGACAATCAAGAAGATGATCAGGAGCTTGAGGATGACGATCCACGTGTTGACGGTCGCCGACTCCTTGATGCCGATCACGAGCACCGTGGACATGAGCACGACGATGAACACGGCCGGCAGGTTGATCCACGCCCCGGTGAAGACGAGGCCCGCCTTCGCGCACCCCGCGACGGCGGCCGTGACATTGGCCTGCGTGCACCACTGCGTGGGTGAGCCGGCGAGCTGCGCGGGCAACGTGATGCCGAAGTTGCTGAGCAGCGACACGAAATGCCCGGACCAGCCGACGCCGACGGTGGCCGCGCCCGCGGCGTACTCGAGCACGAGATCCCAGCCGATGATCCAGGCGATGAGTTCGCCCATGGTCGCGTAGGAATAGGTGTAGGCGCTTCCCGCGACCGGCACGGCCGACGCCATTTCCGCGTAGCACAGTCCCGCGAAGGCGCAGGCGATACCAACGATCGTCATCGAGATCCACACGCCGTTCCCCGCGTACAGGGCGGCGGCCTGGCCGGTGAGCACGAAGATGCCGGCGCCGATGATCGCGCCGATGCCGAGTGTGATCAGGTTCAGCGGGCCGAGCGCGCGTTTCAGCTGGTGCTCGCCCGCGGCGTCGGCTTCGGCGCGCA
>DATBFV010000109.1:0-23430 GCA_036558345.1 Gemmatimonadales bacterium | reverse complement strand
CAGCTCGCGCTCGGCGCCGAGCTCGGCAAGCCGGTCGTGGTGCACGCGCGCGACGCCGACGATGACATGGCCGCGGTGCTGCGAAATCTCGGTGCTCGCGCCCCCGTCGTGGTTCTGCACAGCTTTTCCTCTGGTGATCAGGTCTGGGACGCCGGAATGACAATCGGCGCATATTTCTCCTTCAGCGGCATGATCACATTCAAGAACTGGACGCTGTCGTCTCGCCTGCGGGATTGTCCGGAGGATCGGCTGTTGCTGGAAACGGACTCGCCCTATTTGGCTCCCGTTCCGCATCGCGGTCAGCGGAACGAGCCGGCGTTCGTTCGCGATGTCGCCGAGCGCGCTGCGTCGGTGCGGGGCGAACCGCTCGAGCGCCTGGCCCAGCGCACCACCGCCAACGCGCGCCGCTGTTTTGGCGCTCGTCTCGACGCTCCACTATGACCGCGATCGCTACGAAGGTGCCGACCGACATCGCCATCGCGCAGGCCGCCACGCTCCGGCCCATCCGTGATGTCGCGGCCGAGCTGGGACTGGCGGACGATGAGCTCGAGCTGTACGGCAAGTACAAGGCGAAGATAGCGCTGAGCGCGCTGCGGCAACGTCCTGCCAAGGGACGTCTGGTGCTCGTCACCGGCATCAATCCCACGCCGGCGGGGGAAGGGAAGTCGACCGTCACGGTCGGCGTGACGCAGGCACTCCGCAGGCTCGGCAAGAATGCGATTCTGGCGCTGCGCGAGCCGTCGCTGGGTCCCGTCTTCGGAGTGAAAGGCGGCGCGGCCGGCGGCGGGTATGCGCAGGTCGTGCCGATGGAAGACATCAATCTGCATTTCACCGGCGACTTCCACGCGATCGCGAGCGCGCACAATCTGCTCTCCGCGATGCTGGATGCGCATCTGCATCACGGCAACGCGTTGGGCCTCGACGTGCGCCGCATCACGTGGCCACGCACGATCGACATGAACGACCGCGCACTGCGCAACATCATCGTGGGCCTCGGCGGGCTGCAGGGCGGTCCGATGCGCGAAGAGCGCTTCGTGATCATCCCCGGCTCGGAGATCATGGCGATCCTGGCGCTTGCAACCGGTGTCGAGGATCTGGAAGAGCGGATCGCGCGCATCATCGTGGGACTCCGTGCCGACAGAACGCCGGCGCGCGCCAGCGATCTCAAGGCGCAGGGCGCCATGACCCTGCTGCTGAAAGACGCGATCAATCCGAACCTGGTGCAGACGCTCGAGGGCGGGCCCGCGCTCGTGCACTGCGGTCCCTTCGGCAACATCGCGCACGGCTGCAACTCGGTCGTGGCGACCAACCTCGGTCTCGCACTGAGCGACATCGTGCTGACCGAAGCGGGGTTCGGCGCGGACCTGGGCGCTGAGAAGTTTTTCGACATCAAATGCCGGTTCGCAGGCCTCAAGCCGGAAGCCGCGATCATCGTGGCGACGGTGCGCGCGCTCAAGATGCACGGCGGCAAGAAGAAAGAACAACTGGGTTCGGCCGACCCCGCTGCGGTGGCGCGCGGCGCTGAAAACCTGCGGCGCCACATTCGCAACGTGAAGAAATTCGGCGTCCCCGCAATCGTGGCGCTCAATCGGTTCATCACCGACACCGACGAAGAAGTCGAGGCCGTGCGCGCGGTGGGTGCGGCCGAAGGAATCGAAGTCGTGCGGTGTGACGTCTGGGAAAAGGGCGGCGAGGGCGGCCTCGCGGTGGCGGAGGCGCTCCTCGGCTTGCTCAAGAGCAGTAAGGCGTCGTTCAAGCCGCTCTATGACGAGCGTCGTCCGATTCGCGAAAAGATCGAGACGATCGCGCGCGAGATCTACGGAGCGGGCAACGTGTCCTTCGCGCCCGCAGCCGAGCGCGCGCTCGAGCTGCTTCCCAAACTCGGCCTCGGCGAGACGCCGGTGTGCATAGCCAAGACGCAGTACTCCTTCTCCGACGACGCCACCCAGATCGGCGCCCCCGCCGGATTCACACTGCACGTGCGTGACCTTCTGCCGTCCGCGGGCGCCGGCTTTGTAGTCGCGCTTTCGGGCGACATCATGACGATGCCGGGCCTCGGCAAGAACCCCGCAGCCGAGCGAATTCGCTTGCTTCCGGATGGAACGATCGAGGGACTCTTCTAATGCGTGTCATCGCGACCGACGCGGCGCCCCAAGCGATCGGACCCTACAGCCAGGCCATCGCGACTGAGACGATGGTCTTCACGGCGGGGCAGGTGGCGCTCGACCCGAAATCGGGGGGGGGCGAGCTCGTCGGTCGCACCACCGCCGAGCAGACCGAGCAGGTCTTCGCGAATCTGAAGGCCGTGCTCGCCGCGGCCGGGACGTCGTTACAGCGTGTCGTCAAGACGACCGTCTATCTGGCCGACATGGCCGACTTCGCGCAGATGAACGAGGTATACGCGAAGCACTTCGGGGCGCACAAGCCGGCCCGCTCGACGGTCCAGGCGGCGGGGCTACCCAAGAATGCGCGCGTCGAGATCGACCTCATTGCGCTGAAGTGATGCGGGACACACGGGGGAGCGGATTGGGTCTGGTGGCCTGACCAGTCTTCAAAACTGTTTGGGCCCCGCAAGGGGCTCGGTAGGTTCGATTCCTACACGCTCCCGCCACGCTCTCCGACCCGTTGACTTTCCCGGGCTCCGGGCGCAATCGTAGCACGTCTCAGGGCCTTGGCGGACATCCATGACGACAACCCAATGGGCCCGGGTCCGGCCCACGGAAGCGACCCACCTGCGGCGCGGTGCGTGGTATCGCGTCGTGAAACTGACCGCTGTTGAGGTCGTGCTTGACGTCAACGGCAAGCCGACTTCGTTCCCGCGCCAGTCGGTGGAAATCCTGCCCGAACGTCCCAAACAGTGGGCCGTCGTGCCGCGCCCCCCTCGCTCACCGCGCCTGCCCACCGCCTGGGGTGAGCGTTATGCCGTGTGCCCCAATTGCCGCGAGCGCGCGCGGCTGGAGGAGCACGCCACGAGCATGCGCTGTCCGAAGTGCAACGGGCACTTCGAGATCGGCTGGGACAACTCCTGACTGTTGCATCGCACGACAATTCGTATATTGGGGCCCGCGCCCTCCTTCATTTACCTCTCCGCAAGGAGTGGCGATGGCTATTCTGTTCGCTCGTCTCCAGGCCGACGTTCCGCTCAAGCTCCGCAAGGGCGCCTGGTACCGCGTCGTCGAACTCAATGACCTTCAGGCAATTATCGAAGTGAATCGCCGCAAGGTCGGCGTGCTCCGGGCCTGGCTCGAGATCCACGATCGTCCGCCGCGGCGGTGGGCCGTGGTCGAGGGTCTGAAGGATAATCAGAAAGCGCCACCGCCCTTGCGCGGGATATACGGCGTGTGTCCCAACTGCCGCGCCCGCACACCGTTACCCAAGAAGGCTCGCACGCAGCAATGCAAGAAATGTGGGAACGAATTCGAAATCGATTGGGGTGAGGCCGGCATCAAGGTTTCCGGGTGACAATCATCACTTCGAGGCCGGTCGGCGGTCGTTACTGTTGTCGTCCCTTCGATGTCCGAGTGTGTCTGATGGCGTGGGCTCGTTTGCAGGCCGATGTCAACTGTAGTCTCCGGCGGGGTGCATGGTACCGGGTCATCAAAGCCCAAGGCCTCGCCGCCGTCGTCGATGTGAAGGGGACGCCTGTCGCCGTCGTCCGTGCCTTCCTGCAAGTGTCGAACACACCCCCGCGCAAATGGACCGTCGTGCCACGGCCCCGGAACGCGCCGCGTTCGCTCGACGTCGGGGAGCACTATCTCGTGTGTCCTTCGTGTCGCGATCGCGTGGCCCTCCGCGGCCGCCCCAACCGGATGACCTGCGCGCGCTGTCGCGTGGAATTCGCGATCGACTGGGAAGAGCACTATCTCGCGAAGTAGCAGCAACTTCTAGCTCGATGCACCCCTTCCGCGGCAGACAGGATTGTATCTTGTCTGCCGCGTGCTACATGCACACGTAATCCTCAATCCCGCCGCGGGGCGCGGCGCCGCGGGTCGCGTCGAGTCCAGGGTGGCGCGGGCGTTTCGGGCCCAGGGATGGGCGGTGGATATCGTACGGACCGAAGGGCCGGGGCACGCCCAGGAGCTCGCGGCCCAAGCCGCGCGGCAGGGGGCGAAGCATATCGTGGCGGTCGGGGGTGACGGCACCGTCCACGAAGTCGCGAATGGCCTGCTGCGCTCCGGCAGCGATGCCGCGCTCGGTGTCGTACCGGTGGGTTCAGGGAATGACTTTGCCAAGCTGATCGGCATGTATGGCCACGATCCTGCCGACGCGGTGGCTCGCCTGGTCACGGCGCGCTCCCGGCGCTTCGATGCGGGACGTGTGTTCGACGAATGGTTCGTGAACAGCATGGGATTCGGCTTCGGGCCGGCCGTCGTGAAAGCGCGGAACGCGAATCGCCTTCGGGGCTTTCTATCTTATTTGGTGCCGATCGTGCAGACCTTCTTCCGGTTTCAGCCGCCGGTGCTCGATGTGGCAGCTCCCGGCTTTCGCGAGCGGGGGTACATGATGATGGTCGAGGTATGCAACGGGACGACGGCGGGCGGCAGCTATCGATTCGCGCCCGACGCGGACCCGTCGGATGGCAAGCTGGACGTCTGTCTGATTCGGCGCGTAACGCTGCCGCGCTTTCTGCTCGCGATCCCGCGCGTGATGCGGGGCACCCACGTGGGCATGCGCGAGGTCGCCTTGATCAAGACGGCGAAGTTGGTCGTGCGCGCGCCGGAAGGGCCGTTACTCGTGCACGTGGACGGCGAGCTGCGGGAGCCTGGAGTGAACGAATGCACCGTGGAACTGGAACGAGGAAGACTCAACGTGTTGGTGGCGCGGTGAACCGACGGCCCGAGGGAATGTCGGTACGCCGGACAGTGATCGCGCTTTCGATTCTGCTTTCCGTCCTTCCGTCCTTCCGTCTTTGGGCGCAGGACACGACCCGAACCGACACCACGCGCCTCGTCCTTCCTGCCGACACACTCCGTCCAGGCGTCAAGCCCATGGGCGCATTCCTGCGTTCGTTCCTGCTGCCGGGCTGGGGCCAGGCGGCGACGGGACGGCCGATGACCGGGTCGGTATTCGTGGCGTGGGAAGGCGTCGCGGCGATGATGACGCTGAAGGCGCATCAGGAAGCGAAGTACATGGAGGCGATCAATTCGCCCAACCAGGTGCAGAAGCGGCAGGAAGTGCAGGACTGGTTGGTGCTGTGGATCTTCAATCACTTCTTTTCGGGTGCCGAGGCGTACGTGTCCGCGCATCTCCGCGATTTCCCGCCCGATCTCAAAGTCCGGGCATTTCCCGGCGGCATCGGCATCACGCTGCCAAATCCCATCCATGAATAGCGCGCCGCTCGGAGTGTTCGATTCGGGAATCGGCGGCCTAACCGTCGCGCGCGCGCTCTTCGAGCGGCTGCCACAGGAGTCCGTCATCTATTTCGGCGACACGGCACGCGTGCCCTATGGACCAAAATCTCCCGACACCGTGCGGCGGTACAGCGGCGAAATCCTCGCCTATTTGCTGAAGCGGGGCGTCAAGGCTGTCGTGATCGCATGCAACACGAGCACTGCCCATGCGCTTGGTTACCTGAAAGAGCGTTCGTCCGTCCCGGTCGTCGGCGTGATCGAGCCGGGCGCGCGCGCCGCCGTCGCCGCTACAAAAACGGGAACGATCGGGGTGATCGGCACCGCCGGCACGATCGCGAGCGGCGCGTACGAGCGCGCGATCAAGGCACTGCGTCCCGACGCGCGCGTCCACAGCCAGGCCTGTCCGCTCTTCGTCCCCCTCGTCGAAGAAGGATGGTTCGACCATCCCGCTACGGAGCTGATCGCGCGCGAGTACCTCGAGCCGCTCAAGCGCGCCAGGGTGGACGTGCTCGTCCTCGGTTGTACGCACTACCCGCTGCTCAAGGGGCTGCTGTCGCGCGTGATGGGTCCGGACGTGAAGCTCGTCGACTCGGCCGAGGAGACGGCGAAGGTGGTCGCGGGTGAACTGGAGCGTCAGGGCCTACTCGCGAACGGTGGCGCGCACGAGCACCGCTTCGTAGTGTCGGATGACGAGCCGCATTTCCGGAAAGTGGGCGCCCTGTTTCTGGGCGAGAAGCTCAAGCAGGTGGAAGTCGTTCCGTTGTGAATTGCTTCAACTCCACGGCATCGGGCGTGATCACGGCGTAGCGCCCGCCATCCAGAAACGCGCCCGGGTTCAGGAACGCCCGCCCGTCCGGACGCCGGTCGAGCATCGGCCGGTGGGTGTGCGCCATGATGACGAGCTGCACGTCGGGATGCGCCTCGAGGAAATCGCCTGCCCATTTGCGTTGCGCCGCCGCGGCGCGATCGAGCACCGCACGATCCTTCGTGCTGTCCGCCAGATGTCGCGAGAAGAGATCGGCGATCCAGAACCCGATCGTCGGATGGAGCGTCCGGAACACGGCGATCGCGAGACGGTTGCGCGTGAAGCGGTGCATGAGCGCGCCGCTCCAGTGCTGCTCCGTGAGGCCGTCGCCGTGCGCGATGAAGACTCGTCGGCCGGCCAGCTCGAGCTCTGCCTCGCCGCCGAAAAACTGAATGCCGAGATCTTGGGTAAAGAACGTGCCGCCCCAGCGGTCGTGGTTTCCGCCGACGAAGGTGATGGGGATACCGCGCGCGCGGACCTCCTGCAGCTTGGTGACGGTGGCGAAATGTTTGCGGGGGATCACGCTGCGGTACTCGAACCAGAAGTCGAACAGATCGCCGGTGAGCACCAGGTGATCCCCCGACCGCGGGATCTCTTCCAGAAACGCATGGAACGCCCGGCCGACCGCGGCAGGCACCTGGCCGAGGTGCGCATCGGCGACGACGATGACTCGCACGGCCCAAGCTTAGGAAGCTGGAATCACGCACGCAAGCACATTACTGTTGACACATGACGCAGACACAGAAGCTGCTGCTCGCCATTGGCGTCGTCGGACTGGTCGGTGTTGCCGCGAACCGCTTCACCCCGCCAGGGATGGGCGGACCTGCTGACGCGTGCCGTCGTTACGCGGGCGAGCAACGCCGCACCTGCTATTCGCAAGTCCTGTCGGATCGGCTCAAGCAGCACGGTGTGGCGGACGCGGTCAAAACGCTCGATGCGATCGCCGCGTCGGACGCTGATGCCGCCGAGCACGCGCACGAATTTGCGCACGGCATCGGGATCGAGGCCTATGGCCTTTCAACGGATATTCCCGCCACGTTCACCGAGTGCGGTGATGGCTTCTCGTCCGGCTGCCGCCATGGGGTGATCCAGGCGTACTTCGAGTCGCGCGACAAGGTGACCCAGCCCGAGGTCGAGGCGCTATGCCAGCCGTTCAAGACACCGGGCGCAAGCCGCTGGGTGCTGTTTCAGTGTGTGCATGGGATGGGCCACGGATTGACCATGCTCTATGGGCATGACCTCCCGCGCGCGCTCACGGACTGCGACATGCTGGCGGATGGGTGGGACCGCGAGTCGTGCTACGGCGGCGCCTTCATGGAGAGCGTGATCAATGCGACGGCGCCGCATCACCCCGCGACGATGCTCGCGATGCAGAGCCATCATCATATGAGCGGCACGCCGTTTAAGGCGCTCGATCCCGCCGATCCGCTGTATCCGTGCTCGATCATGGCGGAGAAGTATCTGCACGCGTGCTATCAGATGCAGACGTCGGTGATGCTGAATCTGAATCACGGCGATATCGGGGACGCTGCGAAGTCGTGCGAGCGTGCCCCCGCGAACGTCCGGTCGATCTGCTTCCAGAGCCTCGGCCGCGACATCACGTCGTACACGGCGCGCGACCCGCAAAAAACCGCCGACCTCTGCCATAAGGCGTCCGAACCGAACCGTCCTGCGTGCTACTTCGGAGCGGTGAAGGCGCTTGTTGACTGGACCGCGACGACTGAATCGGCGTTTGCGTTCTGCGCGATCGTCGGGCACGAGGCCGGTGGGCCGATGTGCTATCAGGCGCTGGGCGAGGAAATCGCGACGCTGCTCGCGGGACTGCCGGAGCGTGAGCAGCAGTGCTTGCAGGCACAGGAGCTGGACGCGGTGAATTCCTGCCGTCGGGGCGCGGGAGTGCCCGTCTCGCGTTGACTTTTCCAGCGGCGGTTCGCATTCTCCCGCCATCATGAAGGCTCTACAAGATCGGCTCAGGCCTCCGGCGGGGGCCGTGCGTCCCGTCGTCAAGGACGACCGAAACGCCGGGATGCCGCTCGATCTCGATGTCATCCGCGGCCTGCGGGTGAATCGCAGTGCGGTCGAGCGCCGCGCCGCGACGATCCCCACGCGCCGCACCGTAAAGAAGGAATGGCAGGCGGCCTGGCTGCTCCGGGCAATCACCTGCATGGATCTGACGACGCTGCAAGGCGACGACACGCCCGGCAACGTCCTGCGGTTGTGTGCCAAGGCGCGCCGCCCGCTGCGCCCTGACCTGATCGACGCCCTCGGCGTCGGCCATCTCGACATCAAGGTCGGCGCGGTGTGTGTGTATCACGCGCTCGTGCCGACGGCAGTGGCTGCACTCGAAGGGTCTGGCATTCCGGTCGCCGCGGTGTCGACCGGCTTTCCCGCTGGGCTGAGTCCGTTCGCGCAACGGCTCGAAGAAGTGCAAGCCTCCGTCGCCGCGGGCGCGCAGGAGATCGACATCGTCATCACGCGCGCGCACGTCCTCACCGGCGACTGGCCCGCGCTCTACGCGGAAGTCCGGGCGTTCCGCGACGCGTGCGGGCGCGCGCATATGAAAGCGATCCTGGGCACTGGCGACCTGGCCACCCTCACTAATGTCGCGCGCGCGAGCATGGTCGCCATGATGGCCGGCGCCGATTTCATCAAGACATCGACGGGCAAGGAATCGGTGAACGCGACATTGCCGGTCGGCGTGGTCATGGCCCGGATGATCCGCGAATACGAAATGCGCACCAGTCACGCCGTCGGCTTCAAGCCTGCTGGGGGAATTCGCACGGCCAAGCAGTCGCTCGACTGGCTGATCCTTATGAAGGAAGAGCTGGGGGACCGCTGGCTCCGGCCGGCTCTGTTCCGGCTGGGCGCGAGCTCCCTGTTGACCGACATCGAGCGCCAGCTCGAGCATTTCGTGACGGGGCGTTATGCCGCGGCCCACCGTCACCCCATGGTGTAAATGACCACCGTCGCCAAGCTGTTCGAAACCATGGAGTACGGTCCGGCACCGGAGAGCGACGCGCCGGCGCTGGAATGGATCCGCCAGCACGACAACGCACGGTTCGGCCACTTCATCAATGGCAATTGGACCGCGCCAACCGAAGTCCAATACTTCGAGACGATCAATCCTGCGACCAAGGCGGTGCTGGCTCGCGTAGCGCAGGGAAGTAAGGCGGACGTGGACGCCGCGGTCGCGGCCGCCAATGCAGCCGCACCGGGATGGGCGGGCCTGCCGGCGCATGCGCGCGCACGCTACCTGTACGCGCTCGCGCGTGAAGTGCAGCGACACTCGCGTTTGCTCGCGGTGCTCGAGAGTCTCGACAACGGAAAACCGATTCGCGAGACGCGCGACCTCGACATTCCACTCGTCGCGCGGCACTTCTATCATCACGCAGGCTGGGCGCAGTTGCGCGACAGCGAATTCCCCGGCTATGTGCCGGTCGGTGTCGTCGGCCAGATCATTCCGTGGAACTTCCCGCTCCTCATGGTCGCGTGGAAAGTCGCGCCCGCGCTGGCGGCGGGCAACACCGTGATCCTGAAGCCTGCCGAGTTTACGCCGCTGACCGCGCTGTGCTTCGCGGAGATTGCGCAGGCGGCGGGGCTGCCCGCGGGTGTTTTCAACGTGGTGACCGGCGACGGCGCGACCGGCAAGGTGCTCGTCGAGCATCCTGACGTGCAGAAGATCGCCTTCACCGGTTCGACCGAGGTCGGCCGGATCATTCGCAAGGCAACGGCGGGCAGCGGCAAGAAATTGACGCTCGAGCTGGGTGGCAAGAGCCCGTTCATCGTGTTCGACGACGCCGATCTCGACAGCGTGGTCGAGGGCGTGGTGGACGCGATCTGGTTCAATCAAGGGCAGGTGTGCTGCGCCGGCTCCCGGCTCCTGATCCAGGAAGGCGTCGCCGACCGGCTGACACAGAAGCTCCGCGCGCGGATGGAGAAATTGCGTGTCGGATCGCCGCTCGACAAAGCGGTGGACATGGGTGCCATCGTCGCGCCCGTCCAGCTCGAACGGATTCGCGGGCTCGTCGAGAAGGGCGTCGAGGAAGGCGCGAAGATGTGGCAGCCGTCGTGGGCGTGCCCGACGGAAGGCTACTTCTATCCCCCGACGCTGTTCACCGATGTTTCTCCCGCCGCGACGATCGCGCAGGTTGAGATCTTCGGCCCGGTGCTCGTCAGCATGACATTCCGCACGCCCACAGAAGCGGTCGAGCTGGCCAACAACACGCCCTACGGGCTCGCGGCGAGCGTGTGGTCGGAGAACATCAACCTCGCGCTCGACGTGGCGCCGAAACTGAAGGCCGGGGTCGTCTGGATCAACTCGACCAACCTGTTCGACGCCGCGTCGGGCTTCGGCGGCTACCGGGAGTCCGGATTCGGTCGCGAAGGCGGGCGCGAAGGGATGTATGAGTACCTCAAACCTGGTTGGGAGGGGGAGGGAGTGGGGAGCGGGGAGTGGTCTGCGACGGAGTCGAAGGGAGCCGCCGTTTCCCCTGAACCGCAGCGTACCACTCCCCACTCCCCACTCCCTCCGATTGATCGGACCTACAAGCTTTTCATCGGCGGCAAACAAGCCAGGCCCGACCAAGGCTACAGTCGCAAGATCATCGGGCTGGACGGCCGCGTGCTCGGCGAAGTCGCCGAGGGCAACCGCAAAGACGTCCGTAATGCCGTGGAAGCCGCGCATGCCGCCGCCCAATGGGGGCGGGGCAGTGGTCATCTGCGGGCGCAGATCCTCTATTTCATCGCCGAAAATCTCGCGACTCGTGCGGATGAATTCGCGGCCCGGGTCGGACGTGAAGAAGTCGACGCGAGTATCGCGCGGCTCTTCACGTACGCCGCCTGGGCCGACAAGTGGGATGGCGCGATCCATCACACGCCGATTCGCGGCGTCACACTCGCCATGAACGAACCGGTCGGCGTGATGGGCCTCGCCGCGCCCAACGACGTTCCGTTGCTCGGCTTCGTCTCAATGGTCGCGCCCGCGATCGCGGTCGGGAACACCGTCATCGTCATTCCATCCGAGACCAATCCAATACCCGCCACCGAGTTCTACACGGTGCTCGGAACCTCCGATGTTCCCGACGGCGTCATCAACGTCATCACCGGTGCGAAAGATGCGCTGGCAAAAGTGCTCGCGGAGCACGACGACGTGGATGGCATCTGGTACTTCGGGACGACCGCGGGTGTGAAGGCGGTCGAGCTGGCATCGGCTGCGAACATGAAGCGCACCTGGGCCTTCAGTCGTGCGCGCGACTGGTTCGATGCGCGTCAAGGCGAAGGCCGCGAGTTCCTGCGCCATGCATCGGAAGTGAAGAACATCTGGATTCCGTACGGCGAGTAACCGTAACTCCCCGCCGCTGATCAGCGCGGTGTTGCACCGCGTCAACTACTCCGAAACCGATCAGATGGGGTTCGTCTACCACGCGAACTACCTGATCTGGATGGATATGGCGCGCACCGAGCATCTGCGTGAGCGCGGTATGTCGTATCGCGACATGGAGCGACAGGGGACCTTTCTCACCGTCACCGACGCGCACGTGCGTTATCGCCAGCCGGCGCGCTATGATGATATGATACGCATCCGCTGCTGGGTGCGGGACCTGGCGTCGCGCCGCGTGATTTTCGGGTATGCGATCGAACGCGCTGAGACCGGCGAGCTCCTCGCCACGGCGGAAACGTCGTTGATCGCGTTGAACACGCACCAGACTCTTGCCCGCATCCCGGAGCACGTGTGTGAGCTGCTCGAGACCACGTCGGACCCGGTTCGTCTGTAGTCTCCTTCTTCTTATAGCAGCGGTGCCCGCCGCTGCCGTCGCACAGCAACACGCGCCAATTGACGAGACAACGGTCGGCGTCCTCGCCGCTCTGCTAGCGGCCGCCGATGCCCGTCGCTTCGATCCGGCGCCGCTGCGCGAAGCATTGAGCCATCCCGATCCCGCCGTGCGCCGCCAGGGGGCGCTCGCCGCGGGACGGATCGGCGACGGGGCCGCCGTCGACATCCTCCTCCCTGCGTTGCATGACAGCGTCCCCACGGTCCAGGCGGCCGCGGCATTCGCACTCGGCCTGCTCCAAGACGCGCGTGCGATCCAGCCGCTCTTCGAAATGATCCAGACGTCAGGGCAGGAGGCCGCCGCCCCTCAGGTCGAGGCGGTAACGGCGATCGCGAAAATCGGTGGTGACGACGGTGCGCGTGCGCTCGCTGAGGTCCTGGCCAGCGGGTCACCCAACGCCGCCAATCTGGTTGTGGATGCGGCGCTCCTCGAGGCACGGCGTCTGGGCACGCGCGCGCCGCTCGCGGAGCTGGTGCGTTTCACCGACGCATCGGCTTCCGATACACGGTGGCGCGCGTTGTACTCCTTGGCGCGCCTGCGAGCCAAAGACGGCGCGACGCCGCTCGTCCGCGCGCTCAGCGATCCCGATCCTCAGACGCGCACGGTCGCCGCGCGCGGCGTGACGAAAGCGTTGCTCGACAGCGCGAAGCTCGATCATCAGAACGCGATCACCGCGTTGCGGCGCTTGCTCGACGATCGCGACGCGCACATTCGCATCAATGCGCTACGCGCCCTCGCATCGTTCCGGGATTCGGCGTTGGCCGCGGCCGTCGTCCCGCTCGTCGCCGATCGCGACATCGGGGTCAGCGTGCAGGCGGAGACGACACTCGGCGTGCTGGGCGGATCGCGCGCCCTGGAAGCGTTGCGCGCCCGTCTCGCCAGCAGCGTCTTCGCGTATCGACGCCAGGCGCTGATTGCGGTGGCGCAGGCGGACAGCGCGGCGGGGATCGCGGCCACGAGTTCGGCCGCGAGCGACGCCGATTGGCGCTGGCGCGGCGTCGCGGCCGAGGTTTACGGCGCCGCTCGCGCCCACGATCAGTTGGAAGCGCAACTGGCGGATCCGGATGGTCGAGTCGTCGCGCAGGCGCTGCAGATGCTGCAGCGCATCGTGCCCGCCACCGACTCCACACTCCCGGCTCGTGCGCGCACCCTCCTGACGCATGCCGACCCGGCCGTTCGCAGCGTGGCGGCGGATCTCCTCGCTCGCCAACCCACGGTAGACGACGTGGATCGACTGGTCGCCGCGTACACGCGGGCCGAAGGTGACCCGTTCAACGATGCGCGTCTCTCGGCTGTGTCCGCGCTCGGCGCGATCGCCGCGGCGTCCGCAAATGGGCGCGTCCAGGTGGCCTCGAAGTTCGTCGCCGTCACGCGGCGTCCGGACGACTACCTCGTGCGCCGGCTCGCCGCCGATACGCTGCCGGACACGCGCGACGCCTGGGGACCAGCGCTGCCCATCGTGACCGGCAAGACGGCGGCTGACTATCGCGATGTCGCGCGCCGCTGGCTCGCACCGGCGCTCACAGGGACGAACCCACACGTCACGCTCGAAACCGATCGCGGGACACTCGACATCGAGCTGCTGCCCGCCGAGGCGCCGCTTACCGTCGCGGCCTTTCTCGAGCTCGTGTCGCGGCGCTATTTCGATGGAACGCGCTGGCATCGGGTCGTCCCGAACTTCGTCGTGCAGGACGGCGATCCGCGCGGCGATGGCTGGGGCGGACCGGGGGCGGGCTTCGCGATCCGCGACGAGGTCAATCCGGTCCGCTATCAGGCGGGGACGGTGGGCATGGCACTGTCGGGACCGAACACCGGCGGGAGCCAGTATTTCATCACGCATTCGGCGCAGCCGCACCTGGACGGCATCTATACGATCTTCGGCCGTGTCGTCGGGGGGACCGTCGTACTGAATGCGATCGGGCAGGGCGATCGCATCAGGAGCATCCACAGATGAGTAATCGACGCTCTGTCGACTGCCTCTTCGGTGTCAACTATTGACCCGGCGCCGCGCTCTTTCCTACATTGGCGCGTGTACGCTGCTGGCGGCCTGCCCGCATCCGCCGGCGCCGCTCGTCCCAATGCCATTGGCGCCCGCGAGCCGCGACGCAGCGGTCGCATGGACGCGCTCGACCCTGCCGCGCACACCGATGCTGATTCGCTTTCGGTGGCACTTTCAGGATGAGCGCGTGAAGTACGCGGGACGCGGCACCGTTCGCATCGCCCCGCCCGATTCTCTGCGATTCGACTTCGCAGGCCCGCTCAATTTGGGCAGCGGGGCGGCGGTCATCATCGGCGATTCAGTGGCCTGGGCGGATCCGGAGAAGAACTTTCGCTCCCTGGTTCCCGCGGTGCCGATGCTGTGGGCGGCGTTCACGCTCGTGCGACCCCCCGCGGAGGGTGCCACCGTGCTCGGCGCCGAACTCGTGGATTCGCTCTCCCACAAGCGCCGCGTGGTATGGCGCTTTGTCCAGGTCGAGGATACGCTCGACTACGTCGTGACGGACAGCGCGGGACGCGAGTCCCTGTTGGAAGCGGAATGGCGGCGGCGCGGCAAGATGCTGGCGCGGAGCCGTTCCCGACTCGATTCTCTCCAGCACCCTGCAGGGGCGCGCCTCGATTTTCCGGAAGGACCGGCCAGATTTGAGCTCACGGTTGGTGTGGTGGATACCGCGGCGGTTATTCCGCCCGATACGTGGCGCCGTCGCCATTAGCTGGGGCTTCCTGGCGCTCAGCGCGTGCCCGTACGGCTTTCACGGAGGGACACTGCCGAATGTCAGGACCGTCGCCATTCTTCCGTTTGACAATGACACACCCGAGCCGGCGTTGACGCAGGAGGTCACGGAGTCCGTGCGGCTGGCGCTCGAGGGCCGGCTCGGACTGCGGCTCGCCACGGAAGAGAATGCCGATGCGATCGTGCGCGGCCGCGTCGTGCGCTACGAACCCGACGTGCCGCAGGGCGTGCTGCCGGGCCAGGGGCAAGTGACGGTGACCAAGCGCAAGGTGCAGCTGATTATCGACGTCGAGATCGTCAACCAGCGGGAAGGGACGACCGTGTGGAAGCGGCAGGGTCTGTCCGTCGACGGCGACTACGATCCACCGAACGAGCGCGATGGGCGCAAAGCGGCGTTGGCCAAGCTTGTGCAGCAGATCGTCGACGGCGCGCAATCGCAATGGTGATCCGATCGCGGCGCGGTGCCAGCTCGAGCGGTTGCCTGTTGTCGCTGCTCTTGTTCGTCGCGGCGCTGTACTATGGCGTGAACATCGGCGAGGTCTATTTCCGCTATTATCGCCTGCTCGACGAGATGCAGACCGAGACGCGCCTGGCGGCAGGCTTGGACGACGGGACGATCCGCCGGCGCATTCAGACGGCCATCGATGAGATCGGAGTTCCCGATTCCGCGGGCAGCCAGCTGCAGGTGCGCCGCACGGAGTCGCCGCGTCAGATCATCATCGAGACGCGGTACAGCGAACAGGTATCGCTGCCGTTGTTCAATCACACCTTCTCGTTCCATCCCAGGGCGACGCAGCCGCTCTGAACACCGCCGAGAAGATCCGTACAGCCGAGGCCGCCGTTCAGTGGCGCGCAGGGCTCAGTCGCGTGGTGTTCACTAATGGGGTCTTCGATCTCCTCCACGTCGGCCACGTGACATTGCTCGAGGCAGCGCGGGCCGAAGGCGACGCGCTCGTCGTCGGAATCAACACGGATGCGTCGGTGCGCCGGCTGGGGAAGGGGCACGATCGTCCGGTCGTGCCGGAGCGCGAACGCGCGCGTCTGGTCGCCGCGCTCGCGGCGGTGGACTGTGTCGTCCTGTTTGCCGAGGACACCCCGCTCGCGGTGATTCGCGCGCTACGACCTGACGTCCTGGTGAAAGGTGCGGACTACGCGCGCGAGGCGATCGTCGGCGCGAGCGATGTCGAAGGGTGGGGAGGACGCGTGGTGCGCGTGCCGCTCGTCAAGGAGCAGTCCACCACCGGACTGCTCGAGCGATTGCGGCGCGGATGAAGCTGCTGGTCGGCACACGCAGCCCCGGCAAGACGCGCGAGATTCGCGAGCTGTTCGCCGGCTTGCCGTTCGAGGTCTTCTTCCCGGCGGACCGCATGCTGCAGCCCTTGCCCGAAGAGGCCGACCTCGAGCGCAGCATGAGCTATGTCGAGAATGCCGTCGCCAAAGCGCGCTACTACGCGACCCGCGGCGGCCTCCCCGCCGTCGCGGATGATTCGGGCATCGAAGTCGATGCGCTCGGCGGTGCGCCCGGGCCGCGATCGGCTCGCTGGTCCGCGATCGGTTCTGACGCCGAGAATAACAAGCTCCTGCTCGAGCAGTTGTCAGGCATGCCCCAGGACAAACGGTCCGCGCGGTACCGCTGTATCGTCGCCTTCCTGGCGACGCCAAGCAGCGTGCCCGAGATCGTGGAAGCCACCTGCGACGGCTTTATCCTGACCGAGCCGCGGGGGACCGGCGGATTCGGTTACGATCCGCTGTTTTTTTCTCCTGAGTTGAACATGACGTTCGGCGAGGCGCCGCCGGCCGCCAAGCACCGTGTGTCGCATCGGGGAAGGGCCTTCCGCGCCTTAATTGAAGTACTCCTACGCCGTTCTACGTAGTCTTTCGACGTATCCTTCGACGCTGGTAGATTCGACGCAGCTACTTTGACGTAGTCTTTCGACGTATTCTATTCGACGCAGGTGATAGATCGGGGCGTAGCGCAGTCCGGTAGCGCGCCTGGTTTGGGACCAGGAGGTCGCGGGTTCGAATCCCGCCGCCCCGATTGCCGGCGCCCGTAGCTCAGGTGGATAGAGCAGCAGCCTTCTAAGCTGTTGGTCGGAGGTTCGAATCCTCCCGGGCGCACTGCCGCAACACGGTCTACATTGTCTCCCGCCGATGCACCGGCTATGCATCACGCGTTTCGCGCTCCTCCTATCCCTGGCCGCCTGTGTGCCCGGCGGTCGCGCCCTCGCGCAAGGCATCGCCGACAACAGCTTTCTGATCGAGGAGGCGTACAATCAGGAGCCCGGTGTCGTGCAGCATATCAGCACGTGGCAGCGCTCGCTGCAGGTCTCTTCCTGGAGCTACGCGTTTACGCAGGAGTGGCCCGTCGGGTCGGAGCAGCATCAGCTCAGCTACACGCTGCTCGTCGGATACGCCGCGCGCACGAACGTCGATTTCAACGGCCTCGGCCTGAACTATCGCTATCAGCTCACGCCGGCCGACGGCCGCGTGGCGATCGCGCCGCGCGTGAGTGCGCTGATGCCAAGCCACGACCGTGTCGGTGCGCAAGTCGCGCTGCCGCTCAGCCTGAACATGGGATCGCACTTCGTCAGTCACTGGGATGCTGGGGTGACGATGACGCCGCGCTCCCTGACGATCTACAATCTCGGTGCCAGTGTCGTGTGGCTCGCGCGCCAGACCTTCAACGTGCTGTATGAGGTGACGTGGACCAGCGGGCCCGATCGCGCGGTGACGCTGATGAATCCCGGCGTGCGCTGGGCCTACAATTTCGCGAGCGGGCTGCAGATCGTTCCCGGCCTCGCGTACACGTTTGGGCTGGGTCCTGAGCGCGAAGGGCAGGGGGTGTTTGTCTACCTCAGCTTCGAGCACCCGTTTTAGCGAGATTCTGGCCGGTCATCGCCTTGAACACGCCGCCCCGATCCCGGTCGAAGTGATACAATTTGGCGACCTCGACACGACGTGCGAGGAAGCTGCAGGCGACGATGGCGATGGCGGCACCAAGAAACGGACCCACCCAGTAGATCCATAACCCGTCGAAGTTTTGTGACACAATTGCCGGCCCCATCGTGCGCGCCGGATTCGTGCTTGTTCCCGAGATTGCAGCCTCGAGTGGCACCATGATCGCGTACAAGAATGGAATCATGAAGGGTGTGTAGCGGCGCAGCTGGCGAATCCCGAGAAAGACGCACAGACTCGCCACGAGACCGAAGGTCGTGACGACCTCACCGCCGAGCACGGCCCATAGAGGATAGCCCGGCCCCGGGAGGCTGGCGCCATAACTGATACTCCGTCCCATATCGCCCCAGGCGAGCAGGGGAACGCATCCCAGCGTCGCCCCGCCCACCTGTGCCACCATGTAGCCGAATGCCGGGCGCGGTTTGAGCTTGCCCATCAGCAGAAATCCCATTGTCACCGCGGGATTGATGTGCGCGCCGCTGAACTCCCCGACGGGGGAAAGCGCTATCCCCGCGCCGATGCATCCGAACAGAAACCCGGAGAGCGCCTGGCGCAGGGCGATGTTGGGGATCAGGGGCGCGACGGGACTGCCCGTCCCAAACATGAAGATCACGAGGGACAGGCCTCCCAGAAGCAGAATGCCCGTCCCGATCAGCTCCGAAAGGAAAATCTGCCACGGCAGATGCACGACGACCGGCACGGTCGGCCGTGCTTCAAGCGCACGGCTCGCCGCGCTGGTCAGACCAACACCGCCTTCGTATCAGCGACCCGCTCGCGCGGGATGCTCGGCTCCGGTCGCGGCTCGAAGTCGAAAACGTGGTACTTCCAGGGGCCCAGGTCGACGTACAGTCCGGCCGAATTCAGCTCGTCGCCATCACGCTCAAACGTCGGTCCCCCCAGGCTATCGGCCAGGCGCCATTGGCGTGCGGCGAGTCCCGCGAACGGCAATGGAACGTATCCCTGGCTCTGATGTGGGGCGTAGTTCACGACGACCAGAAGCCGCGCGTTATCGGGCCCTTGCCATGCGAACGCGATGAGATCGTTCGCGGTCGTATTCCCCTCCCAGGCCGACCGTGTTTCGAGCAGTTGCCAGCGGCCTTCGCGCACCACCGCACGGCGCAGCAGCGCGAGCAGGCTCGTGTAAAACCGGCTCAAGGGCTGGTCGACCGCTTCATTCGGTGCGCGAGTCAGATGCGGCGAAATCCGCTTCGTCCGTCCCTCGAGCTGGCCCTGATGGAAGAAGCGCAACCCCGGCGAGAGGAACGTGAGGACCGCTGCCGCCTCATGAACCTCACGCGAGAAGGTGGCCGCAGCCCGCGGCTCATCGTGATTCTCTAGGAACCGGGCGAGCTTGTTCTGATAGTCCAGTCCGGCGCGGAAATGATCCCGGACCGGACCGGCCTGGCCGTGGACGAGCCGGTCGTACAGCCGCTTGTCGTAGGTGTAGTCGAAGCCCTGCTGCTGCATTGTCCACTCGAGGTCCCAATAGACCTCGGCCATGAACTGGAAATCGGGCCCCCGGCGCTCCCGCACGCGTCGAATTGCGTTCGGCCAGAACGGCTGCCCCTTGATGCTCCAGGTTCGTTCAAAGACGTCGGGCAACACGAGCATGGCCATATCGCACCTGACCCCGTCGCATTGTCTCGCGATCTTGAGCAGTTCCTGAATCATCGCTTCCTGCGTGGCAGGATTTCCGTAGTTCAGCTGCAGGGTATCGGGCCATCCGGGGAAGTACGGATCCCGGCCGTGGGCGAGCAGCACGTCGCCCGCGGCACGCTTTACCCACACGTAGTTCTTCGGCGCCCGAGCCCGGTCCAGCTCCGTACCGGGAACGTAGTACTCCGGGTGCTGGTCGACCCACGGGTGATCGAGGGCGGTGTGATTCGGCACGAAATCCAGCATGAGACGGAGGCCGCGCGTGCGCAGTCGCTCGCGCAACCGCGCCAGCGCGGCATCGCCGCCCAGCTCCGGCGCCACGGTGTAGCCGGTGATCGCAAACCCGGAACCGCCGATGTCGTCATCGGTGAGGTCCGGGAGCACCTCGGCAAACTCCCGCCGCCATTCTGCGTTGTGCCGCGATATCCGCCGGCCGGCAGCGCCGGTGCGCCAGACACTCAGCAGCCAGACCCAGTCCACGCCCTGCTCGGCGATCGTGTCGAGCGCGGCATCCGGGACGTCGTCCAGCGTTGCGGGGCGCTTCAACGTGGCGGAGCGCTGCTGCAACCAGACCCGCGTATTGATCTGGTAGAGTGTGGGATAGAGGGGCGCGCGCAGTCAGCGGCTCCGCGCCGGCGCGGAACGCTTCCGCGCGCGTGCCGGCTGCTCGACTTCCTTTGCCGCAGCCGCCTTTCCGAGCTCGAGGGCCTGCTCCGGTGTCGTGGTCGCGAAGAGGTGCATGATTCGCGCGATCACGCCCGTCCAACCAGTCTGATGACTCGCGCCGATGCCGAACCCGGTGTCGCCATGGAAGTACTCGTAGAACAGCAGCAGGTCGCGCCAGTGCGGGTCTTCCTGGAATTTCTTGATGTCCCCGTAGACCGGGCGGCGGCCGTGTTCGTCGCGCGAGAACGTGTTGCCGAGCCGCCGGCCCAGCTCTGCGGCGACCTGGTAGAGCGTCATCTGCTTCCCTGAGCCGGTGGGGCATTCGATCTTGAAGTTGTCGCCGTAGAAGAGGTAATACTGCAGCAGTGCCCGGATGATGAGGGCATTGACCGGCATCCAGATCGGCCCCCGCCAGTTGGAGTTGCCACCGAACATGCCGGTGTCCGATTCTCCCGGCAGGTAGGAGACCCGATACTCCTGGCCTCCTGCTTGGAACACAAATGGGTGCTCGGCGTGATAGCGCGAGATCGACCGGATGCCATAGGGACTCAGGAACTCCTCTTCGTCCAGCATCCGCGACAGCACGCGCCGCAGGTTGGTTTCGTTTAACGCTGCGCTCATCTGCCGGCCGGCGACTCCCTGGGTGACCGGGTTATGGATGAACGCGGTGAGCTCCTGGCGCGGCAGCAGGAACTCACGCAGCCGCTCGACGACCCAGGGGACTTTCTTCTTCAGCTCCCCCTCGAAGACCGTCACGGCGCACAGCGGCAGCAGCCCTACCATCGAGCGGACTCTGAGGCGTTGCGCGCTCCCGTCGGGTAGCCGCAGCACGTCGTAGAAGAACCCGTCTTCCTCGTCCCACATTCCGCCGCCGTTCCCGACGTGCAGCATGGAGGATGTGATCCAGAGAACGTGCTTGATGAATTTCTCTACCAATTCGACGTAGGCGGGGCGGGTGAGCGCCAATTCTGACGCGATTTCGAGCATGTTCTGGCAGAAAAGCGCCATCCACGCGGTGCCATCCGCCTGATCGAGATATCCGCCGGTCGGCAGCGGTGCGCTGCGATCGAAGACACCGATGTTGTCCAGTCCGAGGAAGCCGCCCTCGAAGACGTTGCTTCCCGTGCGATCCTTGCGATTCACCCACCAGGTGAAGTTGAGCAGCAGCTTCTGGAACGAGCGCTCGAGCCAATCGAGGTCGCCCTGGCCGCGCTGTGCTTTCTCGAGGCGATAGGTGAAAATCGTGGCCCACGCGTGCACGGGCGGGTTGACGTCGCCGAAATTCCATTCATAGGCTGGCAGCTGGCCATTGGGATGCTGGTACTCCGAGCGCAGCATCAGGTCGAGCTGCTGCTTGCCGAAGTCGACGTCGACCATGGTCAGCGGCAAACAGTGGAAGGCGAGGTCCCACGCCGCGTACCAGGGGTACTCCCATTTGTCGGGCATCGAGATGATGTCCGCGTTGCTCATGTGGTGCCAATGCTCATTGCGCGGCGCGCGCTTGCCGCCGCGGAACGGCCCCGAGCCCCGTTCCTCGAGCCAGCGCTCGACGTCGTAGTGATAGAACTGCTTTGACCACAGCATGCCCGCGAGGGCCTGTCGCACAACGTTCGTCGCGTCGGCGCTGAGCGATCGCGGAATGATCGCGGCGTAGAATTCATCGGCTTCCGCGCGCCGGTTGGCGAGTGCGGTGCTGAAGGCGCTCCCGAACGGCGTGGCCAACGTGGCCGGCGCGGCGTCGGTCAGCCGGAGTCGCATGCTCGCTGAC
The DNA here is from genome assembly GCA_036558345.1 of Gemmatimonadales bacterium. Taxonomy (GTDB): domain Bacteria; phylum Gemmatimonadota; class Gemmatimonadetes; order Gemmatimonadales; family GWC2-71-9; genus 20CM-2-65-7. The sequence goes on along the minus strand of DATBFV010000109.1, from coordinate 1,667 downwards.
GCGCCGCCAGCGACGGTCAGCGTGTAGTGCGCGGCGGCCTTGGTGCCGGTGTGGTCGGGGTTGACCGCGCCGGCGCGGGTGTGAACGACGTAGTTGTGGAACGCATCCTTCACGTAGGGCGTGCGGTTGGGGACGCGCACGAGCCGCTCGGTGTTGGTCTCGTTTTCGGTGAACAGCAGCTCCGCGTCGCCGTCGACGAACAAGAATCGCTCGCCCAGGTCCGGATGCGACGCCGCGATCACGCCGCGTGCGAATTGCCGTAGCTCGGGGCGCACGACATTGCCCCCCCACGACCAGGTATTGCGGAACCACAGTGTCGGCAGGAGATGCAGGACCGCCGGCGTGGTGCCGCGGTTATGGGCCGTGATCTGCACGAGGATGTCTTCCGGGCCGGCCTTCGCGTATTCGACGATCACGTCGAAGTAGCGGTTCTGTTCGAACACGCCGGTGTCGAGCAGCTCGTACTCCGGCTCGCTGCGAGTGCGGCCGCGACTGGTCTGGACCAGATTATCGTACGGGTAGCCGTCCTGCGGATACTTGTAGAGATACTTCATGTAGGAATGCGTCGGCGTGGAATCGACGTAGAAGTAGTATTCCTTCACGTCCTCGCCGTGGTTGCCTTCGCTGTTCGTCAATCCAAACAGCCGTTCCTTGAGAATGGGATCGTGGCCGTTCCACAGCGCGAGGGCGAAACAGAGTTGTTGCGTGTCGTCCGAAATCCCGGCGATCCCATCCTCGCCCCAGCGATACGCGCGCGAGCGGGCGTCGTCGTGGCTGAGATAATTCCAGGCATCTCCCGTTTCGCTGTAGTCTTCGCGCACCGTGCCCCATTGGCGTTCACTGAGGTAGGGTCCCCACTTCTTCCAGGGGGCTTTCTGAGTGCGGGCTTCGTCGAGTCGAGCTTGTTCGGCGTTCATGGATCATCCTCGATGCGGGTATTCGGATTGAAGTGCGTAGGCGATCTGAGAGGAATTACGCCTTCGGGAATAACGCCTTCATGAAACCAGGATGAGGCTGTCGAGGGGCCGTATCTTCAAGTCCCTGACCCCCTTGACTCACCTCTGCACCCCGGCTAGCATTCGCGTCTCGCTGCGAAGTTTTTTCGCAGCCGCTCTTTGAGAATTGATGATCGAGTGTGTGGAGTGCGGCCCCAATTGAGCGCACGCGTGTGTCAGATTCGCGGCGCGAGGGGTTTTACTCTGACGTTGATTCGGACGACAAGTAGTCAGTCGTTCGTAAGAGCTGTTCGAATTCTTCAATCATTGGAGAGTTTGATCCTGGCTCAGGACGAACGCTGGCGGCGTGCCTAACACATGTAAGTCGAACGGGATTCGGGGGGCAACTCTCGAGTTCAGTGGCAGACGGGTGCGTAACACGTGAGAAACCTGTCCATCGGTGGGGAATAGCCGGCCCAACGGCCGGTTAATACCGCGTACGATCGTTCGGGGGCATCCCTGGATGATGAAAGCATCGCAAGATGCGCCGGCGGAGGGTCTCGCGGCCTATCAGCTAGTTGGCGGGGTAATGGCCCACCAAGGCGACGACGGGTAGCTGGTCTGAGAGGATGGCCAGCCACATTGGGACTGAGACACGGCCCAGACTCCTACGGGAGGCAGCAGTGGGGAATCTTGCGCAATGGCCGCAAGGCTGACGCAGCGACGCCGCGT
>DATBFV010000108.1:0-1539 GCA_036558345.1 Gemmatimonadales bacterium | reverse complement strand
TGAGCGGACTTCCCAGCCGGGGGACGTCCGGGTGCAGGTCGTCGAAATCGAAGTACATGAGGGACTTATCACATTATAGCAATCGAGCGCCACACTTCAGCCCTGCCGTGTGGCCGTATAGAGATAGACGACGCCGAAGGTGAGCGGGACGGCCGAGACGGCGGTGAATCCCTGTGAAGAAAGAGTGGCAGCAAACTCGGCCGGTGGAGGAAACGCGCCAACTGACGCGGGCAGGTACGAGTAGGCGCTCTGATGTTTCGAGACGAGGCGTCCCAGCCGCGGGAGGACGGCTCGAAAGTACCACGCGTAGAGGCCGCGGATGCCAGGCACCCACGGCTCGCCGAATTCCAGGATCGCGAGACGCGCGCCCGGGCGCAGAACCCGCGCCAGCTCGGCGAGGGCGGCTTCCGGCCTGGCGACGTTTCGAATCCCAAACGCAATCGTCGCTGCGTCGGCCCACCCGTCGCGCACCGGAATCGCGGTCGCATCGGCTCGAATCAACGTCACGGCGCGATCGAGGGCCCGTCCGCGCAGCTTCTGCAGGCCGAGACGCAGCATCGCGCCGGCGAAGTCCACGCCGATGACGCGGCTGCCCCGCGCGGCGCTCGCCGTCGCGATCGCGAGATCCGCCGTCCCCGTGCAGAGATCGACGACGTGCGCGCGCTGCGGAAGGTGCAGTTCGCGCACGGCGCGTGCACGCCACCTGGTGTCGAGACCCGCGCTGAGCGTGTGATTGAGGAAGTCGTAGCGGCCGGCGATCGCGTCGAACATCGCCGCGATCCTGGCCGGCGATTTGTCCGGAGCGTCGGCCACTACCCTTTCCACTTCGGGTAGAGGTCGTGGCTGAACCCGAGCGCGCTGAGAATCTTGCCCGCCATGAAATCGGCAAGGTGGTCGATCGTCTTCGGCATCTGATAGAACGCCGGCATGGCGGGCATCATCATCACCCCGGCCTCGGCGCACGCGACCATGTTCTTCAGCTGCGGCAGGCTCATGGGTGTCTCACGCGGGACCATGATCAGGAGGCGACGCTCTTTCAGCATCACGTCGGCGGCGCGCTCGATGAGGTTGCGTGACAGACCGTGAGCAACGCCGGCAAGGGTCTTCATCGAACAGGGCACGATGACCATGCCCTCGCAGGCATGGCTGCCGCTGGCGATGGTCGCGCCCAGATCCTTGTTGCTCAACATCGTGAAGGTGCCGCCCCGCGCGCTGTCGCCATAGGTGCCAACGAGGAAGTCCCGGAGTCGATCGACAGTCGCGGTGTCGCCGAGCTCGTCGCGGAGCAGACGCTTGCCGTAGTCGGAGATGACCACCTCGAGATGACAGCCACGCTCCAGCAGCGCGGCCATCGTCCTCGTCGCGTACAGGGCGCCGCTGGCACCCGTGATCGCGAAGGCGAAGGTTCGGGTACCGGAGTGGTCAGCGCACATAGATGGACGTCGCGGTCGCCACGAAGTACAGGATGCCCACGTAGCCGTTCAGATCGAAGGCACGCTTCACCTGCGACAGGTCGTGCTCGCTCACCAGCGACTGCTC
>DATBFV010000107.1:0-3799 GCA_036558345.1 Gemmatimonadales bacterium | reverse complement strand
CGCGAGATCGAGCAGCGTGATCTGTTTGCCATTGCGTGAAGGCACGTGCGCCGAGTCGGGCAGGTACGTCGCGACAGGATCGTCGAGCCGCACTTCGCCCCGGGCGACCATGTCGGCCAGCACCGAGGCGGTGAACGTCTTCGTGATGGAGCCGATTTCGAACACGGCGTTGGAATCCACGCCCACCGCGATGATCCGGCGTCGGCCCGCAGCGTCCAACAGTCCCACCACGATGCCAGTGCCGTGCTTTCCCGAATCCGGGAACGTTTGAACGCGGGCCGTCAGGAGCGCGCGAACGGCGGAATCTGGCGGCAGCGGTTGTTGGAGTGTGAAGACCAGCGCGAGCAGGAGAGTGGTAGGCATGTCCGAATCTAGTATCTTGAGCGCGCCGTGCTCATTCCCAAGTTTTTCACGACGATCCGCGATTACGATCGGGACCAGCTCACCCGGGACCTGATCGCTGGCGTCATCGTCGGCATCGTCGCGCTGCCTCTGGCCATTGCGTTCGCGATCGCGAGCGGCCTTCCGCCCGAACGCGGGCTCTACACCGCCATCGTCGCCGGCTTTCTCGTCTCGCTCCTCGGTGGCTCACGCGTCCAGATCGGCGGACCGACGGGCGCCTTTGTCGTGATCGTGGCGGGCATCGTACAGCAGCACGGCGTGGACGGACTGGTCGTCGCCACGCTGATGGCCGGCTTCATTGTGATCGCGTTCGGCGTGTTCCGGCTCGGCGCCGCGATCAAGTTCATTCCATATCCGGTGACCATCGGATTCACCAGCGGAATCGCGCTCATCATCTTCTCGAGCCAGATCCGGGACCTGCTCGGTCTGGACATGGCAGCGGTACCGTCGGCGTTCGTGCCCAAATGGGGTGCGTACGTCCGCGCGTTCGATACCGTCAATCCCTGGGCGCTGGCGGTGACGGTTGCGACGCTCGCCATCATCGTCGTCTGGCCCAGAATCTCGACACGGATACCGGGCCCGTTTGTGGCGTTGATCGTGACGACGCTGCTCGCGCGGCTTCTGCACTTGCCGGTCGAGACGATCGGCGCCCGGTTCGGCGCGATCCACGCCGGCGTGCCACACCCCAGCATTCCGCACCTGTCGCTGCCGGTCATTCAGGCTCTAGCCGGCCCGGCATTCACGATCGCGTTGCTCGCCTCGATCGAGTCGCTGCTCTCGGCGGTGGTGGCCGACGGCATGATTGGAGGACGGCATCGCTCGAACATGGAGCTCGTGGCGCAGGGGGTGGCGAACGTCGCCTCGCCGCTGTTCGGCGGGATGCCGGCGACGGGCGCGATCGCCCGGACCGCGACGAACGTCAAGAATGGCGGGCGCACCCCCGTCGCCGGTATGGCCCATGCCGTCACGCTGCTCCTGATCACGCTGTTCTTCGGCCGCTGGGCCGCCCTGATTCCGCTCGCCACGCTGGCGGGGATCCTGGTCGTCGTGGCGTTTCACATGAGCGAATGGCGAACCTTCGTCTCCGAGTTCAGCGCGCCGAAGAGCGATGTGGCGGTGCTGGTGACCACGTTTCTCCTTACGGTGCTGGTCGATCTCACCGTGGCCATCGAGGTCGGCATGGTGCTCGCCGCCTTCCTCTTTATGCGGCGCATGGCGGAGGTCACGAACATCAGCGTGCTCACGCACGAGTTTACGGATCCCGTCGACGACTTCGAGCGCGATCCCAACGCCGTGCGCCGTCGCGAGATTCCCCAAGGCGTGCAGGTGTACGAGATCACGGGTCCATTCTTTTTTGGCGCGGCCGAGATGTTCAAGGACCGGGTGGGGCGAATCGCCGGCAAGCCGAAGGTGCTGATCCTGCGGCTGCGGCACGTGCCCGTGATCGACTCGACGGGGCTGCACGCGCTGCGCGACGTGGTGCACCGCAGCCGCAAGGAAGGGACGCTCGTCATTCTGTCGGACGTGCACGCCCAGCCGGTCGTCGCGCTCGAGCGCTCGGGAACGTACGACGAGTTGGGCGAAGAGAACGTCCACGGCAACATCGACGATGCGCTGAATCGCGCCCGGGCTCACCTCGGGCTGCCCCCGGTGCAACGGCCCGCGTTTGCGACGCCGACAGTCGCGCGAGAGACGTCCCCAGGGATGCCGGTGATCCCTTAAGATGCAACTTACTGTGCGCGAGGCCGCGTCGTACTTGCGGGTCGATGAGGCGACGGTCCGACGCTGGATTGCCCGTCGCGCCCTCCCCGTCCATCGAGCGGACGAGCGCCTCTATCTGAACGCGATTGAGGTGTGGGAGTGGGCGACGGAAAACGGCGTTCCGGTCTCGCGCGCGCTGCTCGAGCAGGCGCAGCGCCGACCGGAGCAGGTGCCGCCGTTATCGGCCCTGCTGTCCAGTGGCGGGATTCATCGCGACGTGGGCGGCGAGGATAAGGCGAGCGTGCTGCACGAGATCGTGCAGCGCCTCCCGCTGCCCGCCGAAGTGGACCGAGAGTTCCTCGTCACAACGCTCGAAGCGCGGGAGGCGATGGGCTCCACGGGAATTGGCGACGGCATCGCCATTCCGCACGTGCGGAACCCGATTTTGCTTCACGTCGCTGCCCCGTTCGTCACGCTCTGCTTGCTGCGCCATCCGGTGGACTTCGGCGCCCTCGACGGCCAGCCCGTCCACGCGCTGTTTACCGTGATCAGTGCCAACGTCCCCGGACACCTCCGCATTCTCGGTCAACTCGGCTTCGCCTTGCACGATGAGGAGCTGCGGCGTTTGTTGGTGCGCCGCGCGCCCGATGCGGAAATCCTCACGCGCGTGCAGGCGGTCGAGGGCCGGGCCAGCGGCGTGCACAAGGCTCCATGACGCTGGTCGCCCTCGGTCTGACCCTGATCCTGCTCGCCGGTTTGGCCGCGGCGGTGCTGGCGCGGCGCCCGGCCGTCGGGGAGATGTTGTTCCGCGTCCTGTTCGGCGCGGGGTGCATCGCCGGCGCGACACCGACGCTGTTCGTCTTATCCGGGGGCACGGTGGCCGACGTGAGCCTGGCGCCGACCACGCCGTTCGGCCCGTGGGTGTTCGGCATCGACGCACTCTCGGCGGTCTTCCTCCTGGCGATCCTGAGCGTGGGCGCCGCGTGCGCGTTTTACGGATTGACCTACCTCGCACACGAGCGCGGGCGGCGTGCGGTCGGAGCGGCTCACCTGCTGCTCGCCGTGCTCGTGGCCAGCCTCGCCCTCACCGTGGTCGCGCGCGCCGCCCTGCCGTTCCTCATCGCCTGGGAAGGGATGGCGGTGGCGGCGTATTTGCTGGTTGTGTTCGAGCACGAGCGTCGCGAGGTCCGCCGGGCCGGGATGATCTACGTCGTCGCGACCCACGTGGGGACGCTGCTCCTGTTCGCCCTGTTTGCGATTTGGGCGGGCGGAACGAGTGATTTGAGTTTTCGCACCCTCGCCACTCACCCGCCGTTCTCGGCGAGCCGCGGCGGGATGATCCTGGTGGTGGCCTTGATCGCGTTCGGTCTCAAGGCGGGCGCCGTCCCCTTCCACTTCTGGTTGCCCGAGGCCCATGCCGCGGCGCCGTCGCACGTCTCGGCTCTGATGTCGGGTGTCGTGATCAAGATGGGGATCTATGGCCTGCTGCGTACCGTCGTCTTGTTCGGCGCGCCGCCGCCCTGGTGGGGTTGGGTCATTCTCGCGCTCGGCGCGTTCTCTGGCGTGCTGGGAGTCGTGTGGGCCCTCGCGCAGCATGATATCAAGAGGCTGCTCGCGTTCCACAGCGTGGAGAACGTCGGGATAATCCTGCTCGGCATCGGCGCGGGTGCGCTGGGAGTCGCCTACGGACACCCGC
>DATBFV010000106.1:0-7835 GCA_036558345.1 Gemmatimonadales bacterium | reverse complement strand
GGAAATGAAAGCGCGTCGTCCCCGCTCACGTTAGCTTTGGGCCATGCTCGATTTCTACGATATCGATAGCCTCCTCTCCGAGGAGGAACGTGCCGTGCGCGACAGCGTGCGGCGATTCGTCGACGACCGCGTGTTGCCAATCATCGGCAAGTGCTATGTCGATGGGCGCTTTCCAAAAGAGATCGTTCCCGAGCTCGCCGAGCTCGGCGTGTTTGGCGCCAACCTGCCTGAGGAATACGGCTGCGCTGGGCTGAACAACGTGGCGTACGGCCTGATCATGCAGGAGCTCGAGCGCGGCGATTCGGGGGTGCGCTCCTTTGCCTCGGTGCAGGGCGCACTCGTGATGTACCCGATTTATACCTTCGGTTCCGACGAGCAGAAGAAGAAGTGGCTGCCGCAGATGGCGAGCGGCAAAGTCATCGGGTGCTTCGGACTGACCGAGCCCGATTACGGCTCGAATCCGGCGGGCATGATCACAGTCGCGAGGGAAACCAGCGACGGCTGGGTCCTGAACGGCGCCAAGATGTGGATTACGAATGGCTCCACTGCGCAGGCTGCGATCGTGTGGGCCAAGACTGGCGGGCTCGATGATCCGAATTCGATTCGGGGCTTCATCGTGCCGACCGACACGAAAGGGTTCTCCGCAAAGGACCAGAAGGGCAAGCTGTCGTTGCGCGCGAGCGACACCAGCGAGCTGGTGCTGCAGGACGTGCACCTGCCCAAGGACGCCATCCTGCCCAAGTCGGGCGGCCTCAAGTCGCCCCTCATGTGCCTTACCGCGGCGCGCTACGGGATCGCATGGGGGGCGGTCGGCGCCGCGATGGCGTGCTACGACGAGGCGGTGAGCTACTCCAAGCAGCGGGTCATGTTTGGAAGGGCGATCGGTGGCACCCAGCTGCAGCAGGCGCGCCTAGCCGATATGCTCACCGAAATCACCAAGGCCCAGCTCTTGTGCCTGCAGCTCGGCCGTCTAAAGGACGACGGGAAGTCCACGCCGCAGCAGGTGTCACTTGCCAAGCGTAACAACGTGAACATGGCGACCGATGTGGCGCGCGAGACGCGGCGGCTGCTCGGGGCGAACGGGATCCTGGCCGAGTACCAGGCTATGCGGCATCTGGCCAATCTCGAATCGGTCTATACGTATGAGGGGACGCACGACGTCCATACCCTGATTCTGGGCCAGGAGATCACGGGATTGTCCGCTTTCTAGGCCGAGAAACCGCGACTGCAGACCGCCCGTTATATCAGCGATGCACCTCGCTCTCTTAGTCATTCTCGCACAAACGCAGTTGGTCGATATGCAAGACCTCGGTTCCCGAGAACATCGGGTGGGCGTCTTCGTGCTGCCGTCCGCGCAGGAAATCACCATCACGGCGACTGGCGCCGAGCCGTGGCCGGACCGGTTCCGCACCCGGGATGATCCGCATTGGCAAGACGATGAGCAGACCACCTGGCCGGCCGCGGCGTGGATCCTCGATGCGCGCACACGCGCGGTCGTATGGGATCTTCGGGCGGTGGATACGCGGCGTGAATCGAATGGCCTGCGCCGCTTTTCCGGAACGGTACGACTGCCAGCCGGCACATACGAGGCGCACTACGCCTCATATCCCTCTTCATCGATCACGTTCAACGAGCGCAGTCTCGATCTCAGCCTCAAGGACTTGATCCGCCTCGGCAGGCGCGCCAAGTACGGCGGTCCCTACGTCGAAAGCGGGCTCTACAAGCAGTTTGCGCTCGCGATCAGCGGGGCCGGTGGTGCGCATGTGGCGACGGCCGAAGACATCACGGCGGCGCGCGCGGCGGCGACGAGCACGGCGATCGTCACGCTCGCTCCCGATCACGCCAGGACGGCCCGAAAGGGATTCGAGATTACCCGGCCCATCTCCGTCGAGGTGTACTCGATCGGCGAGCTGACGGCCGACGAAGCGGTCGATTACGGCTGGGTCATGAACGCCGCCACGCGCCAGCGCGTGTGGACGATGTCGTGGGAGTCGACGGATCCGGCGGGGGGCGCCGCGAAGAATCGCGTCGCGCACGAGACGCTCAAGCTCAAGCCGGGGCGTTACGTCGCCTACTTCGCATGCGACGATTCCCACGGTCCGGACGACTGGAACAGCATGCCGGCAACCGACCCGGAATCGTGGGGACTCACGTTGCGCGTCGCTGATCCGGCGGCGCGTGCCTCTGTACGCCCCTTCGAGTACGAACCGGTCCCCGCCGGTCAGACCATCGTCTCTTTGATCGGCGTCGGGGACGACGAGATGCGCAGTGCCGGTTTTTCGCTGCGGCGGCCGCTGGACGTGCGGATCTACGCGATCGGCGAGGGGTTCTCCGATCGCATGGCGGACTACGCCTGGATCGTGGACGCCGAGCAGCACAAACGGGTGTGGGGAATGAGTTATGCGAACACCGAGCACGCCGGCGGCGCCGAGAAGAACCGCCTGTTCGATAGCGTCATTCACCTCGCGCCCGGCAACTATCTCGCGTACTACAAGAGCGACGATTCGCATGCGTACGATCACTGGAACGCCGCGCCCCCCGCCGAGGAGCGGTACTGGGGCATCAGCATCTTCCCGGCGAGTGGGAAGCTGAATCCCGCCGACGTCGGGCCGTTCATGACGATGCCTGGCACCGATTTCACGGTGGGCCGGCTGACCCACATGGGCAACGACGAGGACGCGCAGACGACGTTCCAGTTGAGCCAGCAGACCCGCGTCCGGGTCTTGGCGATCGGCGAAGGCCGTGATGGTCAGATGTTCGACTACGGCTGGATCGAGGACGCCGATGGTCAGACGGTGTGGAAGATGAAGTACGCTGACACCCACGCTGCTGGCGGCTCCGACAAGAATCGCGCGTTCGACGGCGTCATCAGCCTGCCGGCTGGCGGCTACGTGCTGCGGTTTCGCTCAGACGATTCCCATTCTTACGGCGACTGGAACACGAACCCTCCCGACGATCCTGAAAGTTGGGGGATCGCTGTGTTCCGATTGGCGAGGCCGTAGCGTAGCTTTCGGGCCTCATGAAAATCGCCGTGTGCGTCAAACGCGTCCCCGATTCGGAAGCGCGCGTGAAGATTTCGCCTGACGGCAAGAGCCTGGACGAAGCCGGGGTGAAATTCGCGCTGAACCCCTACGACGAATTCGCCGTCGAAGAAGCGCTGCGACGCAAGGAAAAAGCCGGCAGCGGTGAAGTCGTCGTCGTCAGCCTCGGCCCCGCCGCGGCCCAGGAAACGATCCGCACGGCCCTGGCGATGGGCGCCGATCGCGGCGTGCTGCTCCAGACGGACAAGATCCCCGCCGATCCATTTGAAACCGCCAAGCTCATCGCGAACGAGCTAAAGACTACTGCCTGGGACCTGATTCTCTTCGGCCGCATGGCGATCGACGACTACAATCATCAGGTCGGACCGCTCGTCGCGCAGCTCCTCGATCTGCCGTGTGTGACTGCTGTTTCGCATCTCGACATCGAAGGCACGAAAGGCGTCGCGGAGCGGGAGATCGAGGGTGGCATCGAGGTGCTCGAGTTTCCGCTGCCGGCCGTCGTCACGGCCGACAAGGGACTGAATGAGCCGCGCTATCCCGCGCTCAAGGGCATCATGGCGGCCAAGAAGAAGGCGCTCGAGATCAGGCCGGTGCAGGCCGCTGCCGGCGCCATGGAGATCGTGGCGCTCACGCCGCCGCCCGAGCGGAAAGAGGGCAAGATCGTCGGGGAAGGGGCAGCGGCCGTCGGCGAGCTGGTGCGGTTGCTGCGGGAAGAGGCCAAGGTCCTGTGAAAACGCTGGCGGTGCTCGAGCAGCGCGACGGGAAGCTGCGCAAGGTCTCATTCGAAATTGTCACAGCCGCGCGTCGTCTCGATGGTTCAGTGGATGCCGTCGTATGCGACACCACTGATAGAGAGGGATGCGCCGCGACGCTCGCTGATAAGGCAAAGGCCGGTGGGTATGGCGTCGTGGTGTTCGCCGCGACGGCCACGGGCAGAGACCTCGCGCCCCGGGTCGCAGCCAAACTCGGCGTTGGCGTCGCTTCCGATCTCACCGATCTCACGGTCGAGGGGGGAGGCGATGCGATTGTTGCGACGCGACCCGTCTACGCCGGGAAGGCACTTCAGAAGCTTCGAGTGACGGCGCGGCCCGCGGTGCTCTCGCTCCGACCCAACATCTTCACACCCGATCAGCGCGCCGCGGACGTGACACCCGAGGCTCTCTCCGTGACAGCGAGTGGGCGTGTGAAGGTGCGCGAAGTCAAACCGGCGCCCGCGGGCACGCTCGACGTCGCCGAGGCGCAGGTCATCATTTCGGGCGGACGCGGACTCAAGGAGCCCGCAAATTTCAAAGTGCTCGAAGAGTTGGCGCAGGCGTTTGGCGGTCGAGCGGCGGTGGGTGCCTCGCGCGCCGTGGTAGATGCCGGGTGGCGCGCGCATGCCGATCAGGTGGGACAGACGGGCAAGACAGTCAGTCCGTCACTGTACATCGCGGTCGGCATCTCCGGCGCAATTCAGCATCTCGCCGGTATGCGCACGTCCAAAGTCATCGTCGCGATCAACAAGGACAAGGACGCACCGATCTTCAAGGTGGCCGACTACGGCGTCGTCGGGGACCTGTTCGAGATCGTTCCGAAACTCACCGACGAGATTCGCAAGCTGCATGGCTAAGATCGTTCCCGCGCAGTATCAGCCGCCGCTTCCCCTCGATCAACTGATTTTGCAGGACGGCGCCCCGGGTGCCGGTGACCGCATGGATCTCGATGTCCTCATCGTCGGCGCGGGACCGGCCGGGCTCGCTTGCGCGATCGAGCTCGCAAAACTGGCCAGGGCCGACGGCACCGAGCTGAACATCGGCGTGCTGGAAAAAGCCGAAGCATTGGGCGAGCACTCGCTGTCCGGCGCGGTGGTCAATCCGCGCGCACTCCGCGAGTTGTTCCCCGACCTCAAGGACCCCGACTTCCCGTTTCGCGGACCGGTTGCGAAGGAAGCGGTCTATGTCCTGACGCCCGGCTCCAGGATTCGTCTCCCCACGCCGCCATCTATGCGGAATCACGGCAACTACATCGCATCGCTCTGCGAAATCGTTCGCTGGCTCGGCAGCAAGGCCGAGGAGCTCGGCGTCAACGTGTTTACCGGATTTCCAGCGGCGCAGCTGCTGGTGCGCGACTCGGCAGTGCTTGGCGTGCGAACCGCACCGGCGGGACTCGATCGTGACGGCAACCCCACGCCGGGCGGTACAGCCCCGAACGACCTCGTCGCCAAAGTGACCGCGCTGGCGGAGGGAACGCGCGGGCTCCTGGGGCAGGCGTGGTGCCAGTGGCAGAACGTCCCGTCGGAGAATCCGCAGATCTTCGCACTCGGCGTCAAGGAGCTGTGGGAGACCAGGCAACCGCTCGATCGCGTGATTCACACGATGGGCTGGCCGCTCCCCAATGACGCGTTTGGCGGCAGTTTCTTTTATCCCCTGGAGCCGAATCTCGTCGCGCTTGGTCTGGTCGTCGGACTCGACTACCGCGACGCGACGCTCGACGTGCATCAGTTACTGCAGGAGCTGAAGCAGCACCCGCTCCTCCGCGACCTGCTCGAGGGTGGCGAAATGGTTGAGTGGGGTGCCAAGACGATCCCCGAGGGCGGGTTCTTTTCGCTGCCGGCGCGGCGCGCGGGCGATGGCGTCGTGCTGCTCGGCGATGCGGCGGGATTTGTGGACGTGCCGTCACTCAAGGGGATTCACTACGCGATGCAGTCGGGGATGTATGCGGCGCGCGCCATTTTCCAGAACCTGAAGACGGGCGCCTCGCTCGCTGAATATGACCGCGTGGTGAACGCATCGTATATCGCGAGCGATCTGTACCGCACTCGCAACATGCGGTTCGCGTTCAAGGACGGATTCTATCTCGGCGGCGTGCAGGCCGGACTGATGACGGTGACGGGCGGCCGCTTTCCCGGCGGCAAGTACACGAGCCCCGCGGACGCCGAGGAACCACGGCGTGTCGGTCCTGAGCGCCGCGTGGGCGGCGGCGTAAGCAAGGTCGATGCAGTGTTCAAGTCAGGCAACGCGACGCGCGATACCATCCCGAGCCATCTGATCGCCAAAGCGGGGATACCGGTCGAGGTCGCTCGGTTCTACTCCCATATGTGTCCCGCCGGTGTATATGAAGCCGGCGAAGGCGGATTGCGGGTCAACGCGCCCAATTGCGTGGATTGCAAGGCGACGGACATTCTGGGGCCTCGATGGACACCACGAGAAGGCGGGAGCGGACCCAAATACAAGCGCATGTGAGTTTCGGGGCGTGGCTGAGCAGCCCGCTCTTTCTTTCCTACCTCCGCCGCTTCGTTCTGCTCTGGATCGCCGGAAAACTCGCCAACGCGGCCACAGCGTCGGTCATCGGTATTTCGCCGTTCAGCTTCCGCGCCGGCACCGAGCTCGTCATCCTGCTCTTTGAGCTCGGCGCTTTGATCGCGTTCATCAAGCGTGACAACGAAGACATCCTGCTCGGCAATGTGGGCCTGCGGCTGAGTGTCGCGCTCGCGCCGCTCGTCTTCGTGCATCTGGCACTGAGCGCCGCGCTCGCCATGGTAGCACGATGAACGCTCCGATTCTGGCGGGAGATTCCATCACGCTCGCGCTTGGCGGCCGGACAATCCTCGCATCCGCCTATGCCGACGCCGTGCCCGGCGCCATCACCGCGCTCGTCGGTCGCTCGGGATCGGGGAAGACTACCTTCTTCAAGATTTTGGTCGGAGAGCGCGTGGCTGACGGCGGACAAGTTCGTTGGCGTGGAGCGCCGCTCACGCGGCCGCGGCTACCCGTGCTGGCGCGCGAGGGCCTGTTCTACCATCCGGATCGAGCCTGGCTGGCACGACATCTCAGCTTCAATGATCACATGGCGCTGTGCCCGCGCGATGGATGGGCGGATGTCGTCGAGGTCTTTGGCATCGGCGGATGGACTGGGCGGAGAGTCGGAACGCTGTCGGAAGGAGAGCTTCGATTGACCGAGCTGTCGTTCGGTTTTGCGTTGCAGCCCGTGGTGGCCGTGCTCGACGAGCCCTTCCGGGGACTCGAGCCCTTACATCGCGAGCAAGTCGGCCGTGGATTGCGGGAGCTCGCCGATCGGGGTGCAGCGATCCTGTATGCGGATCACGACGTCGAATCGGTGCGACGGACCGCCGACCGGCTGTTCAGTATGGAGAATGGGATGAGCAGAATCGTGGACGGGTTCAAGACCAGACCTCTCCACGAATGGTACCATGCCTGGCCGCACTAACCCACTCAGCGAAAACTGAGCTTGATGCCGTCGATGATGAACTGAATCGCGATAGCGCACAACACGAGGCCCATCAAGCGCGTCAGGATCCGCATCCCCGTCTGTCCGAGGCGGCGCTCCAGCAGGGACGCCGCTGAGAGGACGAAGTACGTGATCACGGCCGTCAACACGATGGAGACGTAGAGCGTCACCGTGGCGGCGACCGACTTCGCACCGAGCGCCAGCACCATGACGGTGGAGATCGCACCCGGTCCGGCAAGCATCGGCACACCGAGTGGCATGATGCTGACGTCGTCCTTCTGAATGCCTTCCGCGGTCTCGACGGCGGTTTCGCGCTGCTGGCTGCGCCGCGCCTGCACCATGTCGAGCGCGTTGAGTCCGATCAGCACGCCGCCCGCAATCTTGAATGCGCCGATCGTGATGCCGAAGATCTTGAAGATCAGGCTTCCGGCCAGCGCGAACGCGATGAGGGCAATCGCGCACGTCCACGCGCCGCGCCGCGCGGCCGCTCGGCGCTGCGGAGGCGTATCGCGCGCCGTCATCGCGAGAAACGTCGGAATGACCGCGAATGGGTCTACAATGAAAAAG
>DATBFV010000105.1:0-5381 GCA_036558345.1 Gemmatimonadales bacterium | reverse complement strand
TCCCGAAGATTCGGGAGACCACCGCCACCTTGACCGAAGACCTGATCGCCAGGCTGCGGGACGCCGGCTTCAAGCCCAAAGTCGCCGCCGAGCCGGAGCGACGATCGGCGATTGTAATGGTTCCGATGCCCGACCCGGCGGCATCCGTGCGACACCTGGCGACGGGCGGTGTGATCGCCGACAGCCGGCCCGGCCACGTCCGGTTTTCGCCCTTCTTCTATAACGTGCAGGATGACCATGTCCGAGCAACCGAGCGCCTCGCCTCGCAGTCCGCTCACTGAAGACGAACAACTCCTTACGCCGCCGCCGGCCTTCCCGGTCGAGCGGCGGGCGTCCTTCACCAGCACGGATCCCTGGCGCGTGCTGCGCATCATGGGAGAGTTCGTCGAGGGGTTCGATACGCTCTCGGACGTACGCAACGCCGTGACGGTCTTCGGCTCGGCGCGCACGCCGGAAAGCGATCCGTACTACACCGCGGCGCGCGAGACCTCGCGCATGCTCGCCAAGGAAGGGTTCGCCATCATCACCGGTGGCGGGCCCGGGATCATGGCCGCCGCGAACCGGGGTGCGAAAGAAGGGGGCGGTCTCTCCATCGGCTGCAATATCGAGCTGCCGTTCGAGCAAGGGACGAACCCGTGGGTGGAGCGAGCCATCAATTTTCGCTACTTCTTTGTGCGCAAGACCATGTTCGTGAAGTACTCGACAGCCTTCATCGCGTTTCCGGGCGGGTACGGAACCATGGATGAGCTCTTCGAAGCGCTCACGCTGGTCCAGACCGGCAAGGTCAAGCAGTTCCCGGTCGTCCTGTTCGGTCGTGATTACTGGACCGGACTCGCTGACTGGCTGAAGGCGCGTGTGGCGGGAGAGGGGAAGATCGCTCCGGAGGATCTCAATCTCTTTCTCCTGACTGATGACCCGAAGGAAACGCTCGGGTGGATCGTGGAGGCGCGTGAGCGCCGCACGCGTCAGTTCCGCGCGATGACCACGGCACCGCAGGCGGCGCGATGACCCAAAACGAATACCTGCGCGGCCAGCGCATCAATCCGCATCCGATCACCGGCAAAGAGACGGTGGCGGAGCTCGTCGAGAACGCGTTCCTGGCGTACAACGCCGGCCGGCTCGCGGAAGGTTGCCGGCTGTTCACGGAGCGAATGCTCGAAGACGACGTGACCGTTGGGATGAGTCTCACGGGAGCGATGACGCCGGCTGGTCTCGGCATGTCCACGATCATTCCTCTCATCGAAGCGGGATTCGTCGACTGGATCGTGTCTACCGGAGCGAATCTCTATCATGACGCGCACTTCGGGCTCGGCATGGCGATGCACCGCGGCACGCCGTTCGCGGATGACGTCGTGCTGCGCGAAGAGGGCGTTGTGCGGATCTACGACATCTTCTTCGATTACGATGTCCTGTTGTCCACCGACCGCTTTGTGCGCGAAGTCTCCGCACGCGAGGAGTTTCAGCGGGCGATGAGCACCGCCGAGTATCACCACCTCCTCGGCGGATACGTGCGCGAGCGCGAGAAGGCGCTGAGTATCTCGCGCAAATCTGTGCTCGGTGCCGCGCACGCAGCGGCGGTCCCGATCTACACGTCGTCTCCTGGCGACTCCTCCATTGGCATGAATGTGGCCGAGCAGGCCCTCTCGGGGAGCAAGCTGCGCTTCGACGTGAGCGCCGACGTCAACGAGACCTCGGCCATCGTGTTCTCCGCCAAAGTGAGCGGCGGCAAAAGCGGCATACTCATTATCGGAGGCGGGAGTCCCAAGAACTTCGTGCTCCAGACCGAGCCGCAGATCCAGGAAGTGCTCGGAATCAGCGAGAAGGGGCACGATTACTACCTCCAGCTCACGGACGCGCGCCCCGATACCGGTGGTCTCTCGGGCGCGACTCCCGCGGAAGCGGTCAGCTGGGGCAAAGTCGATCCGGACAAACTGCCGGGAACTGTGGTGGCTTACCTCGACAACACGGTGGCCTTTCCGATACTGGCGTCGTATGCGCTGGCGCGGCGCAAACCGCGCAAGCTGAAGCGCCTGTACGAACGGCGTGCAGACATGATGCGCGAACTGACCGACTCCTATCTCGAAGCGAAGGCCGACCGGGATGCGCGCGCGGAGGCTGCGTCTGGCGGACGCTAGATCGTCCCGGGCGTACGCCGCGTACGTCCTTGGGTTGCTGACGTTCATCAATCTTCTCAATTATCTCGACCGCAACGTTGTCTACGCGGTCTTCGAGCCGATCAAAACGGACCTGCACTTGTCGGATGCGCAGCTAGGCTGGCTCGGGTCCGCCTACATCGTCGTCCTGTCGCTTGCCGCACTGCCTCTCGGAGTGATCGGTGATCTGCGCTCGCGCCGCAGCGTAATCACCTGGGGGGTCGCCGTGTGGAGCGCATGCACCACCGCGGGCGGCTTCGTGCGACAGTTCTGGCAACTGTTTACGTGTCGTGCCCTCGTCGGATTCGGCGAGGCCGGATACGCGCCCGCCTCGCAGGCGATCATCGCGCAGTACTACAAGGGCAGGCGCCGTGCGTTTGCGATCAGCGTATATGCCGTCGGCATGGCGCTCGGCGGCGTGCTGGGCATCTGGTTGGGCGGCGTCATTGCGGAGCGCTATGGGTGGCGCTGGGCTTTCATCTGGATGGGGTTCCCCGGCCTGGTGCTGGCGCTGCTCGCGTCGCGGCTGCGTGAGCTCGACCGACACCCGCCGCCGCCGATCCGTGAGACGCTCCGGGAGTGGTGGCAGCACGGCATGCATGGCGTCACGCAGTACATCGTGCCGTTCGTGGTTTGCGCCGGGATCGGCGCTGTGCTCGCGGGGTTCTTGTCCTTGTTTGAAGGCATCCCATCCCAAATCGGCACGGCGTTATTCGGCATCGGCGCGAGCATTGGCGTTGCCTGGACGGTGTGGCGGCTCGTGCCGCTCGCCGTGAGGCGAACGACCGCCGCCGGCGCCGTCGCCGCCGGCGCGTTCGACGAGTTCCAGCACGCCGCCGTGCTCGTGCTGCGCACCCCGACATTGATCTGGGTGTTCCTGGGCGGCGCGATGATCACATTTGCGGTGAATGGTCTGATCGCCTGGGCAGCGGCGTTCATGCAGCGTGTCCATGGCCTCTCGGTCGCCGACGTCGGCGCGCGGTTCGGGATCTGGGCGCTCGCCGGCGGGATTTTGGGCGCACTCACGGGCGGCCGCCTGGCCGACCGGCTGCATCAGCACTGGGTCGGTGGCCGCGTGCTCGTGTCGGGCGCGGGATTCGTCATCGGCGCGCCGATCTGCGTGGAGCTTCTGCTCGTCCAGGATCTCCGCTGGTTCGCGCCGCTGATTCTCGCGACGTATTTCTTCTATACCTGGTACAATGGCCCCCTCGCCGCGGTCATTCTGGACGTGGTTCCTCCCGCGGTGCAGGCATCCGTGCTTGGCGCTTTTGTCCTGTTCTCGCATCTCGCGGGGGATGCGCTCGCGCCGATCCTGATCGGCTACCTGTCCGACCGGACGGGAAGTCTGCGCGGCGCCATGCTGCTGCTGCCGGCGGTCGGAGTGCTGGGCGGTGTGATTATGCTCATCGGCTTGACGACGGTCCGGCGCGACATGCGCCGCGTGAGCTCGCTCGAAGTTCATCTCTCCGACGGCGGGAGGCGTTGAAGGGTCTATGAAAGTCGCCGTGATCTTCGATTCGCTGCATCCCGAATGGGAGGATGCCGCGTTCAAGCGGGAGGTCGAGGAGAAGATCGAAGAGGCCGAGTACGACGTCGCGCGCGCGCTCATGGCGGGCGGTCACGACGTACTGATGATCGGGATCGGCGACGATGTCGCACCGTTGCTGAAGAAACTCGCCGATTTCCAGCCTAAGCTCGTTTTCAATGGCTGCGAGGGCTTTCGCAAGAACGCGCGCCACGAATACGCGATTGCGGCGCTGCTCGACATGTACGGCTATCGCTATACCGGTTCATCGCCCACCGCGCTGCTCGTGGCGCGCAACAAGTCACTGACCAAGAAGATTCTGGCCTATCACGGGATCCGCGTTCCCGCTTTTGCGGAATTCCACGAAGGCGACCGGCTGGTGCGGCCATCCGAGTTGCGGTTCCCGCTCATCGTGAAGCCGCTGCTCGAGGACGCGTCGATTGGCATCGCGCAGGCGTCCGTCGTGGAGGACGATGACTCCCTGTCGCAGCGCGTCGAATTCATCCACGCGAAGTACCACCAGGCCGCGATTGTCGAGGAGCTGGTCGACGGACGCGAAGTGTACGTGGGACTGATCGGCAATGACGATCTAGAGGTCCTGCCGCTCACAGAGATGACGTTTGGGGAACCGGAGATCGGAGAGCACCGCATCGCGACGTACAAGGCCAAATGGGATGAGGATTACCGCAAGAAAAAGAAGATCAAGAACGTTTTCGCGAAGGGTGTCTCCGAGGCGCTGACGCTGCGCATCGGCGAGATCTGCAGCACCGCGTTCCATGCGTTGTGGCTGCAGGACTACGGCCGCGTCGACGTGCGGTTGGCGCACGACGACGAGGTCTACGTGCTCGAAGTGAATCCCAATCCGTTCATCGCCGCCGAGCACGAAATGGCGGAGGCCGCCGAGAAGTCGGGACTCAAATACAACGCTTTCATCCAGCGTATCGTGGACGAGGCGATGGCGCGGTGAGTCGCCGCGAAGTCCCCACCCCGGAGCTGCGCTGTCCCCGCTGCCACACGGAGCTGGAGCGGTTCTGGGCCTACTGCCCGAGCTGCAGCCGCCGGCTCGAATGGAAGGACGCACAGCGGGAAACCGGCGCCGAGTGCGCGTACTGCGGCTGGATCGTGTCCGATGCATCGTCGTTCTGCCCCTGGTGTGGCCGCAACATCCAGGACGAGGACTCGAGCGACGAGCCGCTCAAGGCCCCGAAAGGCTTCAAGTTCCACCGCCGCTGCGAATGGGGCTGCGGTGGCGGCGTGATGTATCCGATGCGGTTCTGCCCCTGGTGCGGTCGCGAGCAGAACTGGAAGTACGTTGACTTCCAGAACGTATGCCCCCGCTGCGACCGCGGCGTGGACGACTGGATGGCGACGTGCCCGTGGTGCGGCGAGGACGCCACGGGACGAGATCTGATCCCCCGCGCGCTGCGCCGCGCGCGGCGCCTGCTGATCGTTTCCCGGATCCGCGATTGGGACTACCGGGTGGCGCTGCGGCCGGGGGTTTCCGGCGTCGCGCCGCGCGCGCCCAAGGTGATCGAGCTGGACCGCCGGTACGTGACGGGCAAGCGCCGCCGCGACGAGATCTCCTGGAACATGCTCACGGGACTGCTGCTCCACGAGCTCGGCCACTCGTTTCTCTATCATCACTGGTCCTGGACCCGCACCGGCCGGTTCCGGCGCGCGTTCGGCGAAGTGCGGAAAGCATA
>DATBFV010000104.1:0-29618 GCA_036558345.1 Gemmatimonadales bacterium | reverse complement strand
GGTCGATGATCGCCAACGACCGCTTCCGTTCTTCATCCGACCGCACTCGACCGAGCGTCAACGTTTCGGAGAACATCCGAATCTGGGCGAGCGGCGTCCGCAGCTCATGAGAGACGCTGGAGATGAAATCTGAGCGCAGTTCGGTCAGCTGAGACTCGCGCCGCAGCTGGAGCAGCGCCGTCCCGATCAGCGCCGCCGTCAGTCCGAGGAGGCCGAGAATGAGCCGCAGGCGCGATCTGGGCAGCCCGCCGATGATGAGCTTGCTCGCCATTGCCTCGCGCAAAGACACCTGCGCATACAGGTCGCCCAAATCCGTGCCGATCGTATCGCGAGCCGTGTAGCCTGAGGTGTATTGCACGGGGGTTCGATAGATCTCGACGCCGTAGCGGTCGGTGATGATAAACGAGCCCATCGAGTCGATCTGGACGCCGCCGGTGAGCGGCCGCGGCAGCAGCGCGAATTTCTGCGTGTCAGTCGCCTGGACTACGAGCGGGCTCAGTGCGGCCGGCTTCATCTCAAATCCCAACGCGGTCCGGAGCACCCCGGCGCGATCGCGCGCAATGGTATAACCGACGTAGCGGCGATCGCCCTCTGGCTGCCCGAGCACGGTACCCATGTGCCACGACGTGTCGTACACGGTGCGCGCGTGAACCGGCAGTGTGTCCACCAGCCACTTCCGCACCGAAACCGGAAGTTTTTCCCCAGTGGTCTGCAGATCTTTCGTCTGCAGGTCCATGCGGAACGTGAACCGGATGGACGGCACCACCGAGAGCTCATGCTCCATCATGTCGACATGGAGATCGTGCGGTCGAGGCGGAGCTGCGTGTGGCGCTGTTTGGTACGCATGCTGCAGCGCGGTGAGTGGAGGATTCACGGCCCAGTACACATAAGTCGCGGACTGTCTGGCCACGCGTGACGCGGCGAGACGCGCGTAATCGCGCAGCACGCGATCGGCCTGCGCGCGATAATGGCCCGCCATTTGGTAGGCCTGGATCGCCAGCGCGACCGCAACGCCAAACACGAGGACTAGCAGCACCGCGACCACTGCACCACGTCGCACACGGAAACGACTCATGGATTGAAGATTTCCTCCCGAACGCACACACGGCAACTCACACCAGGCGGCTGGACGTTTCCCTGACAAAGCTCATACGCGCCTATGAACATTCCCGTGAGGGATGCTCCTACATTACCTCCCGAGCAACAGGAAGTAGGTCGCGGCGCAAGTGTCGACGGCCACTTGAGCCCGATCTCACCGACCCGGAGACCAGCAATGGCTCCGGGTTTGGTTTTGTTGGCCAAAATACAAAGGGGCGCCCGATCGGCGCCCCTTCATTTATCTCTTGCGGCGAGAGCTACCCGTTCGACATCGCAGGCACGACTCTCATCCTACCGATCACTTCTTGCAACCGTTCCGCCGCGATCCCTAGTACACACCCGATCGCAAGCGCGATGACGACGCGGATCGCGCCGTTCATGGCGAAGACCCTGAATCCCATCGCGAAATACGTCGCGGCGCCGATCATCGCGCCACCCGTGTAGGAGAGCAGTGGTATCCGCGCCTGGTAAACGATGCCGAACACCGCGGCGCCGAGCACCAGCGCGTCGATGATGTCCTGGCGGCCCAGCGCTACGGTTACTCCAAGGTATACAGCCGCCCAGACGACGCCCGAGATTGTGCCGAGGATCGACTTCTGCAAGCCTGCGGTACCGCCGCCGCTGCCCACAAAGCAGCCGAGTCCGACAATGACCGGCCAGATTTGCAGCGGCATCTTGAGAAGATGTGATAGCACGGCGTAGACGGCCGTGACGATCGCCAGACTCAACGCCTTGGTGGTTGACGCGCTCATCTGTTGGGCCTCCTCCAGAAAAGGAAGAATGCGGCGCCAACTATAATGAACGGGCACTGCCGCGTGCAACGCTCCGGGACTAAACGTGTTGAATTACATAGGCTTCCATCGCGTAGTACTCGGGCAGACCGAGCCGGTCGGCGCGGGCCGCTGTTTCCAGATTTCGGGCTTCCACGCGCTGCCAGAACTCGCGCTCGTCGTAGCCGGGGAAGGGCGCGGTGTCCTTTTGCGACTGATGACGGAAGATCGAGAGGATCTTGGCTTGGAGCTCGTCCTGCGACAGCGGCACCAGCACGTCCGCGTCAGTCAGCGACCACTCCTGCCAGGCGCCGCGATACAACCAGACCTCGGGTTTCTGCCCCTGATAGCGCGCGAGCGCCTGCTCGACTGCGGCTTTGCATGTGCGGTGCGTCCCGTGTGGGTCCGATAGATCGCCGGCGACGAAGACGAGGTCGGGTTTGGTCTCTTCGAACAGCTTCAGCACAATCGCGATGTCACTATCAGAAAGCGGGCGCTTGCGCACCTCGCCCGTTTGATAGAACGGGAGGTCGAGGAACCGCGCGGCGGTCGGCGGGATGCCCACCGCGGCGAGCGCCGCAATCGCTTCCGACTCGCGAATGAACTTTTTCAGGTTCTGGACGACCGGAATATCGATGTCGCCCGGTGCCTTTTGCTCCATGCCGGCATTCACCGTCGCCCGCGCCCGTCGTACCGTGGCCGTATCGAGTCCGAGCGAGGATGCCGCGCGTTCGACGAAGTCGAGATGGCGCGTCACGTCGTGATCGAACACGGCGATGTTGCCACTCGTCATGTAGGCGACGACGATCTGGTTTTCGTTCTCCCAGAGCTTGCGGAGAATCCCGCCCATCGAGATGACGTCGTCATCCGGGTGGGGTGAGAACACGAGTACACGCTCGTGCGCCGGCAGCTTGGCACGGCCGCGAATCTTGTCGCGGAGCCGGTTGAACACCTGGCCGTTGATCGGGCCGGCCGAGCCGGCGCGCGCGAGCAACGGACTCAGCTGGTTTTCCGCGTAATCGCGCGCCGAGAGCTTGAGGACTGCCTTGCTGGTGCGCTCGGCGAGCCAGACGACGGCGCGCTCGATGGTCGCAGGCGTCCAGTCGACGCCGCCCTCGAGGATCCAGGGCGTTTTGACGCGCGTCAGATCGGCGGCGGCAGCCAGATCGAGGTAGACCGTCACGCCGGGATGCCGCTGCAGGAACGTCGCGGCGACATCGGTCGAGATCTCGCCCTCGACGGCGCGGGCGACGATGCCCGACTTGTGCTCGCCCGTCGCCAGGAGCGCGACTTCCTTGGCATCGAGAATCGTCGCAACGCCCATGGTGATCGCTTCGCGCGGCACGTTGTCCACACCGAAGAAATCCGCTGCGGCATCCTTGCGCGTTAACGTGTCGAGTGTGACGATGCGCGTGCGCGACGTGGCGTCGGAGCCGGGCTCGTTGAATCCCACATGCCCAGTCTTGCCGATGCCGAGCAGCTGGAAGTCGATCCCTCCGGCGGCACGGATCGCGTCCTCGTACTCGGCGCAGGCCTCCATTACGCGCTCGCGCGGCGTGACTCCCGCGGGGATATGCACGTTCTGCTTCGCGATGTTGACGTGCGCGAAGAAGTTCTCCCACATGTAGCGGTGGTAGCTATGGGGACTATCCGGAGTCATCGGATAGTACTCGTCGAGATTGAACGTGATGACGCGCGAGAAATCGACCTCGCCGGCCTGATGCCGGCGGATCAGCTCTTCGTAGACGCCAAGCGGCGTGCTGCCGGTCGCAAGCCCAAGCACGGCTCGACCCTTCGCCTGCGTCTCGTGTTGAATGACTTCGATGATGCGCTCGGCGACCGCAATCGCGAGATCTGAGTGCTCCGGGAAAACAACGGTGCGGAGCCGCTCGCGCTCACGCGAGCCTTCGATGGTCACGGGTGGCGCGGCTCCCCCGCCTCGCTGGGCGGCAGCCTTGGCCACTACACCTTCACTTCGATCGTGGCGCCGCGCTTGTACCGCACGTACAACCAGGCCATCGGCACGATCATTGTGCCGGCGGCGATAATCGTCAGGGCGAGCAGCACGGCTGACAACAGCACGGCCTGCTGGGACGCCTGCGCGGCATGGAACATGGCTGAATCCTGCCTTGCGAGGAGCACGATCATGGCCTGGCGCGCATCGGTACCAGCGGCCGAGGCGGTGCTGGTCAGACCGCCCAGAACCGTCTGCACGAGGTCGCGCTCCCGTTCATCAGGCACGGAATTGGCCAGATCGGCGAGCTGGACGCGGAGCATCCTGCCCAGGCTGTCACGCTGAGCGACGGCTTCGGCGCGATGAAAGCCCGGGTCGGTGCTGGTGGCCATCTCGCGCCAAACCTCGAGGCCGGCGTTGTAGCGGTGCAGCGTTTCGGACGTATGAGCGCCGCGGCGAACGGTTTGGGCGGCGTCGCGGAGCGAAAAGATCAGCCAGATTCCGATCACCAGAGCGAGCGCAAGCGTTACGGCGCTGATGGTCACGGCGATACCGGGCCGAATGAAGGTGTAGTCCTTCATCGCGATTGCGAACGACGAACGCCCTGCGGACGGCCTAGATTGGAAACCGGGGGGAGGATTCGTCATGGGGCGGACGCTAGTCTCCGCTTGACGGCGCTGCAAGGGGGCGCAATTTGTACCGTGCGCCCCCCGCCCCCCACCTGACGCCCGTACATCGGGATGCCGATGGAGGACAGTTGAGCGCTGTCGTGTTTCGTGGTGACGAAGGCGAAGTTCTCCGCCAAGCGAGTGCCGTGGTGGGGCGTCCGGTCGTGCTCTGGGAAGTGATCGGGCCGCATCACGCCGTCCCGCGCGCCAGCAGCGGGTCCGATGTCGGCGCTCGCCCTCCGAGTTTTGACCTCGATGCGATCCTGCAACGCTGGAGCATTCCGGTCGCCGTCGGTTCGCGCTGGGTGACGGCGCCGGGCGATGCGGCGGATTCGTGGGTCGTGGCGCCGGTGCGTTCGCGTCCTCCCGCGCCCCCACCCGGTGGGCGCGAGCGGCGCAGTCGCGCGCGCCTGGCCCTCGAGCTCGCCGGGCTGGTACTCGGTTTGATCGGAACGCCCCTTGCTCCGCCCGCGACCACCTCCACTGCGGAATCGGCCAAACTGCCGGAAGCGATGCTCGCGCATCAAGTCACCAATCCGTTGACCGCGGCGCGCGCCGCCCTGCAACTGTCGATGGAATCCATCGGACGCTGGATCGATCTCGCGGCGGATCGCCGGCTTTCCTTGCTGGATGATCTCGGCCAGGTGTTGGAAGACTTGGACCGGACCGCGGAGATGCTGCGCGCCATGAAAGAAAGCGCGCGGGCCGGTGCCCTCACGTCTCGCGCCGAGCGCGGCGGTCGATTCGACGTCGTGCGCGTCGTGCGCTCGTGCCTCACGCTCGAGCGCCGCCTGTTGCGTGACCGCGGTGTCGATCTCGAGTTCACGACGGCGCTCGAATCGTTGTACTTGAAGGGTGATTCCAATGCGCTGTTCGACATGCTGGTGAGTATCGTGCGGACGGCTGCCGATCCCAGTGGCGGTCCGCCCACGCCGGTGCGCGTACAGATGGAGCAGAAAGGCAAGGAGCTCGAGCTCATCGTTCGCGGCGGACGAGCGCTCGCCGATGTCACGAAGGTGCGCAGTGTGACCGAGGAGCTGTTCAGCGGTACCGTAACCGTCGAGTCGGCGGCCGGTCCGAGCGGGAGCACGTCCCTGACCATTGCGCTGCCATTGCCGCCGCAGCGCGAAGCGGATCGGCGACCTACTCCCTGAGCAGCGCTTCCAGATCCAAGCCCCGCGTGTGCATCCGGATCGCGCCATCCGGTCCGCGCGGCCATTCGGTTTCCGGCCGGTCGCGGTACAACTCGATCCCGTTGCCGTCCGGGTCCCGCAGGTAGATCGCCTCGCTCACGCCGTGATCCGAAGCGCCCTCGAGCGGGACACCGGCCTCGACCACGCGGCGCACAGCGGCGGCGAGCGCGGCCCGATCGGGGAAGAGGATGGCGAAATGATATAAGCCCGTAGTCCCGGACGGGGGCTGCGGGGCTCCGCGGCCGGCCCACGTGTTCAGCCCGATGTGATGATGGTACCCTCCCGCAGAGACGAACACGGCATCGCGGCCGTAATGGGAGGTGACTTCGAAGCCCAGGACATCGCGGTAGAACGCCAGGGAGCGGTCCAAATCACTCACCGTCAAGTGGACGTGGCCGATGCGGGTACGCGGATCGATGGTCATGCCGTCTCCAAAACACCTTGAGGTTCCCCGGTTACATTTCCGGGCATGAACTCAGCCAAAATTCCTGCCCCCGTCAACGAGCCCGTTTTCGCGTATGCCCCCGGATCGCGCGAGCGCGGTGAGCTCAAGCAGGCCATCAAGGATCTGAGCGGCCGCCAGATCGAGGTCCCCATCGTCATCGGCGGCAAGGAAATCAGGACCGGCAAGACCGTCGACGCGGTGATGCCGCACTGTCATCGCCACGTGCTCGCCAAAGTTCATCAGGCGGGGCCGAAAGAGGTCGACGCGGCGATCAAGGCCGCGCGCGACGCCTGGCGTGACTGGTCGAATTGGAGCCTGGCCGATCGAGCGGGCGTGTTCCTAAAAGCTGCCGACCTGCTCGCGACACGCTGGCGCGCGATGCTGAATGCCGCGACCATGTTGGGTCAGAGCAAGACGGCCTTCCAGGCGGAGATCGACTCGGCTTGCGAAATCATCGATTTCTGGCGCTTCAACACGCATTACGCCGAGCAGCTTCAGGCGGTACAGCCGATTTCATCGACGGGGGGGGGCATCTGGAATGCCCTCGAGTATCGCGCGCTCGAAGGCTTTGTCTATGCGATCTCCCCGTTCAACTTCACGGCGATCGGCGCGAACCTGTCCAGCGCACCCGCCATCATGGGCTGCACGGTGGTGTGGAAGCCCGCGGCCACGGCTGCGTATTCGAATTACCTGCTGTTTCGCTTGATGCAGGAAGCAGGGCTCCCACCTGGTGTGATCAACTTCGTGCCCGGTCCCGCGGCCGTCATCAGCGAGCGGCTGATTGCCGATCGACACCTCGGCGGCATTCACTTCACAGGCTCGACGGAAGTCTTCCAGGCCTTGTGGCAGCAGGTGGCGAGCAATTTGAAGAGCTACGCGGACTATCCGCGGCTCGTCGGCGAGACAGGTGGCAAGGACTTCATCGTCGCACACGCGAGCGCCGACGTCGACGCGGTCGCGACCGGCATCGTGCGCGGCGCGTACGAGTACCAGGGGCAAAAATGCAGTGCGGCATCGCGCGCCTACATCCCGGCGTCCATCTGGCCCAAGGTGCAGGAGCGCGTGCTCGGTATGCTGCAGGACGCGCGCGTCGGCGATCCCGCGGACTTCCGCAACTTCATGGGCGCCGTGATCGACAAGAAGGCGTTCGACAAGATCAAGAGCTACATCGACGGCGCGAAGAGCGATCCCAAGGCCAAGATCCTCTCCGGTGGGAAGTGCGATGACGCTGACGGCTACTTCGTGCATCCGACGCTGATTCAGGTCGAGGACCCGATGTACCGCACGATGTGCGAAGAGATCTTCGGGCCCGTGCTGACGCTCTACGTCTACCCGGACAAACAATGGAAAGAGACGCTGGAGCTCGTGGATCGCACGTCGCCGTACGCGCTCACTGGCGCTGTGTTTGCGCAGGACCGCGCAGCGCTCAACGAAGCCGACGCGGCACTGCGCTACGCGGCGGGCAACTTCTACCGCAATGACAAGCCCACCGGAGCGGTCGTAGGGCAGCAGCCGTTCGGGGGTGGACGCGCCAGTGGCACGAACGACAAGGCGGGCAGCATGCTCAACCTGATCCGCTGGACGAGTGCCCGGGCGGTGAAAGAGAACTTTGTGCCCCCGCGCGATCCGTGGTATCCGTTCATGGCGGAGGCTTGAAGGCTCCGCTCCTCGTTTGGGCGCTCGCAGCGGCGTTCCTGCTACTCGTTGCGTCGCTCCTGATCGGAGCGTTCAGCAAGCCCGAATTCCCGCCCTACGAGCTCGGCCCGCATCCCGACGGCACCTATACGCTCGATGCCTCACGCGGTGACGAGTGGCAGTGGTGGCAGAATCTCGGTTTCCGCCGCAATCACGTGATCACCGCCGTGGGCGGCGGGGCAATCGACCTCGGGCCGGTGGCATTCGATTCTGTCGGGGACCTCCCAGGTCGGGTTTACGTCGCCACGAACTTCGCGGGCGACACGGCCAACGTCGCGATCGGAAAGTGGTACGACTACAGCATGTGGTCGCACCTGCTGACGTCCAAGCATCACGTCTATGCGATCAGGACACCCGCAGGAGAATTTGCGAAGCTGGAAATCGTCGCTTACTACTGCCGGCAGGTGGGGCCGGCGTGCTATACGGTCCGGTACGAAAAGGCACGCCCCCGGATTTGAAGCACCGGGGGCGTGCGCGTCAATTAGACGGACCGCGGGAGCTTATTTGCCGGGCGGCAGGATCTTGAACATTCCGGTCCCGCACACGGGACAGACACCCTTTAGCGCGGGGCGGCCGTTGGCCATCTTCACCTGCTGGGCGTTCGAGATCTTCCGCTTTGCCTTGCACTTCACACAGTAACCTTCGTCCGCGGCCATCGGGGCCTTTCCCTTTGCCATGGTCGGTCGCTCCTCCGGTTCAGGGGCACGGGGTACGGGGGGAACGGGGTAGCTTCAAGCGCCTGACAACATAATAGGGTGGCGCTAGGCTGTGGTGGCTGGGCCGTCCTGAAACCCATTGCGTTTGTGCGTTCCGTCACAGAACGGCTTGGTCGCCGAGCCCCCACATCTGCACAGCACAACGACTTCCGACGGTTTGCCGTCTTTCCGGGGTGGGGGGGTCAATTCCCGTCCGTCCGGCGTCACAATCCGCACCGAACCCGTGATGATGAGGGGACCGTTCGCTTTGGGAGTTATGGTCACGTGGGTCATCTGGCCAATATAGCGGCACGGTTCTTCACACGGCGGGGTATTTCCGGCGTGCGTCGTTCGACGTCGAATGCGGTCGCTTACGTCACCTGCGCCGTCACCGTTTCCGCGTGTGCCGGCGAGCGTCGGCCCTTCACCAATCGGATGGCGCAGTCGGCAACGACGTACCTCGCGCGTGCGGCTGGACAGCCGGTACGGTGGCAACCCTGGGGCCGTGACGCGTTCGGTCTCGCCGCACGCCTCGATCGACCGATTCTCCTCTACATCGGCAGCGAAAGCTGCCGGTGGTGCGCGGAAACCGATCGGACGATCTACGCCGATGCCGAAATCGGCGCGCTCGTCAACTCCTACTTCGTGCCGGTGCGCGTCGATCGCGACGAGCGGCCGGACGTGGCGCAGCGCTACCAGTCGGCAGTGGAGCACCTCGCCGGCCTGCACGGTCTGCCGCTCACGGTCTTTCTCACCGCCGACGGCTCAGCGTTCTTTGGCGGCACCTATTTTCCCGCGGATGACCCGGTCACCGGCCGTGGATTGAAGCAGCTGCTCCCCGAAATCGCGAAAAGCTATCGCGACCAGCGCCCCTCCATCGAGCAGCAGGCGGCATTGGTGCGGCGGCTCGTGATCTCGGGAAGCGAAGGGAGCGAGGGGCGCGGGGTTGGTGCGGCGCACGGCGTACTGGGGCCCAGGCTCGTGCAGGAGGGTCTGGCATCGGTCCGACGAGAGCTGGATGATGCAACGCGGAGCGCCAGCGGGCGCGGCAGCGTAATGCACGCCGCAGCGGTTGCCTTGTTGTTCACGGGCGACTCGATGGCGCGGGTGTCGGCGCGTAACGCGCTCGAGCTGATGCTCGACACGACGGCCGGCACCGTCGGGGAAGATCCGCCCCAACTGGTCCGCGCCGCGCTCGCGACCAGCCTGGCGACAGCGTGGACGGTTACCGGCGAGACGCGCTACCGCGACATCGGGCGTGACGTGGTGCGTGCGCTGGCCGAGCAGCTCCCCCAGAACGAGCTGTTTGCGGACCAGGACGCGTTTCTCATTGAGCATGTGCTGAGCGCGTCGGTGACATTCGGAGAAGTCACGCCCGCCAACCGAGCACGCGCCGCGCTCGACGCCCTGCTGCAGCGGACGTACGCGCACGGCTGGGGTGTCCGGCATGCTGTTGGCGGCGCGACGACACTCGGGTTGCTTCAGGACCAGGTGCAAGTCGCGGCCGCATGTCTCGCGGCTCAGTACATCAGCGAGGATCCGCATTACCTCGATGTGGCGCTCGATCTCGCCGGTCTCGTCGAGCGGGCCTATTCTGATTCAATGGGCGGCTATTTCGACCTCGCCACGACATCACCCAGTGATGCGGCATCGCCGCCTCTCGGAGAGCGCACCAAGCACGTGTTCGACGACGTGCTACCCGGCCCGAACGCACAGGCCGCGCTCCTCTTGGCCCGTCTCGCCCGAGTCACCGGCGACGCCGCGTATCGTCGCCGCGCCCGGGCCACGGTCGAGGCATTCGCCGGTGGCATATCCTCAGCAGGCGTGCGCTCGACGACCTTGCTGGCGGCCGCCCGCGAAGCCCTGCAAACACCGTGACGAACCCCTTAGCAGAGGGGTCATTTTGATGGTGAACGACGGCACCCCGGATGTCGAAGTAGTCGCCCGGGTGTTGGGCGGCGATGGGGAGGCGTTTGGGATTCTCATCCGGCGGTATGAGCCGGGACTGCTCCGTTTTGCGACGCGCATGCTCGGGAATCCCGACGCGGCCGCCGACGCGGTGGCTGAGAGTCTCGTGCGCGCCTATCGGCATTTGGCACAGTGCCGAGATCCCGCGCGCCTGCGGAGTTGGCTCTACCGAATTACGGGGAATCGCTGCCGCAGCCATCTCGCCCGCCGGCACACGACCGACATCCCGCTGAGCGAAGCGCCCGCGACGGCGCTCGCGGACGGCACAGATGCGTGGGCGGCGTTGGAGCGCCGTGAGCAGGTGGCACTGGTCGAGCGAGCACTGGTGGCGCTGCCGGCGGAAAAGCGCGAAGCGTTCGTGCTGAAGCACGTGGAGGGCATGAGCTACGAGGAGATGGCGGCGGTGACCGGCGCGCGCATCCCGACGCTCAAGATGCGCGTGCATCGAGCCCGGGAAGCATTGTTGGAGGCACTGGAGGAGGCGTACGATGAGTCCAATTGATCCTCGGTTGCAGGAGGCGCTCGACGGAGAGCGCGATCCGGGCACACTGCCGGCGGATCTGCGGGACGCGTACGAGCGGCTGACCGGCGCGGCGCGCCTGCTGGCCGGAACGCCGCGCTTGAGCGTCGCCGCGCGCGTGATGGCGGAGATCCGCCAAACAACCCGCTCGGAGCCGGCGGAAAACACGCTGCGGCGGGCACTGCGCTGGCTGGGACGGCCGCGCGCAGTGACGGTGCGGCTGCGGCCGGTCTGGACGCTGGCGCTGGCTGCCGGCCTGACGGCGATTCTGCTGCTGCCGTTCCAAGTCGGATCACTCCCGACACCGGGTGAAGCGGAAGGCGTGGCGCAGTTCGTGGGGCACTTCCCAGGGGCGCGCTCCGTCGAAGTCGTCGGCTCTTTCAACGACTGGAGCCGAGGCATGCTGCACCTGAACGACGATGACGGCGACGGCATCTGGCACGGCGCCGCCGTCCTGCCGGCGGGACAGCACGAGTACATGTTCGTTGTCGACGGCGAGCGCTGGGTGCCTGATCCCTTGGCGGGCCGCTATGTCGATGACGGATTTGGCGCCGGCCATCAGAACTCACTCCTGATCGTGCGCCCGACGGCGACTGAGCGGTGAGACTGCGTCTGGCGCTCGCGCTCATCGCCCTGGCGTCGCCGGTGTCGGCGCAGACTCCTGCGGCGCGTCTCTCCGGCCGCGTACCGGCCGCCGCGATGCCCGCCATTGATTCGATCATTGCCACGGCCGTGGTCGAAAGCCTGCCCACCGAGCCCCTCGTCCAGAAGGCGCTCGAAGGCAGCGCCAAGAACGTTCCGCCCGATCGACTCGTGAGCGGCGTACGCGGCACGCTGGTGCAGTTGCGTGCGGCGCGCATGATCGTGGCGCAGGCCATGCCCGGACAGCCCATCCAGGAAGGTCATGTGGCGGCGGTGGCGGCAGCGCTGGCGCGCGGCCTGCCCGCGCCGATTGTGGAGCGACTGCTTACCGTTGCTCCGCACGAACCACCAGGCCCGGCTCTGCATGCCGCGGCGGACATGATCGCGCATCATTTCGACCCAGACTCTGCCGTGGATCTGCTGGTGGAGGCACACAGCAAGGGCCTGCGGGGCATGCGCCTGCTCGATGTGGCGGTCGCGGCCGATCATGAGCTGCAGCGCGGCGGGGGTCGAACTCCGTCCGAAGCACTCGCCCATGTCCGGGCCATGCTGCCGAACGTACCTGCCACCGAGTCGGGTCCGACTGGGGCGGCAGTGACGCGGCATGGAACGAAGGGGTCGTAAGGGCGACCCTAACCCGAGGCTCTATGCTTCTCGCAGCGCTACTTTTCACCTCACTTGTTGTACAGCAGCCCGCGCAGCAGCCGGCCGCGGCTCCGAAGCCGAAGGCCAACGCGGCGCAGCAAGCCCCCGCCGACACGGCCAAGGCCAAGTCGACGGCGCATCATTCGAAGCATTCGTCGTCCTCAAAGAGCAAGTCGAAGCACGCTTCCACTTCGACGAGCGCACCGCGCGACACCACCAAGAAGCCGTAACTAGGACGTGTAGTCGGAATTGATCCGGACGTAGTCAGGAGACAAATCGCAGGTCCACACCACCGCCTCCGATCGACCGAGTCCAAGGTCGAGCCGGAGGCGGATGGTTTTCTGCTCGAAAATCGTTCGGGCCTGTTGGGCGTCTGCGAGCGCCGTGGCACCGGCGCTCGCCAATGTCAGCCAACCGGCGCCATTCGTCGTTGCGGCCTGGAGGCTGATGCGCTCCGGCGTGAGCGAGACGCCGGCCACGCCAGCGGCCGCGAGCACTCGCCCCCAATTAGGATCGCCGCCGTAGATCGCGGTCTTGACGAGTGTGGAGCGGGCGATCGCGCGCCCCACCTCGCGGGCGTGCGCCTCCGTCTGCGCCCCCACGACTTGTATCTCGAGCCGCTTGGTCGCGCCCTCGCCGTCTTCGACGATCGCGAGGGCCAGGGTGCGCGCGACAGCCGTGACGGCCTCCTCGAACACCTTCCAGGTCGCGCCATCGCGCGAAGGATCGACGCCGGAATGACCATTCGCGAGGAAGAGTGCGGTGTCGTTGGTGCTGGTGTCGCCATCCACGGAGATCGCGTTAAACGTGCGATCGACCACGCGCTTCCAGAACGGGCGCAACGTGCCGGGTTCGGACACGGCGTCCGTCGTGATGACGGCGAGCAGGGTCGCCATATCGGGATGGATCATCCCGGCGCCCTTCGCCATGCCGCCGATGGTGATGGCGGCGCCGCCGCCGGGCGTTTCGAGACGCACCGCGCAGTGCTTGGGTCGTGTGTCCGTCGTCATGATGGCGCGGGCGGCCTCGAGTCCGCCCTCTGGAGAGAGTTTGGCGGCTGCAGCACGCAACCCGCTTTCGACTTTATCCACAGGCAACGGCACGCCGATGACACCGGTGGAGAGCACGAGGGCCGTGTGCGGTGGCAGGCCGGCTGCCTCTTCGGCGGCTCGCGCCATCGCGCGCGCGGCCTCGAGCCCAGCCGGGCCGGTGCACGCGTTCGCGACGCGGGCGTTCATGGCGACGGCGCGGACGCGCCCCGGGCGATCGCTCAAAAACTGCGCGTCGTAAATGACCGGCGCGGCGCGCAGCGCGTTCTTCGTGAACACGCCCGCGGTCGCGCAGCTTGTCGCGCTGACGAGCAATGCGACGTCGAGGGCGCCGCCCGCTTTCAGACCGGCGTGCGCCGCGGCGGCGGTGAAGCCGCCGGGCGAAGTCGCCGAGCCGTCGTCGATCGTGGAAAATCCCGAGGACATCATCGCTTGTGTAACAGTGGTCGGTTTCGTATGATAGCACAACCTTCCCGGGGGGACCCGTTCGATGTCGGACAAGTTCCTCAGTTCCGACGAATATGACGAACGTGCACATCAGCTCTACAACGAAGGACAATACGACGAGGCCATAGAGACGCTGCGCGAAGGCCTGGGGCTGTATCCCCACGCCGTCGAGCTGCACGTCGGTATGGGTTACGCGCGCCTCGCGCGGGAGGAATACGCGTGGGCGCGGCGCTCGTTCGAAGAAGCACGCGGCTTCGATCCCGATCATGAGGACACGCTCGCCGGTCTCGGCGAAGTGCTGCTGAAGTTCGGCGATCGCGTGGGTGCGCTGGCTTGCTTCGACCGCGTGCTGGCGCTCGGGTTCCAGGACGACCACGATCTGATGTTGCAGATCGGCCGCGCGCTGTTTCGGGAAGGCGTGCTCGATCAGGCGCGGCGCTTTTTCGAAGGCGCGCTGCGCGCGCATCCCGATTCCGCCGATGCGGCTGCCTGCGTCGGCTACGCGGCTCACCGGCTCGCGGACGAAGGCGGCAGCCTCCACTGGCTGCGCCGCGCGCTCGAGCTCGATCCGAGTCTTGGCGAAGCACGCATCTATCTCGCGAATCTCTTGTACGACCGCGGCGAGTACGAGGCGGCGCTGTTTCATCTCGAACGCACCGGTCCCGAAGAGCACTATGATGCCCTCGCGATCTGGCGCTTAGTCGAGCTGAAGAAAAGCGTCTACCGTCTGCCCGATGACGATCCCGAGCTCGTGCCGTGGAACGAACGGTTGAACGAGCTGTCGGGCGATGCGGCGCCCGAAGACCTCCTGCTCTCGGAGATCGAAGCGATGCGGCCCGACGGCCAGATCTCGGATCCTCGCCAGCTGGAGCTGTTCGGCACGTTGCTCACGGAACTGCAGGGCATGAAGAACAAGAACTTCGAGGTGCACCGCGTGAGCACGGTGTCGGGCGCCACCTATGTGGGCACGTGGGAAGAAATCGTGCGGCAGATGAAAGACGATGCCGCCGAGTGGGTCGCCGGCTCGCTCGAGGAGTACATGGAGGCGAGCGCCAAACGGTGGCGGAAACAGACGGGCATCGCGATTCCGGCCACCGACCCCGAGAGTTTCCTCCGGGCCGGCGCCGACGCGGGCGTCTTAAGAATCCTGCACTAAATCGGGCTGCGCTTGAAGCGAACGGCGATGGACAGCGGTCCATCGCCGAGGGCGACGAGTGTCACGGCGCCCGCCAGCAGCAGAGCTTCGAGCTCGAAGTTCCCCCCGAGCCGCAGTTTCACCACGAGAATCGCCACCACCATCTCCGCGGCCATCGCGACCGCCCACGCGCGCGTCCAGATACCGAGCAGCACGCAGGCGGCGCCGATTGTTTCGATCGCGATCGCCAGGGCCGCGAAGATCGTCGCGAAGGGGAGGCCGAACCCGGCGAACATCTGCGACACCGCGTGCACGCCGTGCTCGAACTTGGCGATGCCGTGCATCAAGAACACCCCGCCCACCGCCAGGCGCATGAAGAAGGCCGCATACGGCGTCAGTGCATTCACGAAGGCTCTCCTAGAACATGGACATCGCGAGGAACGACCGCAGATTGTCGTTCGTCACGCGCAGCCGGGCGGACAGGAGCCGCACGACCGACCACAGGACTTTGTAGGCGACGTCGCGGTTGAAGTCGAGGAGCAGCTCGAAGTCGGAGCGCGAAATGGTAATCAGCGTGCAGCTGGTGTTCGCGATCGCGTCGGTGGACCGCTCGGAGCGGTCGAAGATCGACATTTCACCGAAGCACGCGCCCGGCTTGAGCACGGCAAGCGCCTCTTCCCCCGAGCCGGGGATGGTCCGGGAGATCCGGACCTCGCCTTCCGAGATCAGGAACAGCCGGTTGCCCGGCTCGCCTTCCTTGAAGACGTACTGGCCGACAGTGAACTTCTGTTCGCGGCACACTTCAGCGACGCGGGCCAGCTCGCCCTCGTCCAGATCCTGAAAAATGGCGGCTTGTTTGAGCAGCTTGACGTTCACGGAGGCTAAGGTAGGGTGAAACCGCGTTTTGCGGTAGCGGATGTCCTCACGGCGCTGCGTTTCCCACTCGCGGTGCTGTTTCCCGTCGTGCATTCCGCTGCCTGGCAGGTGACCATCGTTGCGGTCGCCGCGGCCAGTGACCTGGCCGACGGCATTCTGGCGCGCCGCTTCGGGTCGTCTCGCGCCGGCGCGGTGCTGGACCCCATCGCGGACAAATTCTTCATGGCGGTCGCGTTCGTGACCGTGGCGCGACGCGGGCTGCTCGATTGGTACGAGCTCCTCGGCGTCCTGCTGCGGGACATCCTCGCGGTGCTGGGCTTCGTCGCGACCTGGCTGCTCAGGCGGCCGGTCGCGCTTCCCGCGCGCGCCGGTGGCAAGGCCGTCACGATCGCGCAACTGCTGACGCTGGTGGCGGCGATCGCCGATTGGACCTACACTCGGCACCTGGCATGGGCCACCGCGGCGATTGCCGTGTATGCAATCTGGGATTACGGCCGCACCGCGGCCAGGAAGTCCAGAGCGCGGGGAACGGAGGGTGTGGGAACCGGCATGCGAATCGTCCTGGTGACAGTCGTGAGTTTAGTGGGCGGAGGTCTCACGATGTCGCCGCTCGGAGCGCAGCAGTTCCAGCCGCCGCGCAACGCGGCGCACGCTGGGACGCGCATCGGACTGTTCGGATTTGGCGTCCGCGCCGGAGTCGATGTTCACTCGCCCTCGCAACTCGTTCTGGGCGGCGCGCTCGATATCGGTGATCTGTTTTCGAATCGCATCCGGCTCCGGCCGTCCGCGGAGCTGGGCGTGTTCAATGGCGACGACACCTTTGTTGGGAACTTCGAGGCGCTGTGGCGGTTCACGGCCGACGAGAACGTGGCCACCCCGTACATCGGCGGCGGGTTGGGAGTCGCGGGGCGGAATGGCTGCGGCTCCGACCCACAATGCCCCGACCTCTGGGTGAACGCCGTGTTTGGATTCGAGCTGCGGTACCGCTCCACGTTCAACTGGCTGATCGAGTATCACGGCATGGATCTGATGCGGCACAATCGCTTCTACATCGGGCTGACCACGCGGCGCGGCAATTAGTGGCGCGCACCGCGGAAGTGTCGATGCGCTGGTTGCGTGATCTGCAGTTCGAAGGTGGCGCGACCGGACATCCGGAGATTCTCGTCGATGGCGACGGGAAGGTCGCAACCTCACCGGTGGAGCTGCTGCTGTTCTCGGCCGCCACGTGCACGGCGTCCGACATCGTGATCATCCTGCAGAAGCAGCGCGTCAAGCTCGAATCACTCGAGATCTCGGTGCACGGCACGCGCCGCGATACGGAGCCGCGCCGCTACACCACCATCGCGTTTCACGTCGCGGTCCGTGGCGAGGGCGCGGACGACGTTAAGGTGCGGCGCGCGGTCGATCTGTCGCTGGAGAAGTACTGCTCCGTCGTCGCTTCGCTGGCGCCCGACATCGCGATCAGCTACGACGTAGCCATTGCCTAACCTGCTGCTTGTCCTGCCGCTGCTCGCGCTCCAATCACAGACGCTGACCGCTAACGAACTCAGTCTCGGCGGCGCCATGGTGTTCTTGGACCACCCGTTTGCCGGCGCGGAGCTCGGATTCGCGCACCGTCCCAGCAGCGAAAGTCGTATCGCGCTCGCGGTGGCGGGTGGCGCGGCTAATGGCGATGCCGCCGTGCGCGCCCAGGTCACCATTCAGCTCCTCATCAACCCGTTGGCGCGGTCCGGCACCGGAGTCTACGCGGGCCTCGGCGCCGCCTTTGCCGGCCAGGACGGCGTGCCGGGGCAGGGCTTCTTGGCCGTGCTGGTCGGTGTCGAAGCGGCTCCGGGTGGCCGGAAGGCGTGGTATGCCGAGCTGGGATTCTGCGGTGGCGTGCGCGCGGCCGTGGGATGGCGGCTGCGGAAATTTCCGCGGTGGTGGAGCGGTCCCTAGAAAAGAAAAGGGCGCTCCTTCAGGAGCGCCCTTGCCCTCACGCGAACGGCAGTGTCAGGCGTTGACGCCGACGGGTGAGGTGCGCGCGACGACGGGGCGGCAGTAGCGCTCGCCCAGCACACGCAGCTCCTTCAACTCAGTTTCAGTCAGGTCACTAAAGCGGTCCGCCAGATACAACAGTGTGTCGTCGAACCATTCCTTCTGATGTTCAGGCGAAGCCTCCAGCACTCCACAGCGGAGGATATGCGAGAACAGCTCGTCGCGTGCCTGTTCGAAGGTCGTGGGAATCGCGATTTTCCGGGGCTCACCACGCTTTTTGGCCATGCAGGGGGTTTCCTTTCGGTTAGGACGCAATAAAAACGCGCCGCAAGATAATGGGTTGTGTGGTATAATGCCACATCAGGAACGCAGGTTCCTGCGTTCCGGGAGGACGCGATGAGTGAAGAGGTTTACGGCCCCGAGCGAGCGCAACGCCTCGTCGCGCTGCTCAGAGCATTAGCCGAGCGCATCCAGGAGCTCGACCGGACGGGACGGTTGCTCGATGCGGCGCCGGAGCTGCAAAAACTGTTGGGCAACGCGCGCAGTGAACTTTTCCACTATGAAGTCCGCAGCACGTACGATACGCCGGAGGTCGCCGAAAGTCGTCGCATCGTCGAAGAGGCTCTGGGTGGTACCGATCTCTCGCTCGACGATCCCGACGATGACGAGCCTTGGCGCGGCGGAGGGAAACGAAAGGCATGAATCGATTCTACGTGGTGCTGGCCGTCGTCGCGGTTGTGTTGGGCGGCACCGTGTTCGCGCTGCTCCGCACCGGCGGCGGCGCACCTGCCGCAGCTGCGGGTCCTCCGCCGACCGTTGCGGATGACGGCTTCCGCGGCTACACGCTCGGCCAGGGAAGCGCCCCGGTCGAGGTCACGGAGTACCTGGACTTCGAGTGCCCCGTGTGCGCCACGTTCGCAACCATTCAAATGCCGACGATCAAGGAACAGTTGATCAATACCGGGAAAGTCCGCTGGCGCTTCCGCGACTATCCGCTGCCGGTTCACAAGTATTCCCGCTTCGCGGCGCACGCGGCCCAGTGCGCCGGCGCGCAGGGCCGGTACTTCGAGATGGCGGACCAGTTGTTCGAGCACCATCAGTGGGCACAGACGGGCAGGGATCCGTCGAGCCTGTTCCGGGACCTTGCTCAGGCGGCAGGCGTCAACCCGACTGCGTACGATGCCTGCATGCAGGCCGGCAAGTACGCGCAGCGCGTCGAATACAGCCGGCAGGAAGGTGACTCGCTGCGAGTCGCGGGCACGCCGACATTCTTCGTCAACGGCAAGCAGATGGAGTTCCGCCGGTTGCCCACCTCCGACGATTTCAAGGTTTTGGTCGACAGCGTGATCGCGCATTCGCCGCCGGCACCCAAGCGGTCTGATCGTCATTGATGCGAGCGCGCCAGACGATCGCGCTGCTCGCGCTCGTCGGGCTGTTCGTCGCGATCTACCTCTGGCTCCACGCCCTGGGTTACGGGGGGGCGATCAAGTGCGGCGGGTCCGGCGCGTGCGAGGCGGTGCAGACCAGCCGGTGGGCGGTGTTGCTTGGTCTGCCGGTCGCGTTCTACGGTGTCGTGGGGTATTTCGCGCTGCTGGTGGTGTCGATCGTGGCGCTGCGACCGGCGGCCCTGCTTGAGCGAAAATGGAATGCGCTGCTCGCCGCGATGGCGAGCCTCGGTTTCCTCTTCACACTCTACCTGACGTATGTCGAGCTGTTCCTCATCCGCGCGATCTGCCGCTGGTGCGTGAGCAGCGCGGTGATCATCACGCTGATCTGGATTGTCGCGCTGTTGTCCCTCAGGTCTCCTGCGATTCGTACTGATCGCGGAGCTTCGCCACCACAGCCGGGTCGGCCAGCGTAGTCGTATCGCCGAGCGCGCGGCCCTCGGCAATGTCCTTGAGCAGGCGCCGCATGATTTTCCCGCTGCGTGTCTTCGGGAGATCGGCCGAGAAAAGAATGTCGTCCGGTTTGGCGAGCGCGCCGATCTTTCTCGAGACGTGGTTCTTGAGCTCTTCGCGCAGGGCATCGCTGCCCTGGCGGCCTTCCTTGAGCGTGACGAACGCCGCGAGCGCCTGACCTTTCAGCTCGTGCGCGCGTCCCACCACTGCGGCCTCGGCGACCGCGACGTGATCCACGAGCGCGCTCTCCACCTCCATGGTGCCGATGCGGTGGCCGGCGACATTGAGCACGTCGTCCACCCGGCCGAGGATCCAGTAGTAGCCATCGTCGTCGCGCTTCGCGCCGTCGCCCGGGAAATACGTGTTCTTCCATCTACTCCAGTAGACCTTTTGGTAGCGCTCGTCATCACCCCAGATCGTGCGCAGCATGCCGGGCCACGGCTTGGTGATCGCGAGATAGCCACCGCCCACTTTCACCTCTTTGCCGTCACCATCGAGCAGTGCCGCCTCGATGCCGGGAAAGGGAATCGTCGCCGAGCCCGGCTTGGTTGCCGTGACGCCGGGGAGCGGCGTGATCATGATGCCCCCCGTCTCCGTCTGCCACCAGGTGTCGACGATGGGGCAGCGTCCGCCGCCGATATGCTCCTGATACCACATCCACGCCTCAGGATTGATCGGTTCGCCCACAGAGCCGAGCAGCCGCAGCTTCGAGAGATTGTGTCGCGCCGGCAGATCGGTGCCCCATTTCATGAACGCGCGAATCGCCGTCGGTGCAGTGTAGAAAACGGTCACGCCATGTTTCTCGCAGATCGACCAGAAGCGGTCTTTGCCCGGATGATCGGGCGCACCCTCGTACATCACTTCGGTAACGCCGAGCGCCAGCGGGCCGTATACGACGTAGGAATGGCCCGTCACCCAGCCGACGTCCGCCGTGCACCAGAACACGTCCGAGTCTTTGAGATCGAACACCCACTTGGTAGTCGCATACACCTGCGTCATGTACCCACCGGTGGTGTGCAGAATCCCCTTCGGTTTGCCGGTAGTGCCCGACGTGTACAGGATGTAGAGCGGATCCTCCGCGTCCATCGCTTCGGGAGGGCAGTCCTTGGCCGCGCGCGCCATCACCTCCGACCACCACAGATCCCGGCCCGTCTTGAAGGTCACGGTCTGTCCTGTGCGCCGCAGCACGATGACGTGTTCGATGCTGGGCGTGGCTTGGAGCGCGTCGTCGGCGTTCTGCTTGAGCGGTACGATGGAACCGCGGCGATAGCCGCCGTCGGCCGTGACGAGCAGCTTCGCGCCGGCGTCGTTGATCCGGTCGCGCAGCGATTCCGCGGAGAAGCCGCCGAACACGACCGTGTGCACCGCGCCGATGCGCGCGCAGGCGAGCATGGCGACCGCGACCTCGGGGACCATCGGCAGATAGATCGCGACGCGATCGCCGCGCTTCACGCCAAGCCCCTTCAAGACGTTCGCGAATCTGTTGACCGCGGCGTGCAACTCTGCATACGTGATGCGTCTCACTTCACCCGTCGGCTCACCTTCCCAGATCAGCGCGACGCGACCGCCCCGGCCGGCGCGGACGTGCCGGTCAAGACAGTTGACGGATGCGTTGAGCCTCCCGCCGAGGAACCACTTGGCATGCGGCGGCTTCCATTCCAGAACGCGATCAAACGGGCGGCTCCATTCCAGTTGCCGGGCCCAGTCGGCCCAGTAACCTTCCGGGTCCCGTCGGGCGCGCTCGTAAGTAGCCACATCATGCACGTGGGCTTGGGCGCTGAACGCGTCGGGCGGGGGAAAGCGCCGCTGCTCGTCGAGGAGAGTCTCGATCCGGTCAGTCGTCATGATTCGGGATATTAAGGAAGAGGAGGACTCTAGCAAGTTGCACCGCGCCGCTCGGTATGCGGCAACGCGGGTGGGTGAGCAAGCTCACCGGTTTTTGACAACCGCTTGATGCGGCGTGGCTTAGATCGTCTGGCACCGGAGTGGCATACACCGCAGTTGGAGGAAATATGTCACTACCTATGGAGCGCACCTTGATGTCCACGCGTCCGACGGAGAAGACGCTGGCCGCACCTGAGCGGCTCGACCTCGATTCCCGCACCGCATTTCGCCGTGCGGCGGGAGAGGTACTGGACCTGCTGGCCGAGCAGTCCGGCGGTGGCCGGCTGGTCATCGATCTCTCGGGAACGCGGGCGGTGGACAGCGCGGGTCTTGGTGCCTTGATGCTGATTCAGCGTAAGGCTGTCGAGCGGCGCCAAACCGTGTGCCTGCGGGGAGCCAACGAAGAGTTACGATTCCTGCTCGTGCTCACGAAGCTCGACGATCTGTTCGAATTGGAGACTGGCGTTTCCTGACGTAGATTGGCGGCGATGCCGCCGCGCAAAGTCCTTTTCGTCGAAGACGAAACCGCACTGCAATACTCCTACGAGCGGTTTTTCGAAGGGAAATACACCATGGCCTACGCGCCGAACGGCGCGGAGGCCATGCGGCAACTCACCGATTTCGACCCCGATGTCCTCGTGCTCGACATGCGACTCCCGGATACCGACGGTATCGCCCTGCTGCAGCGCATTCGCGAGACCCGGCCGACACTGCCGGTCGTTGTGACGACGGCGTACGTAAGCATGGAGCCGCTGATGAACGTGCTGGACTTGGGGCACAGCCGTT
Source organism: Gemmatimonadales bacterium (assembly GCA_036558345.1). Lineage (GTDB taxonomy): Bacteria > Gemmatimonadota > Gemmatimonadetes > Gemmatimonadales > GWC2-71-9 > 20CM-2-65-7. The sequence goes on along the minus strand of DATBFV010000104.1, from coordinate 7,273 downwards.
ATCTCGTCAAGCCCTACGAATTGAGCGATCTCGCCGCCGCGATCGATGCTGCGGGCTGAGAGCCTGAGTCATCGCTTCGGTGCAATCCGGGCCCTCGATGACGTCTCGTTCAGCGTACAACCCGGCCAGACACTCGCCGTCTTCGGACCGAATGGCGCCGGAAAAACCACTCTGTTGAAAGTGCTGGCTGGTTTGATCCAGCCCCAACGGGGGACGGCGGAGGTCGCTGGAGGACGCCGGGCGATCGGCTGGATCGGTCATCAACCGCAGCTCTACGGGCAGCTCACCGTGCGGGAGAATCTCAAGTTTTGGGCGTCGCTCTATGACGTCGCGCCGCCTTCCGATCTCATCGTGCGCCTTGGGCTCGAGGCTCATATCGATCGTCCCGTGCGCGCGCTGTCGCGCGGGCTCGTGCAACGCGTCGCCATCGCGCGCGCGCTCGTGCACGATCCAACGGTGCTCCTGCTCGACGAACCGTTTACGGGACTCGACCGCGTCGCGGCCGAAGCTTTGAGCCGGTTGCTCGGCCAGCATGCTGCGGCTGGTCGCGCGAGCGTTCTCGTCACGCACAACGTCGAAGAGGGCACAGGGCTCGCGACCGACGTCGCCTTCATGCGCGCAGGTCGGTTCGTGCATTTTGCGCCGCGCGCGGGCCGCGGCGCTGCCCAAGTGGCCGAGGAGTATCGCAATGCGATCGCCTGAGCTGCTGCGCCACGCGTGGGCGATCGCGGCCAAAGACCTGCTCGTGGAGCTGCGGTCGCGCACGGCGATTCTGTCCGTCGCCACCTTCGTCGTTCTCGTGCTGATGGTGTTCAACTTTGGACGCGACCAGACGGCCGTTTCCAACATTGACCTCGCGCCCAGCATCCTGTGGGTGACCTTCACCTTCTCGGGCGTCCTGGCGCTGAACCGGGCGTTTGAAATCGAGCTCGAGAATCAGGCCCTCGACGGCCTGCTGCTCGCGCCCATCGACCGCGGCAGCATCTATCTCGGCAAGTTGATCGCGAATCTCATTTTTGTGGCAACGATCGAAGTGATCGGCTTGCCGCTGATCGCGCTGTTCTTCAACGTGCGGGTCCTGGTCGCGCCGCTCGTCCTGGTCATTGCGCTGGCGACGGTGGGATTCGTCGCGGTGGGCACGCTGTTCAGCGCCATGACCGTACGGACACGGTTTGCCGAACTGCTGCTGCCGGTGCTGTTGCTGCCTTTCATGATTCTGCCGCTGCGCTGGGCCGCCCTCACCACCGGCCTGCTGCTCGCGGGGCGTCCCTTGAGCGAAGTCCAAGGGTGGCTTAACATGCTGGCCGTCTATGATGTGGTCTTCGTCGTCCTCGCCATTCTGCTGTTTCCCGCGACGGTGAACGAGTGACGTCGCTCCGCGCGGGACGGTGGATTACGGCGGTCGCGCTGCTGCTGCTGGCCGGCGTGTACGTCCGTGCCCTCGCGTACACCCCCATCGAGGCGTCGCAGGGCCTAGCGCAGAAGATCTTCTACGTGCACGTGCCCGCCGCGATCTGGGCGGAAACGGCGATGATCCTGGTCGGTCTTGCGAGCGTCTTCTATCTCTTCACGAAGGATCCGCGGGTCGACCGCTTTGCCGCGTCGTCGGCCGAGGTGGGCACGATCTTCTGCGCCATCGTGCTGACCACGGGCCCGATCTGGGGGAAGCCAATCTGGGGAACGTGGTGGTCCTGGGACGCGCGGCTCACGTTCACACTCTTTCTGTTTCTGCTGTACGTCGGGTATCTGCTGCTGCGCAGCGCGGTGGCGGATCCTGGCGCACGCGCGCGCTTCGCAGCCGTGGTCGGCATCTGCGGCGCGTGCGAAGTACCGTTCATCCATCTCAGCGTGTACATGTTTCCCACGCTGCATCCCATGCCGATCGTGCTGCAGCCCGGGCGCCCGAGACTCCCCGGCAGCATGCTGTCAACGTGGCTGTTCTCGTTGGGTGTGTTCACGCTGCTGTACGTGGGGTTTGTCGTGCAACGCTACGCCATCGGCCAGTTGCGGGAGCACCAGGAAGGAATGGCGGAGCGATGATGCCGCAAGTGCCTCCCCCTCCCCCTCCCCAGAACAGCGGCTACATGGTCGCGGCCTACGTTCTCGTGGGCGCGATTCTCATCGGCTACACGCTTTCACTCTACTTGCGCGCGCGCCGCAGCCTTCGCCCGTAGCTCCGCACGCGCTTCCGGCAGCCGGCTGTGGCCGTCCGGCACCTGCGTCGCCCACAGATTCAGCGCTTCGTCCGCGGCACCGTGATCGCCGGCGTCGTAGAGTGCCTGCGCGTTATGCCACAGCGCCGTGGCGCCGCCGCCCGCGGCGTACGCACGCGCGAAGCGCGCGGACGCGTCGGCAAAGCGGCCCATGCGATGATAGAGCGCACCGGCCGCCATGGCGGCGTCGGCCCGTTCCTCGAGCGCCAGCGCCTGCTCGAACGCTCCGAGCGCGTCGTCCTGTCGAAACACCATCTGGAGCGCTTCACCGAGCAGCATCCAGGCGTCTGCATGATCGGGAAAGCGAATGCTCGCTTCGCGCGCGGCCTCGACCGCGCCCCAGCGATCGTCGACTGCGCGCGACAGATGAACGAGCGCGGGATAGGCATCGGTGTAGCTCGGCGACAACGTGCAACCGAGCCGCAGCCAGGCAAGCGCTCGACGAGGGGCCCCGCGCTGCGCGGCGGCGGCGCGGCGCACGCAGAACCGGGCCAGCGCGGCGCGAAGTGAGCGAAGCATTGCTTGATAATGGGTAGGGCCACGGTGAGATTGCAACGGCGCATGGGAGGATCTTTGCAGGGGCGCCGCATCGTGGTGACGCGCGCGCGCGAGCAAGCCGGCGATCTGGTGAAGGCGCTGGAAGACCGCGGCGCGGTCGCGGTGCTGGCGCCCGTCATCCGCATTCAACCGCTGGAAAATCTCGGCACCCTGCGAGCCGCCCTCACCGGTCTTTCCGCCTATCGCTGGGTCGTCTTCACGAGTCAAAACGCCGTGCAGGTCGTGTTCGATCGGCTGGTGGCGTGGGGCCTGACGCCGCACGTGTTTGCGTCAACAAAGGTTGCCGCTATCGGAACGGCCACCGCCGACGCGCTCGCCGTGAAGGGCGTCGTGCCGGCACTTGTCCCTCCCGAGTTCGTCGCCGAGTCGCTGGCGGAGACGCTGATTCGGGATAGTGCCGGCTCACTCGTTGGCGCCCGCGTGCTGATCCCGACCGCCGAGGACGCGCGTGAGGTCCTGCCGGCCGCGTTGCGACAGCATGGTGCGGAGGTGCAGGCCGTTCCTGTATATCGCACCGTGCCCGTCCAGACCGATCTCAGCGACCTTGCGAACGACATCACGCTCGGTCGCATCGACGCCGTCACCTTTACCTCGTCCTCTACGGTCCGCGCATTCGTCGATCTGGTGGGCCGTCCGGCTGCGCTATCGGGGCGGTTTGTCGCGGCGACGATCGGTCCGGTCACCGCCGGCACGGCTCGGGAACTTGGACTTCGCGAAATCATCGAAGCCGAGCCGCACACGGTGCCAGGACTGATCTACTCGCTCACCCGGCGGTTCGCGTGAAGATCGGCACCCGCGGCAGCCAACTGGCGCGTTGGCAGGCGGAATGGGTTCAGGGCCGGCTGTCCGAGCATGGAGTGAAGGCCGAGCTCGTCGTTATCAAGACACGGGGTGATGCGGAGGTTGATCGCCCGCTCCACGAGATCGAAGGCAAGGGGTTCTTCACGAAAGAGATCGAAGACGCACTGCTCGAGCAGCGCATCGATGTTGCGGTGCACTCGCTGAAGGATCTCCCCACCGCGCTGCCACCTGGGCTCGCGCTGGCTGCCATCCCCGCGCGTCACGATCCCCGCGAGGCGCTCGTGAATGGAACGTCTCTCCAAGCGCTCGCGAAAGGCACACGCGTTGGCACGTCGAGTTTGCGACGGGTCGCGCAAATTCGGTTTTTGCGGCCCGACCTCGAAGTCGTGCCGCTGCGCGGCAACGTGCCGACACGCGTCCGGAAAGTCGAAGGCCGCGAAGGTCTCGATGCGGCGTTGCTCGCGATCGCTGGCCTCGAGCGCTTGGGACTCGGCGCCAAGGGCGTGCTCGTCGATCCACTCGACGTCATGCCCGCGCCGGGACAGGGTGCGCTCGGCATCGAGATCCGTGAGGACGACGAAGCCACGCGGAAAGCGCTGCAGCGGCTCCACGATCCCGAAAGCGCAACCGCGGTGACGGCCGAGCGCGCCCTGTTATCGGCACTGGGTGGAGGGTGCCAGGCGCCTGTCGCAGCCTGGGTCGAAGCTGAGGTTCTGTTCGGCCGCGTCACAGAACGGGACGGTGCCGTTCAACTCACCGCGTCCGCGAAGCTCAAGGGCAAGCCTGAAGCCGCTGGCGAAGCCGTCGCGCGCTTGCTGGAGAGCGAGGGCGCCGCGAGCTTACTCGCCCGATGAGCTCCGCTCAGTTCCCCATTCGCCGGATGCGGCGGCTCCGCCGTACCGCCGCCCTGCGCCGCCTGGTGCAAGAGACGCACATCGCGCCATCGCAGCTCATTTGGCCGCTCTTCGTCATGCACGGCCAGGGAGTGCGCCGCCCCATCGCCGCCCTGCCCGGTGTGTCGCAGTTGTCGATCGACGAGCTCGTGAAAGATGCCGAGCGTGCCGCGTCCCTCGGAGTCGGTGGGATCATCCTGTTCGGGATTCCGGCGACCAAGGACGCGACAGGTTCGGAAGCGCACGACGATCAGGGCATCGTACAGCAGGCGATTCGCGCCGTGAAACGCGCCGTGCCCGAGCTACTCGTTGTGGGCGACGTATGCCTGTGTGAGTACACGGATCACGGCCACTGCGGGGTCATCCGTGATGGTGAGGTGGACAACGATTCGTCCGTCTACTTGCTCGGCAAAATTGCCGTCATGCAGGCGCGCGCGGGAGTCGATCTCGTGGCGCCCAGCGACATGATGGACGGGCGGGTCGCCGGAATCCGGAAAGCGCTCGACGCGGGCGGATTTTCGCACGTGCCGATCATGTCGTACGCGGCCAAGTTCGCGTCGACGTTCTACGGGCCGTTTCGCGAAGCCGCGGGGTCGGCACCGCAGTTCGGCGACCGCCAGTCGTACCAGATGGCGGTACCCAATGGCGACGAGGCGATGAAGGAGATCCAGCTCGATCTCGATGAAGGTGCCGACATCGTCATGGTAAAGCCGGCCGGGCCCTGTCTCGACCTGATTCATCGGGCCAAGCAGCGCTTTGGCGCGCCGCTCGGCGCGTATCAGGTGAGCGGTGAGTACGCGATGATCAAGGCTGCCGCGGAGCGCGGCATGCTGGACGAGACGAAGGCGATGTGGGAGTCGGTGACGGCAATCCGCAGGGCCGGCGCCGATATCATCTTGACGTATTTCGCGCCGGCCCTCGCGGAGCAATTGTAGACTAGGTCAAATCAGTCGCATTGGGCGGTAACAGCAGATAGTGCCAAACCCCGGCAGCCGCCGCCGCGCCGATCAACGGCCCCAGCCAATAAATCGCCTGCGCATGCCAATCCCACGATACCAACGCGGGTCCGAATGCGCGCGCGGGATTCATCACCGCGCCCGTGAGCGCGCCACCGCCACCCAGCGTGCACGCCAGCACAACCAGTCCGACCGCGAATCCGCCGACGCGCTGCGCCTGGGGAGAAACGCAGGTGCCGTAGACGGCGCTCACCAGGAAGAACGTAAACAGCGCTTCCAGCGCGATCGGCGGGACGATTCCCAACATGCTGCTGGCAATCTGCGGCGTTCCCAGCGAGGTCATGCGCGCCGCCGCCGAGGGGAACGTGGCCTTGAGGAGCAGCGCGGCGACAATCGCGCCGAGCAGCTGCGCGAGCACGTATTTGCCGAGCGTGATCGCGTCGATCTGTTTGCTGATCCAGAGCGCGAAGCTCACGGCAGGATTGATGTGACCGCCGGAGATCGGCATCATGATCGTGACGACGACGGCGAGTCCAACGCCGTGCGTCAAGGCGATGGCCAGGCCGGCGGCGCCGCCCTGGTTCGCGATCGCGCTGCCCGCGCCGACGAGCACGAACAGCAGGGTGCCGATGAATTCCGCGGCTGGAGCCCGGAGCATCCGGTAATTCACGTGTGACCTCGGGTTGGAAGCCGCGCCAATCTACCGGGCGCCGCTATCGGGCCGCAACACCAGCGCGGCGTTGATTCCTCCAAATCCGAACGAATTGGAGACGACGGCCGCCGGAGACGCGGTCCGACCGTCGTCGCGCAGGCAATTCAGGTCGCACTGCGGATCGGGCTGCTCGAGGTTGACGGTGGGCGGCAGCCAGCGTCGCGCCAGCGCGAGCGCGCAGATCGCCGCCTCGATGGCGCCGCTCGCGCCCAGCGCGTGACCGTAGTAGCCCTTGGTGCCGCTGACGGTCAGGCGATAGGCGTGCTCGCCGAACACCTGTTTGATCGCCGCCGTCTCCGTGGGATCGTTGAGAGGCGTGGATGATCCGTGCGCGTTGATGTATCCGACATCCGTCGGCGGCACGTCACCGTCGGCGAGGGCGAGCTGAATCGCGCGCGCAGCCTGGCGGCCGTCGGGACGCGGCGCGGTCATGTGATAGGCGTCGTTGGTGTACGCGTGGCCGACGACTTCCGCATAGATCTTCGCGCCGCGCGCAATCGCGCGACCACGCTCCTCGAGCACCAAGACCGCGGCCCCCTCGCCCATCACGAAGCCGTCGCGCTTCGCGTCGAACGGGCGCGACGCGCGCGCGGGATCATCGTTGCGCGCGCTCATCGCGCGGATGATGCTGAATGCCGCGAAGGTGAGCGGCGCGAGCGGCGCCTCCGATCCGCCGGCGAGCATCATGTCGGCGCGCCCGTCGCGGATCGCATGAAACGCCTCGCCGACGGCGATGGTCCCGGAGGCGCAGCTCATCGCGTTCGTGGCGTTGGGCCCCGTGAATCCGAACTCGATCGCGATATTGCAGCTCGCGGCACCGCAGAACACCGCGAGCGCGAGTGACGGATCGAGCCCGCGCGGCCCGTCCGCGATGTAGCGCGGTACCTGCGACTCGGCGAACGAGACGCCGCCCAGAGCCGATCCCATCATTGCCCCGACGCGGTCGGGGTCTTCCTTCTTAGCCGCGATCCCGGCGTCTGCCAGCGCGAGCCCCGCACTCGTGACCGCGAGCTGCGAGAAGCGGTCGAGTCGCTTCGCGCGCTTGGCATCGAGATGATCTTGCGGCCGGAAATCGGGAATTTCAGCCGCCATGCGGCTGCGAAACGGTGTGGGGTCGAAGCGCGTGACCGTGCGAACGGC
>DATBFV010000103.1:0-17609 GCA_036558345.1 Gemmatimonadales bacterium | reverse complement strand
ATTGCTCAGATGCACGTGCTCGAACCGCACGATCGACGGTTGAACGGCCTGGAAGTCGATTGTCCGCACGATCTGACCGTCGAATCCCTCGGCATCGATTTGAATCAGGTCGCAGCGCTCCAGACGGTGCTCACGCGCCAGACCGGTGATCGTGGCGCAGCGCACCGTCCGGGACACGATCTCTCCCGAGCGGATGCCATGCTCGAGCAAATGAGATCTCGAAAAGGATGCCTTGCGGCTTTGGCCGAGCGAAGTGGTGTAGAACTCGCGTGACCCCTCGGTGTCAGCGATGGCCGCGTTCACGACGGTCACTTGCGGCTGGTCGGCATAGTTGGCCCGCAGCGTCTCGAGCATCTGGACCTGGGGCTCGACCACGATGCCCCGAATCCCGAACTCGCGCACCAGTGGATGGATTGGGTCTTCGGTCCGCCCGTCGAACGCGCCGACTTGCAGGAACGTGAAATCGGGATGCCGCCGCAGTGCGTAGGCGACGGCAAGCTTCAGCGGGTCATCGAAATTCCAGTCGGGATGGCGCAACAGCGCGGGCGGGCGATACGATCGTTCGACGCCGAGGCGTCGCAGCAGCACGTCGCGCGCGATCTTCCGCTGGTTCACGGTCCATAAACTACGCCATGGATTCCACGGGCGCTCTCGCCTTCCGGAATGGCACGGTGATGACCAAAGCGGCAAAAACCATCGCGAGACCAAGGTATTCCGACATCTCGAACGGACCGATGGCGTTCACGGTCCGATCGTACACCATCGCCGAAACGAGCGTGATCGTATTGCCGGCGAGCAGCGCCCACCAGGCCCAGCGCTCACCCTTCCGGAACGCTGTGACTGCAACCGCCACACCCATCACGCCGAACCCGACGTTGTACATGCCGTAGGTTCGGAACAGGACCTCGATGTACTGGGCGGTCTGCGGCGATGTGGCCACGAGCGCCGACCAGGAGCCCTTGGAGAACCCCTCGTAACCGGCGGGGATGATCGGCATGCCGCCTGGGCCGAGGAGGTGATCCGGCCACGCGGCCGCCATCAGGCCCCAAACCAGAGCCAGCGCATCGACGATGAGCATCAGAATCCACGCGATCTTTCGACGAGTCATGCGGGCATCCCTCCCCGGACCTTCAACAGCCACCGCAGGCATTTGTGTCCGAAGTCGACACCGGGGCCGAACATCATCGGGCAGGCGCCCGCGATCACGTTGATATCGTGCTGGCTGCAGTACTCGACCGCCGCCGGCGAAACACTCGACCCCGTCGCGCTGGACGCGTGCATCCAGACGCGCCGCACTCCAGCAGCGCTGCAGTCCCGTACGATCGCCTCCGTAACCTGCGGCCGCGTGATGATGACAACGCCGTCGACGCCGCCGGGAATCGATTTGAGGTCGGGATAGCAACGCTCACCCTCGAAGCTGGCCATATTCGGATTCACCGCGAAGACGTCGTGCCCGGTTTTCTTGAGTCGCTGAAAGATCAAATTTCCGGCCGGATGATTGCGCTTGCTCCGAGAAACACCGGCCACGGCGATGCGCTTCTGCGCCAGAAAGTCGTCGACTTTCGCTTCCAAGGTCGTGGTGTTCATGAGTGGGCCGCCGCGCAAATGGTTTGAACATCCTCAGAAGAGAGCCGCGTCTCGGGGTGAAGCGTGGTCCACGCACTCCCCGGCATCTTGCCGCTCGAGGCGGCCTGGCATGACGCGGCGAGCAGGCCTTGCTGGCTTTCGGGCGAATAGGACGCCCATTCGGAAAAGTTGACCCGCTTTCGCCCTTCCTTGACCGTGTAAGCCATGAGCCATGACAGGGGGGCGACCTGCGTGTACCCGGGCCACGTCGTCGCGTTGGAGTGGCAGTCCCCGCACGAGCGATCCAGAACGGACACGACGCCGCTTCCCCCTGGTCCCAGGTGGGCAGCCAGCGTGCGACTCGGATCGGTCGGCGGATTGGTGCGACTGGGGCGAATGAGTTGCGCGACGGCGAGTACCACGACGACGACAACCGCGACCTGCTTGAGTCGTCTGCTCATGGCCTGCTCGAATTGTGAAGGTCTTTGAGCGTGAGGGGACGGAAATGAAGGAAAGATGAAGGTTGTTAGAAGCTCGCCTCATGCGCCCATGAGTTGGGTAACGGCGCGGTCGGCTTCCCGGATCGAGTTGCGGTGATCCATCGCGCCCGCGAGATCCGTATTCGCGAACGCGATGCGGCCGTGCGGATTGTTGCGCAACACGTCGCGTGGCGCCGGCTGGCCGCCGCTCCCAAAGAAGAACCCTGGCTGGGGATTCACGTATGCGTGTCCCCAGCGGTTCAGAATGATGCCGGCGATGTCGCGCGCCGGATCGAATCCGCCCGGAGCGAACATGTCGCCGAGCTGCTCGCGGAAACTCCTCTCATACTGCGCGAACGACGTGCCGAGCAACTGCGCGCGACCGCGACTGCCCTGCTCACCGATGGGGAGACCGGGCTGCGCGAACAGGACTTTTATGGTGAGCACCGTCGGTGAATCAGGACTGAGTGTGGGCGCGATGCCACCAATCGTCGCCAACTTGCGCACGGAGAGATAGTTGCCGAGCCCTTCAAACCAGCGGCATCCGGACAAGCCCATCGTATAGAGGAAGCGCCAGTTGCGGACCGCGATGTTGGCCATCAGGCACGGTGAGCGGTAGAACTGCGCATATGCCGCGCGATGGCTGTCCGGCAGATCGGCCACGATGTGCTTGGTGGTCCAACTGCCGCCCGCCATCACGACGGCGCGCGCCTTCACGCTGAAAACCCGGTTTCCCTTGACGTACGTGATCACCACGTGCGGCGCCCGTGCGGGGTCGCCGGCATGGGCAACCCGCAGCACTGTCGCATTGAGACGAATGCGCGTGGACTGACCGGCGCGATCGAGCGCCGCGAACTGCACGCGATTGCGCCACACGGCGTCCACCGTGCGTGGACCGGAGAAGGCGCCGGGAATCAGCGTCTTGACCATCAGACGCGCGAAGCCGCTGTTGCCGTCTGGAAACATCTGATCGCCCAGCGCGTCGTCGCCGTCGCCAGGGAACTGCGTCTCAATCGCGTAATTGCAGTACGCCGACAGCGCGTCCGGCCCGAGGCCGTAGCCGCCGCCTTCTATGGGCGACAGGAACGTCCGCACTGTCTCGCGGCTGATCTGGTGCCGCGCCATCAAGTGATCTTCGAGGGTGATCCTGTCGAGTTGACGGGAGATGTCGTCCCCCTCGGTCACCGGAGCCGGTCCCGGATTGATCGCGGTCCGCGTGCGCAACCATTCCCCCTTCACAGCATCAGTAAGCGGCGCGCCTTGCAGATGCCGCCCCCACGGGTCCATCACCCACACGCCAGGCCGTTGTCCAAACTGCGTTCCGAAGTAGAAGCCATAGTTGTGCGGCTCGTCATACGGGCTGTGCGCGAGCGGCATCTCGGCGCAGGCCTGATACTCGAACGCTGACCGATCCATTCCGATCAGATTGTAAAACGAGTCGGTGTAGCCACCCTTCTTTGGCACCAAAAAAATGGCCGAGCCCTGGTGCGCGACGAGCGTGTGGCCAGCGACGTTGAACTCGTTGCGCTTGGCCTCGCCGCCGAAGATCGCGTGATTGTCCAGCACAAGGCATTTGCCCGCGCGCTGCTTCTGGAAGAACACCGCCGCCGCGAGCCCGCTGATGCCGCCGCCGACGCACACGAGGTCATACATCTCCGCGGTGTCGGTCGCGCTGGCGATCGCGCGCTCAAAGCCACCGTCGCGCATCCGATGCGCCGTCATCATCACGTCGTACATGTTGCCGTGGGCGAGCGCGTAGTCACCGACACCGCCGTAGCCATCCCAGGCGTCGGCTGGAGCAACCGTCGCCGGGTTCTGCATGGGCCGTCCGAGCACCAGGCCCGCGCCCGCGAGCAGGGTCCCGTTGAGGAAGTCGCGGCGCGTGATCGGCGCGTTCATGCCGAGGCTATCGGACATGATCGCCGTCATCGCCATCGGCATCTCCACGCGCGACTGGCAATGCCTTGACCGCAATCGCCGCGACGAGAGCGACCAGAAGGACACCGCAGATGCCGATGAGGATTGCGAGTGCCCGAGTCAGGAAAGTCTTGGGCACAAGGTCGCCAAAGCCGATCGTCAGTCCCGATACGAATGCGAAGTAGATCGACTCGTGGATCGACCAACCTTCGATCCGTCCAATCACCACACCGAGCGCGACGACGACGACCAGCAGCCCCGAGATGACCGGCCACACGACCCGCAATTCATAAAACAACCCCCGGATGAAGGCGCGTCGCATCGCGCGCGGATCGAGTGCGGGCCTCACGAGCCGGGGGTCCTAAATGCGACGAAACGCCGCGTTCGCGTCCACTTGCCGATACTCGATGAACTCGACTGGCGCGAGACAGTTGGGATAGAGAATGCCGGCGAACTTCTTGACCGCCGCCGACTCGCCGTGGAGGCGATTGGCCTCGGCATCGCGCCAGACAAAAATGTGCACGAAGCGTGTCGGGTGCTCCGATTCCTGCCACACTTCGTACCGCAACGCGCCCGGCTCATTCTTTCTGACGTACGCCACGAATTCCTCGATCGCCGCCAAACACTGCTTCAGCGCCTCCGGCCGGACCTCGTAACGCGCGAGCTCGTGGATCTCACCGGGATTGCCGCGAATGGAGGCCACCCTCAGCTCGCAGCCTTCTTGACGAGGGCGGCGATCCTTGCCTCGTCGGCTGCGGTCAACTCCTTCAACGCAAACGCAACCGGCCACATGGTACCCTCGTCGAGAGTCGCCTTGTCGTTGAAGCCGAATGTCGCGTACCGCGCCTTGAACTTCGCCGCGGCCTGGAAGAAGCAGACGACTTTGTCGTCCCTGGCATACGCGGGCATCCCGTACCAGAGTTTGGGCGTCAGGTCAGGAGCGTGCGCCCTGATGATCGCATGAAGCCGCTTCCCAAGCGTGCGATCAGGTTCCGCCATCGCCGCGAGCTTCGCAAGGACGGCGCTTTCTCCCTCCCCGCCCCCCTTCATCTCCTGGACGCGGTCCCGCATGGCCGCGCGTTCCTCGGCCGTGAATCCTTTGGACTTCTTGGCGGACTTTTTCGGCGGACTCATCGCCGGCCTCCCTGGCGGGTGAGCGTGACCCGGCCAAATGGCCGGCGCACACCCGAGCTGTCGTTGTCCATGCGCCACTCCCAGGAATCCGTGGCGCGATGATAGATGAATGTGTTATGGAAGCGATCGGTATCGTTGTAGATGAACAGAAACGGGATCGAATCGCCGGCCACGCTGCCACGACCGATCCCCCCGGGAGCGAAGACACTGATGGCCGTATTATCGAGCCACTGGCACACGTACTCGCCCGTTTTGGGATCGCGCACAAACAGGACTACCGCCTCGTACGCCGGAGCGTTGCCCGTGCGCTCGCGCGAGACCTCGTGCATCTGCACATACTCGCGACCCAGCATCCATTCGAAGGTCACGTCGTGCGTGGTCTGCTGACGGCTGATGGTGCCGGTCATCACCCAGCGGCCGATCAGCCGGTCGAACACCGAGTCTGGCGGAAGCCCCCCCCCGCCCCCCTGTGCGGAGAGCGGCGCGACGGCAAGGCACAGTCCCGAGCAAAGCCACAGCGCGGGGCGCATCATGGCCCTTCCTTTCCCTTTGCGAGCAGGCGCTCGGCGAAATCCATCCGCTCCTGGGTCTCGGCGAGCTGTTGCTGCACGACCTGTAGCTCACGCTCGAGCTCTTCAACGCGATTGGTGAGACCGACCGGCGACCCTGTGTCACGAGCGGCATTGATCCGCACGATCCTGATCACGGCAAACGCGATGATGGCGACGATCGGGACCAGCATCGGTGAGATGAACAGATAATCCTCCGGGGTCGAGAATCGATTCGAGTCAGGGCCTTGCGCCACCCGAACCGCTGCCGCGTCACCGCATTGGCAAGAATGGGTTTTGCGCGCAGGCGCGCAGACACCTCGGCCACATCACCTGCGTTCACGAGTCGCACGAAGCCGAGGAAGTCCACCATACCGCGATTCATGTCCATACCAGTATTCCTGCGGGTGTTACGAGGCGCTAGAGGATAGCACATCTCGCTCGAAGCGACTTCGCTTGACAGGATGTCAGCGTCTCCCTAACTATCTTCGGTCAGGCGGTGGAGTCCGCCTTCAATCGCCGCACGTCGGGCCAATGACTCCTACGGCGCTTCCGCACCGTGGGGGTTTTTTTATGACGCATAACACCCTGACTCACACTGTCACCATCGTCGCCAAGTCAGCGCGCCAGCGCTCGAGGCGCTCGAGGGCTGCGTCGGTCGCGGCCTTTCCGGCCAGCCGCGCTTCGCGACCGCGCGCAGCCGCTACGAGAGCTGTATTCGCCACATCGCGGAGCAATTTTTCGAGCGCCGATCGCACGCGAATCCGGCTTTCATATACCCGGGCCGTCAAATCGCTCTCCACACGTGTGGCGTTTACCTCCAGCAAGTGAGCCAGGTACCGGTGAGCCGCATTCAATCGCCGGCGCCGAGCGATAGGCCGCGGTAGCAAGCGGTCCACGAGTCCGGACCATGGATAGGGCGAAACGTGATAGTGCCACAGGTTGGTGAAGTAGAAGCCCGAGGGGGCACTCAGATCACTCAGCGTCGCCGGGTCGAACCGCAACAGCTCCGAGGTGACGCCTGCGAGGCTAGCCGTTCGCGCGACAAAGTCCCGCGCCAACGAGCCGAACCGGCTCAGCACATCCCGATACGCATGCTCAGCCTCGCGCTCCGATTCCTGCAACCAGGGTTCCAGCTGTGCGCGGGCAATGTCGTTCGCAAGCTCCAATGCGTCCATGTGTCGCAGGCGGTCGTCAAAACCCTGGCCCAGTTCGGTGGAGGCGACGGGTTGAATCCGTGTAAGGAATACGCGTCGCCGTTCGGCGAAGGTCGCTGCGAGATCGCGTTCAGCCAGCGCAAGCAGTGGCTCCAGCTCGGTTGCGGCGCGCTCTGCGTGCGCCGCGAGTGCCTGAAGTGCGGCGACGTGGCGCTCCGATTCTTCCAGGGGAGCTATCAACGCGTGATGCTCCTCCTCGATGAGCCGTGCCAGCTGGCCTCCGAGTCGATTGATTCCGCGCGTCAAGGCGCTATCCACAAGGTGCCTTCCGGATTTCCGAGTCAGTCGCCCCAATTCATCCACCAGCATCTGCCATCCTTCGCTGCCAGGCCCCGCGTGGTTCGCGATCGCACTGACCTCGTAAATTGGCCCGGGAGAACTGCCGAGTGCCGTCTGGAGGACGTCGTGGCTGAACCGAATAGCCTCCGTTCGCTCCGCCGCAGGAAGACGGTCGGATTTGTTCAGGACGAACAGGAGCGTATCGATTGTGCTCCGCAACTCGGTAACGAAGCGCAACTCCTCCCCCGAGATTGGGGGGTCGGCGCCGAGGACGACGATTGCCGCGTCGATCTGCGGAAGAAAATCCACAGTGCTGGCGGTGTTCGCATCGAACACCGAGCCGAGCCCCGGAGTGTCGACGAGACACAATCCGTGCTCGAGCAATGGATGCGGAACGAGCACCTCCACGCCCGTGACGCCCTTCGCATTGCCAGGATTGCCTTCCTGCGAGACATAGTCGGCAATACGGTGTGGCTCGATGTCGTGCCACCGTCCGCGCTGCTGCACACGGGCCGCCGGTTGCCCGTAGCGCAGCACCGTAGGCACCGAAGTCACCGGCACGACGCCGGTGGGCAGCAAGGTCGAGCCGAGCAGCGCGTTGATCAGCGTGGATTTGCCCCGCTTGAATTCGCCCACGCACGCAACGTAGAACCGACCCTCACGGGCGCGCTGAAGCAGCGCATCCGCCTCGGCTGCCATTGCCGGCGCGCCAGCTTCGCGCGCCAGTACCGTCAGGCGCTCCAACGTTTTTGCGTCAGTCACGAAGCTCCATATGCAATGACTCCTGCCGACGCGATCGGTCGTGCAGGAGTCATCAGCCGGCGATCATGCCGGCGGTTGGGGCGAACTCCATCGCCCAGGCCTCAAGGTGCTCAACGGATGTTATGGACGGGGATGCGCTGGCGCAACATTCTATCGGATGCCCTGTGAAAGACGATCTTTTGAACGAGAACCAACGTCGCCGCATCGCGACGCACCTCCATTTGCTGGGAGAGGACCTCGCGACGCTTGGTCGGCTTCCCGAGCTGCATCGCGCCGGACCAGCATATGATCGGGTGCGCGCGCTTTTCAGCGAGATCACTCAGAAAGCAGCGGTCGTGCGCCAAGAACTTGGGCTCGACGTTCCGAGTGTGCCGCCGCTACGTCGGCGAGTGGGCGCGGTCGCCGAGATCTGGGCGGTCCGCATGGAGGATCTGACGGCTCGGCGATTGCAGAGCTCTGGCAACGTGCATCCAGGACTGGCCGAGCGGCTCGATCCTCGCATCTCTGAACTGACGCTTCTTCTTGAGCGGCTCGCGGACGTCGCGGTTGAACTCCCTGGGGACTGATCATGGTCTGGTATATCGTCGGCGGCGGCATTATCGGCACTCTCTCGCGCTACTACGTACAGGGGTGGGTGCAGAATCGAATCGGCATCCCCGTCTTCCCCACCGGAACGTTGTTGATCAACCTCGCCGGCTCCCTGATCATCGGATTCGTTATCCGACTCGCGACCGGCAGCACGATCATTGGTCCCAATGCCCGCGCCGGCTTGACCATTGGCTTTTGTGGCGCGTTCACAACCATGAGCACGTTTAGTTATGAAAGTGTGGCACTGCTTCGCAACGGCCAGTATGGCTATGCGAGTCTGTACATGGGTGGCACGATCATCGGCTGCCTGATAGCGGTAATGATCGGGGCGGCGCTGGCGAACTGGCTACTGTAACTCGGAGGATCCATGACGCATCGATTCAAGGGTGAGCGCACGTTGATGCGCATCTTCATCGGTGAGTCCGATAGGTATCATGGCAAGACGCTCTATGAGGCGTTGCTTGAGCGGATGAGGTCAAAAGGTCTTGCAGGCGCTACCGTGCTGCGCGGCGTGGCCGGTTTTGGAGCGTCCAGCAAGGTTCACACGGACAAGATTCTCAGGTTATCGCTCGATCTGCCGATCATCATTGAGGTTGTCGAAACCGAGGAAGCGATCAACGCCATCCTCCCCGACCTGGACGAGATGATCGGTGGCGGCCTGATCACGCTCGAGCGCGCCAAGGTGGTCCTGTACCGGCCGAGCAACGTGCCGGCCAGCGAGCGGGAAATGCATCGTATCGAGGGACTCCGACCGGACGATTGATACCCGTTGGGACGATGCGTACCGCCACACTCATGCGCTGGCCCCACTCAGCGAATGAAATAGCCTGAAACTCGCCATACGCCGTCCGTGTCCTTCATCGGAGTAACGGTCTCGACCGCCGTCCGCTTCCGTTCAAATCTCGTGTCGAACTGGAAGACGACATACTCACCGTCCGGCGCGCCCGGCAATTCCGTGGCCGGTCGAGCCTCCCGTAGGGTCCTGCTGACGACCGGACCAAGCGGCGCGCGCGCCGCCTGAAGCGAGCGTGCCCACTGCTCTTGCGAAACAGCTCCGCGGAAGAGACTGGCCGCTGCCGCCCAGCTCGCCGCAGCATTGCCGGCATCCGCGAGGGCGAGCCAGTCGCGAGCGGCCTGCTCAGCTTGCACATCGAATGCAGTTTCCATGAGGAATGGCCCTCGTTAGGCAACCGGCCCATTCGGCTTATGGCGCCGCCAGGTGCGTACACCCGCCCACGCGAAGAGGATGGCCAGAATCGGAAACACAACGGCGCCAATGTAGGCGCCTTGCCCGCCTGGCCGCGTGTTCGCGAGGCCGCCGGTAACGGCGAGCAGCCGCACCGTATAGAAGAAAAAGAAGGCGCTCAGAGCGAACAGGACAACCGCGAGTGCACGAAGCATGGCAAGACCTCGAAAAGGGGCGTTTAACCCGTGGCCTCTGGTCTCCGTACCCGCCGGCGGATCCACCAGATGCAAGCCATCCCGACCGCGAGGAGACCAATCACCAGGTTGGCGCGAGCAACCGAAACTCCCCAAAACCACAGACCGGTGCGGACCGCGGCCAGCCCCAGCGAAGCGGCGAGAAGCCACGGCAGGGCGTGGCGCCACCCGACCTGGGTCGAGCGCCGCGCCAACGCGCCCGCGGCCAGCCCCGCGCCCAGAAAGACTACCGTCTCTACGCCGAGCACCCGCCGCAGGCTAAACGGAAACGCGAACCGAACGACGAGCTCGATCACCGCAATGCTCCCGAACAGAACCATCCACGGGAACAGTTTCCGAATGCGCTCGGACATTCCCTAATCTACGCGATGCCGGGAAGCCACCACCAACGAACTCGCCGCATGTAGTCGGCATATTCGGCGTCAACCTTCAGAACGTGTTCTTCCACGACGCTCTTGATCATGAAGAGCAGAATCAGCGTCGCGGCGAGAGCGAGGTTGACTGGCGTATAGGAGCGCACAATGAAACCCGCCAACGCGACGAAGATCCCCGTGTAGATCGGATGACGCACCACGCCATACGCACCGGTACTGACGATGCCGCGATTGGCGGGCACAAACCCGATGCTACGGCCGAGACTGATGCGCGCGACGATCAGGATCACGGCCGCGAGGATCGCCAGGCCGCGTACGGCCCAGTGAACGAGTCCGACCAATAGGAAAAGCAACGGAGCCGCTCCTTGAATGAGCGCACCGCGTTGCATCTGCGTTGCAGATGCTGCCAACACGATTGCGGCACCAAGCATCGACAGGCAACTCCACGTTACGAGCGTCAACCCCGCAACAGGATGTCCAGTCAGAACCACCGCGAGCCCCACGAACACCCCTAGTCCCAAGAACAGATTGTAGAAGCCCTGGTTGAACGCGAACAGCTTGGTAGCCTCCGCTTGCTCGGGACTTTGACGGAATCGCGCGCGGACGTTCGGACTGGTCCACCAGAGGCTTTCCATGCAGAAGATCAGCACGTGAATGACGCCAGCGAGTATGCCTGCCAGCCACATCACCACCACCACCGCGCGCATCAGCGCGGAATCACCGGCAACGTGATGTGCGTCGGGTGCGCCGCGTCATGCATGACGCGCTGGTGCGCCACCACGAAGGTCGTGTCGCGCTCGTAGTTCCCGTTGGTGTTGAGATTCCGGTCGTACTTCGGGAACAACGCCGACGCGATGCTCACCCGCAGCCGGTGCCCCGGCTTGAACACCATCGACGTGAACCACACGTCGATGTCGTACGCGTAGACTCGGCCGGGCAAGACCGGGGTCGGCCGCGACAAGCTGTTGCGAAACCGCGCCCGCACCAGGCCATCCTGCACCCGCTCCGCATGGCCGTCCGGATAGACGTCGAGCAGCATGATGGTCCAATCGGTGTCCGTCCGGTCGGTGGCCGCCCACACCTTCGCGGTCATCTCGCCCGTGACCTCGAGCGGCCGGGTCAGCGGCGCCGAGGTGAACACCAACGCGTCGCGGCGCGTGGCGTTGAGTTCCGCATAATCCTCGTTGAGCGATTCCTCGAGTTCCCGTGAATCGATGAGATACGGCGTCGGGTCGGCTGGATCGTACGTGAATGTGTCCGCTGCCGCCGAGCTCGAGGTTGGCAGCACGCTGTCGAGCACGCCGTCGCCGCTCGAGGTCTGGGCGTGGCCGCGGGACGACACGTAGAAGTTCGTGAGCCGCTGGCGCGCGAGCGGCCACTCGTTCTCCCGCCGCCAGACGTTGTCGCCCATCACGAAGTCGTCGAGATGCGGCAGCGTGTCCACACCGTTGTTCCTGCCTAACAGGTAGTGGTCGAACCAGCGGAGCTGGAGGTCGCGGAACTGGTAGCGCGCCTGGGGGCCGAAGTCGCCGGCAACGTAGTCCACACCCTTGTGCGCGCCGGGGTTCATCACGATGTGCCAGTTGGGGTGATCCTTCTGGCGCAGCAGAGAGTCCGTATAGTAGATCGGCCCGCGCGAATCGTCGTGCCATCCCGCCATCGACAGCACCGGCGCGCGCACATTGGCGATGTACGTCGTCGCCGCGTGTTTGCGCCAGTAAGCATCCAACGTCGGGTGCGCGATCCAGCGGTCCCACAGCGGGACGTCGCCGCAGCCCAGCCGCTGCGGCAGCGTCGCCAGCGGCAGGTGGCGGATGGCCTCGCCGATATCGAGCTCGGCCGTGTGCAGGTCCATCGTCCGGCCGCGCATCAGGCATGCCCAGTCCACGTTGATCGGTCCGAACGCCATCGCGGCGTAGGGGACGATCACCCACGGATCGGGGGTCGCGGCCGTGGGCGCGATTGCCGCGAGATGCGGCGGGTTGCTGACGGCGGCGAACCACACCAGCCGGCCCTCGTCCGAATGGCCGATCATGCCGACCTTGCCGTTGGCGCCCGGCAGGCGCGCGGCCCACTCCACGGCGTCGTAGCCGTCGTTGATATCGGTCGAGTAATCGCCGAAGTCTCGGACGTCGCCGCTCGACGCATCGCGGCCGCGGACGTGCTGTCCGATGAAGATGTAGCCGCGTGACGCCCACCAGCGCCCCGGCCCCTGCAGGATGCGCCGGTACGGGGTGCGCTGCATGACGACGCCGAACGGCCCGTTACCAACCGGCCGCGCGACGTAGGTCGCGAGCCGCGCGCCGTCGCGCGTGGGCATCATCACCAGCGTGTCTTCGGTGACGGCGTACTGCGAGTCCGAGGCCGGCATCGTCCACACCTGGTAATCGTGCTCGACCACGAACGGCGTGCTGCGGCGCACCAACCGGAAGCGGCGATCCATGACCTGGCCGTTCACGTACTGGAGTCCGGCGAGTGTGTCGCCGTGCCAGGCCGCACGCATCAGCGCGAGAGAATCCTGCGTGAGGACCACCGAGTCGCCAGTGGCGGTCACCGTGCGCGCGATCAGCATCGGCTCGCCGGTGCGACGGCGGAGGAATCCCACGTTGCCCGAGTCGGCCCCCGCGAAGTGCGCGAACCCCATCCGGCGCCAGCCCTCGAAGCCGAATTTCGGCGTCGCACTCAGTGCGATGTAGACGTCCCAGTCGCCAGCCAGCGACCCCGTGCTACCAGGCGATGAGGCCGCGGTCGCGGCGCAGATGAGCACGGCGGTGAGGAACAGCGATTTCGACATGGTTGTCACGCTCCAGGTTCGGCCACCGCGTGGGATCGCCGCTTGCCGGCGATCAGGATGCCGACGCCCACCAGGTTGAGCAGCACGATCACCAGCGTGATCTTGAGCGCGAACGATGCCACGCTCGCCACCTGGATGATCGGAAACAGCGACAGCACGGTGTACAGCACCGTGATCAACAGGCCCGACAGCGACGCGGCTTTGATCCACCACGGCGGCCCCCCCCTTGGCGTTACGCCGCGCAGGCCGATCAGCGGAATCGCGAACATGACAAGGTATGTGAGCCCATAGAAGATGCCGCTCGCATTGAACATCAGCTGGAATGCTTCAGCCTGCCCGACGCCGGCCAGGCTGATCACCGACATCGCGAAAGAGAAGACGGCCACCACCAGGATCGAGTTGACGGGCGTGCGGTGCGCCGCATGCAGGCGGCTGAACCACGCGGGCAACAGGCGGTCCCAGCCCGCGACCATCGGGAGCCGGGTCACGGCCGTGAAGGCGACGCTGATCTGGGACACGCGCATCACCAGGGTCATCACGATCGCGATCGTGACCAGCGTCCCGGCGATGCCGAACGGGCCGAAGCCGACGCGCAGCACCTGCGGCAGCGGGCCGATGAGGTCGATGTCGTCTTTCGGGATGTAGGCCACCACCGTCGCGGTGCCGAGAATGAAGA
The DNA here is from genome assembly GCA_036558345.1 of Gemmatimonadales bacterium. GTDB lineage: Bacteria > Gemmatimonadota > Gemmatimonadetes > Gemmatimonadales > GWC2-71-9 > 20CM-2-65-7. The sequence goes on along the minus strand of DATBFV010000103.1, from coordinate 3,835 downwards.
ACAGGGCGATGATCGGCGCGGCATAGTACACGGACTTCCTCACCGCGCTGGCGGGCGAATGCGTTTCGCCGGCCAGGATGGCCATGTACTCAAAGCCGGAAAACGCGCCGACGCACATCTTGCCGAGCACGTTGAGATTGAATAGCGAGAATGCGGGCCGCTCGGTGCGGAACGGGTGGTACGACTGCAGATGACCGGTCGCGAGGCCGAGGAACGGGAGCAGAATCAGAACAGCGAAGATCGCGATCATGAACATGCCGCCGGCATTGTGGACCCACTTCCCGATCGACAGGCCGAGAAATGCCAGCGTGGCCAGCAGCGCAATGGCCAGCGCGGAAGCCAGCGACACGAACCAGGCGCTGGTCGTCATCCAGGCCGCGCTCGGGCCCAATGCGTACGACAGGTAGGTCGCGACGGTGAGGCCCAGCTCGGACGCGAACAGGATCACGTACAACCACAGGTTCCACGCAACCATGAAGCCCAGCGTCTGGTTGAAGCCGAGCTTCGCCCACTGGTACAGCCCGCCCTCGAGTGGCATCAGCTGGTTGAGCCAGATGACCACGGCGGTCAGCGGCAGATAGAACAGGACCACCGCGGTAAGCCACAGCACGACGTGCGACGGCCCGAGCTTGCCGGCGACGCCGATCCATGTCAGACCGATGATGAACAGGATCTGGGTCAGCGCCAGGTCGCGGACGCCCAGCACCTTCTTGAGCTCGGCGCTGCGCGCCTCGACCTGCGCTTCGGCGCGCTTGAGGTCGTCGCTCATCGCTTCCCCAGATGTTCCCGGCTCGAGCTCCGTCACTTCCCGCCGTCGATGGCAAGCACCTGACCCGTGATCCACTTCGCGAAGTCGGACGCGAAGAACAACACGCCCCACGCGATGTCGTCGGGTGTTCCGAGACGACGCAGCGCGATGCGCTCGATGAGATCACGCTGGCCGCCCGGGCCGTACGACTCCCACTGCCGCTCGGTGGTCGGATTCGAGCGCACGAATCCGGGCGCGATGTTATTCACCGTGATGCCGAACGGTCCCAGCTCGTGGGCCAGTTGGCGGGTCAGGCCGATCTGCGCTGCCTTCGCGGACGCATACGCCTGGATGCCGGTCAGGCTCACGCCGAGGCCGGCGCCGCTCGAGATGTTGATGATGCGGCCCGCGTGCGCCGCCTTCATGCCCGGCGCCACTGCCTGCGCGCAATAGAACGCGCCGGTCACGTTGACATCGTAGATGGCTTGCCAGTCCGCGGGCGTGACCTGCTCGAGCGGCCGGCCCACCTGGCCCAGCACTCCGCCGGCGTTGTTCACCAGGATGTGCACGTCTCCGGCCTCGGCCGCGAACCGTTCGACGGCCTTCTTGTCGCGCACGTCCACCAGCGCCGTCGTGCATGCCTTCCCACACAAGCCCCGAGTCTCGGCGAGCTCCTCCTGGATCACGTCACAGGCCCAGACGTGCGCGCCGCGCTCCGCGAATGCGACGCTGATGGCGCGGCCGAAGCCGTGCGCCGCCCCGGTCACCATCACGGTGCGGCCGTCGAAGCGGATGTTCACGCCGCCAGCTCGTTCAGGTTGAGAGTGGACTGCGCTCGCTCGCCGCGCTCCACTTCGTGGATCTGCTGCACCAGTGCTTCGGTGAGCGGCGCCGCCACGCCCGCTTCCTTACCCAGCGTGGCGACGATGCCGAGCTGGGCGTCCACCTCCGTAGGCCGCTTGCGGACCGCGAGGTCGCGCCAGATGCCGGTATGGGTCTTGGCCGATTTGCGGTTGTGGGCCACCAACGCGTCGAGCGAGCGGTTCGCAGAGCCGGCCGGGGCCTCGGATGCGTAGGCCATCGGGTCGAAGCCGTCGAACGATTCGCACTTCACGCCGCGCGCCTTAGCGACCGCGAGGATCTCGCGCGCCAGCGCGATGTAGAGCCCGCGATGCTCGGCGCGCGCCAGGCAATCGGCGATCGAGTCGTTGGTGAGGGCGGTGGCGAATAGCATCGCCCCGTACGCTTCCTTGCCCCACAGGTAGCCCCAGATGTTGTCCGTCGCTTGGGCGCGCTCGTCGAAGGCGCGCCAGGCGTCGCGAATCGCCGTCACGCGCGGCGAGATATGCCGATCGCCGAACGCCTCGCCCACCATCACCGCGCCGCGGCCGCCGTAAAAGACGACGCCGGGCTCCATATAGTCCGCGCCGAAGTTCACGAATGCGCCGACCGTGCGCGCCTCGCCGGCGACCTCCGCGATCGTGAGCTCGTTCAACCCGTTCTGCGCCGAGATCACGCACCCCGAGGGGGTGAGATGCGGGAGCAGCGCGCGCGCGGCGGCGGCGGTGTGGTGGGCTTTGGTCGCAAGAATGATGGTGTCCCAGGTGCCGCGCAGGGACTTGGGCGTGAACGCGGAAACGCGCACGGTGAACGTGGCGATGGGTCCGGTGATGTTCAGGCCACCGTCGTTGATCGCGTCCACGTGTTCGAGGGCCGTATCGACGAGTGTGACGTTGTTACCTGCGCGTGCAAGAAAAGCACCTAGCGTGCCGCCGATCGCGCCGGCGCCCCAGACCAGCGTCTTCACGCGCCCCAGGTGCCGTCGAGCAACGCGCGGGTTTCATCGACCGCCACCTCCCACAGCGCCTGCATGTCTTCATCGGACCGCTCGTAGCGTCCGCCGAAATTGCCGTCGCCCAAGTAGTCGCGCAGTGCCTTGGGATCGAGCGCGCGAATCTTGGTCATGTCGGACATGGGGCGGCCCCCGGCCGGAAACGCCACACCGGGCAGGCGGGTCCAGGGAAAATTCTCCATCCACGAGCCGTGCGAGCCCCCCCCGTCGGGATCGATGGCCTGCACCTTGGCCCAGGTCTTGGGCGCGTTCCACCAGTTGTGGAAAATGACCTTGCAGCTGGGGTGGTCCGCAGCCCATTCGGTGGCGAGCTGCTGGACCGCGCCGTTGCCGCCGTGGCCGTTGCAGATCATGATGCGCCTGAAGCCGCTGTGCGCCATGCTGTCCAGGATGTCGGCCACCACGCGGAGGTGCGTCTCGACGCGCAGGGAGATCGAGCCGGGGAATGCGCGGAAGTAGGGTGACACACCGTACGCGACCACGGGGAACACGGGGATGCCGAGCGGCTCTGCGGCTTCGACAGCGACGCGCTCCGGGAGAATGCAATCCACGGTGAGCCGGAGGTAGCTGTGCTGCTCGGTGCTGCCGATGGGCAGCACCGCGCGGTCATCGTGTCGCAGGTATTCCTCGACCTGCATCCAATTCATGTCGCTGATACGCACGCGGCGAGAACATATCGCTTCGGCGTGCGGGCCGGGAGACTTCAGATCAGGACATCACACCGCGCGGGCGAAATGGCCACGCGTATACTCCCGACCCGTCACCGCCCGCACCGCGCCGGGATCGGGCGCGCGACCTTCGGAGAGGGCATCGAGCGACGCGCGATACGCGGCCGTCACCCGCGCGACGGGATCGCCGGGGACGTTGAACACCAGCCGAAAGTTGCGCAAGCCGGAGCGCCACAACTCCGGCAGGTACGCGGAGCCGTCCACCGGGCGCGAATGCAGCAAGCGGTTGCGGCAGGCATAATCGGTGGCCACCGGGAAGACGTAATTCGCGGGATCGGTGAGCGCGACATCGGGATGTTTCTGCACACACAGATCTCGGCATGTGGCGACCTCGCGGTCGAACGCGGCCGAGAGCACGCAGTGCTCGAGCGTCATCCCTTCGGGACGACCGTAGGCGAACACCTCGAAGCCTCGGCCTTCCCACGGTGCCGCAACCTGCGCCATCTCGGCGCCGGTTAGCTCGACCGACAGCACGATGCGCCGCGCACCCAGCCGGAGCACCTCGGC
>DATBFV010000102.1:0-5288 GCA_036558345.1 Gemmatimonadales bacterium | reverse complement strand
CTCGCGCAGATGTTCGCGGACGACGTGACGCGAGCGAAACCGAAGGAGTACGTCTCACCAGACGGCAGCCTGTTTCTGCCGGCCGGCCGCGTCTTCCGCCAGGGGCCTGACGACGCGTACCCCGGCATGGACTCGACCGGCTGGCGCTGGTCGGACAACCTCGACACCTATGGCTTCCTCGCGGCAACGCCGGGACAGCAGGTGTACGTGGTGAGCTCCGCCGAGAACCGGACGTACCGCGCGACCGTGCGGCCCGACGGCACGCTCGGCGATCTGCAGGCGTTCGCCGAGCGCGGCGGCGAAAGCGTCACGACCGACAGCGCGGGAAATGTCTACGTGGCGAACGGTCAGGTCTACGTCTACGATCGCAATGGCCGTGAGATCGGTCGAATCGACACTCCGGAGCGGCCGCTGCAGGTGCTGTTCGGCGGACCGGATCGCCGCACCCTGTTCATCGTCGCGCACCATACGCTGTATGCGGTCAAGACGCGGCATGCAGGTGAGCCGTTCGTGTTCGGGAAATGAGCTTGCCGCCAACCCTCCTCTTCTCCTTCGCGCATCCCGACGACGAGAGCTTCGCCGCCGCGGGCACGGCCATGAAGTACGCGGCGGATGGCGCGCGAATTGTCCTGGTCACCGCGACGATGGGCGACCGCGGCAAGCCCGGCGATCCGCCGCTCTGCGCCCCGACCGAGCTCGCGTCGTTCCGCGAGCGAGAGTTGAAAGAGGCAGCCGCAATCATCGGCTTCGACGAACTACATCTCCTCCGCTACGGCGATCGCGCGCTGGCCGACGCACCCGCCGGCGACGTCCGTCGCTCGTTGGTCGAGATCATCCGCCGTACCCAGCCGAGAGTCGTCTTCACGTTCGATCCCAACGGCTTCAACCTGCATCCCGATCACGTCGCCATCAGCCGCTTCACGAGCGATGCCATCTCGGCAGCAGCCGATGGCCGCTGGTATCCCGCTGCAGGCGCGCCGTACTCCGTTGCTCGTCTGCTGTGGCTCCCGCCGATCGCACCATGGGATGTGCCCAAGATCGAGCATATCGAGAATGAGCCCGGCGCCGACTTCATCTTCGACGTCTCGCCGTGGCGCGACCGCAAGATCGCGGCGCTGCGCGCGCATCGGACGCAGCACCTGTCGGTCGATCGCTTCATCATGCAGCAGACCGATCCCAATCGGGTCGTTGGCATTGAGATTTGGCGCCAGGCGTGGGGTCCACCGATTCGTCAGCGTCCGGGCGTGGATGTCCTGGAAGGTCTTGCGTAGCCGCTGTTCGATGCCGACTCCCGTCGCAAAGCGATCGACCCCGCCGCTTCCGGATGTACACGTGCTCCAAGGTCACAGGCGTCGTGCGCGCCGACGCACGCGATGGTCGGGCGCCCACGACGTGATCGCAGCAGATCATTTCTCCGGCGGCTGCGCCAGGCTGTCCCGCATCCAGCCGAGGTACATCTGCACCGTCTCCACGGCCGACTGCTGAATCCGCCTTCGCAGCACTGTGCCGGCGACGCCGGTCAGGTCCGACGACTTCATACGACTGCCGGCGATGAGGAAGTACCCCCGGCCATCAACGGCATCCTGCAGCGAAATGACGAGCGCGCCCACATCGAAATACCGACTCGCATAAATGGTCTTGTCGGCGATCTGGATGTCGCCGGCGGTATCGCGGTAGATCACCAGGTGATGGAGGCTCACGATCGATGCCTTGCCCGCCGGCATCGTCGACCAATACAGTCGCTGCTCGACGCTGGTGAGGGTCTCCGCGGGAAACCGCTGAAGGTAGCGGGCAAGGGCGGGCAGAAGCTGGTTCAGATTGGTCGCCCGTTGCAGGAGATCGCCGAAGCCGTTGCCGAGTGCGGCGTCGCCGCCGGCAAGATAGGCCGTGGCGTATCCGACGAGCATCTCTCGAGCCAGCGAGCTCGCCTGCTCAGGGGCGGTTGGCGTTCCCCATTGCACCTTGGTCCTGAAATCATTGACGGCGTCGGTCGACAGGTGCAGATCGCAACTCTTGCTCGTGCATTTCTGCAAGGCCGCCAGATCGGTTGCATCCAGCGTGAGGTCTGCGAAGGACGCAACGGCTGGCGGTGAGCTCACGACGCGCGCGAGGCCGAGCTCGGCGGAGCCGCGGAAGTGCGCGATGTTCCGGATCCATTCCGCCAGACGGTTCTTGTCGCCATCGAGGCGAATCGCGCCGCCGATCGCCAGTTCGTCGCGGACCGCTCCCGCGATCATCTTCGCGACCGCTGTGCCGGCTCGAACCTGCGCGAGCTCGTCGGGGGAGAACTGGAAGCGATCAACGAGGACGCGCTCCGGGTCGAGACGCCCGGATTGGGGCATCATGGCGGCACCCACGACAACGTGCAGACCCAAAACGACCACGACCACCGCGTGGTAAGCAACGATCTGTCGTGGGATTCGCATGCTCGTCTCCCTCGGGCTACCGAACGACAGACTAACGGCCCAGACTCTCTAGCGCGGGCGAGCGCCCGTGCAACGTCGTCACAACGGGTGCGATCGGCGGTCGGCCAACTCACTCAACATCCGGGCCAGCGCCATGTAAGGTAGAAGACCCCGTTTCATCGGGCTTCTCGGGAAGGATGCCGGCGGGTCGGATGGCTTGACCTCCTCAGGACCGGAGCACCCACGAATTACCGGAGGCGATTGCTCAATTTCAAGGTCCAAACGTCGAGAACAGCCTTGGTTCTCTGAAAGGCGCGGTGGCTCCGCTTTTGCGCCGCCGTGGCGTTAGCAGACCGAGAAGGAGGGCGGGCACGAAGGAACCGTTCATGACACGTATCGCGATATACACAGTGGGGGCGGTGGCGTTGGCCGCCGGGGTGGCGGCCGCGGGCCCGAAATTCACGAGTACGTGGAAGGCGCCCGATGCCGCGGGCGTCAGCTTCGCAGGGAAAAAAGTCGCGGCGCTGATCATGACCGACGACCAGGGCTTGCGTATCTCCGGCGAGGAAGCGCTCGTGCGCGAGCTGGCGGGAATCGGGCTGACGCAGGGCGTCGCGAGCTACCGGATCGTTCCGCGCGAAGAGCTCCGCGATCCCGAGAAGGCCAAGGGCTGGTACGAGCGCTCCGGCATCGACGGGGTCGTGGCCATGCGGCTCGTCAAAGCCGACACCCGCAAAACGTGGTCGCCGTCGATGTGGAGCTCGCCTTACTACAACTCGCTGTGGGGCTATTACGGCTACGGCTGGAGCTCGCTCTACGTCTACGATCCTGGCGAGACGCGCGTGGACCAGGTGGCCGTCGTCGAGACGCTGGTCTTCAGCGTGCCGCTGAACAAGCTGCTGTGGGCGGCCGTCACGGAATCGACCAACCCGAAGGATGCCAACCGCGTCATCAAGGACATCGTCACCGAAACCGTCAAACAGATGACGAAGCAGGGTTTGATCCGCAAGGCTTCGAGATGAGCGTCCTCACTTCACCCCCTTCTCCGGATCCCACGATCCTTGAAGCTTGCGGATGTACACCATCTGGCCGATGTGATACGCGTTGTGCGCGCCGACGTGCGCGATGGTCGAGGCCCACGACGCGAGCTTCTTGTCGTCGGCCTTCTGCACCGCGTCCTCCCACGCCTTCATCACCTCGTCCAGATCGTGGACGGTGGCGGCCCACTTCGCGGGATCGAAGCTGTTGAACGTCTCGTTGTTGTCGCCGCTGTACGCCGGCGGCTTCTCGCCCCTGAACTTCGCCAGCTGCTGGCGGTTCCAGAACACGAGATGCGCGGCGAGCTGGCCGATGGAGTGATTGCCCTTGCCGTCGTGCCAGTTCGCCTGCTCGGCGGTGATGCCGCCCACTGCCACGCTCGAGGGGGCGAACCACTGCTCCTTGTCGTGGGTGGATTGAAGCTGCTCGAGCAGCACGCCCTTCAGCGTCGAGGGCGGAGCGGGCGCCGCAGTCTCGGCCGACGACCACGCGAGCAGCACGGCAAACGCAAGTGACACCATGGCTATGACCCTTTCGTAACGAAAGATTCTCGACCAGTCCACGAGCATCTGCGCCCGCGACCGGCGGCGCCCGCGCGCAAGATCCACGACTACCCCGCGTCGGCGCGCGCCGCCAGGAGCACTGTACCCGCAAACAGCAAGGTGTCCCACACGTAATTGAGCGCCTCGAGCCTGTCCTTCCCTTCCACAGCCACTCCGACGAACGGAAGGTAGATGACGATGATGATGAGGGTGACGACGAGCCCCAGCCAGGCCGCCGTCGACCGAGTGTGTTTGTTCCCGAGCATGAGCCCGCCGGCCGCGATCTCGATCGCCCCCGCGAGGTAGCCCCACGCCGAAGGCACGGGAATCCACGGCGGCGTCATCTTCTGCAGCGGAATGCCCGGCGCGATCGCCGGATGAATGATTTGCACAGCGCCGAAGGTCACACATGCGATCGCGACGATGACGCGACCCGCTGTGACCATCCAAGTCGATCGCTGATGCCGCCATCCGCTGGTGAGCGTGCCGGCCAACACCGCAGCACCGGCGCCAAACGACAGATCGCGGAGCGCCACCGTCCAGGGAAGCCTGCCGCCAGCCCTCATCGCACTCGGCACATGCATGATCGCGACGAAGACGAGAAACATCAGGGCGACGAGACTGGCCGATAGCAGGACGAACCGCCCGAATACGAAACTGATCGCCGCGGCGTAGAGGGCGACGCCGACGAAGTACACCAGAAACAGCTTCGCGGGGATCCAGGCTGGAATCACCTGCTGGATGAACTGAGGGATCGTGAAATGTTCGCCGGCAAACGCCGCCAGCGGCGCGGCAAAGAATACCGGCCCCAGCACGACGAGCTTGTCGAGGCCGCGCGCGGCCGCCAGGTCGCGCCGGGCCACGATCAGGCCCGCGAGGATAAGCGAGAGCCCGGACAGCCAGGGAAGGACGATGTACGGACGCATGATTCGGCCTGTTCAGCTCGCTGACTTCAGCACGATACGCGCAGGCCTCGTTCCGCGCAAAGATCCAGAGCAGACATTTCCAATGAAGCCACCGGTTTTGTGCGCGGCGGAACACATTTGTGCGGTTGCGCACGGCCGGCCGAGCACAAGCGGGGCTTCGCTGCGCGCTGGTGCAGGCCTGAAGGCCTGCGCTACGTACATTTCTGGTGCAGGCCTCAAGGCCTGCGCTACGTACGTCTGAGATTCGTAGCGCAGACCTTCAGGTCTGCCATCGGTGCAGGGGGCTGAAGCCCTGCGCTACGTGCGGACGTAGAGCAGGGCTTTAGCCCTGCACTCGAGATGGTGCGGTCAAGCCCGTCGTTAGCCGCCAGGACAGG
>DATBFV010000101.1:0-2908 GCA_036558345.1 Gemmatimonadales bacterium | reverse complement strand
CGCATCTGCTGGTAGCGCGCTCGCTGCACCGGCGACAAATAACCCGCCATCTCGCGATCCTCATCCTGCTCGATCTTGGCCAAGTCGCCCCTGCCCGCGCGCTGCGCGTCTAGCAGTTTGCGCAGGCTGTCCTGATTGGCTGCGACGCCCGGCTCCATCTGATCATCGATCGCACGGCGGCGCTCCTGTTGCTGTTGCATGAGCGTGCGGCGGCGGGCGCCGTAGAGCTCCTGGGTCGCGCGCAGCTTCGTCGTCTGGTCGGACGTCAGGTTCAGCTCGTCCTGGACCCGCTCACTGAAACGTTGCTCGATCCGGTCACGGAGCTGCCGCGTCTCGGCGCTGTCATTCCGCGCCGCGGTCGTATCCCGACCCTGGGCTGCCAAACTCGGCGCCAGGAGGACGGCCAGGCTGAGGACCACGTACTTCCGCATGTTCATCCCTCCCCTTCCAAAGCGCGCAGCACCTCGCGCAACTGCTGCGCATCGAGTTCGCGCCAATCCGTCGTGTCCGGCACCGCCACGCTGTCGGTGTTGAGGATGTCATCGAACGAGGCCAACACGTCGCGCAACTCCGCAGCCGACAGATCATTCAAGTCGTCCGCGACATAGTGTGCGGCATGGTTGCTGGTCCCCGGGCCACGCCCCGGGATCAACCGGCCGATCAGAACCCCACCACCAAGCAGAACCACCACTGTCGCCGCCATCCGCAGCCAAGCCGGCTGAATCCAGGTCGCGCGTGACTCCGGCTGCGCACGCAGTCGCTCGACAACCTGCCGCGCTACCGTATCGACATCGACCTGCTCGGCCGCTCGTGCCCCCAGCCGCCTGGCCAATTGCTCCATCCGCTCTTCGTTCATTTCACGATCTCCTTCAGACGCCGCACCGCGTGATGGTAATGCACCCGCGCCGCCCCTGGCGTCGTCCCTAACGCGCCAGCAATCTCGTCATACTCCAATCCCTGCTGTGCCCTGAGCAGGAAGACTTCCCGCTGCAACCGCGGCAGCCGCTGCAATCCCGCTGCGAGCAGCTCCTCCGCTTCGCGCGCCTCGGCGTGATCGTGCGGATCGCCCGTCCGGTCCCGCACGCCTTCTTCGAGCGGCACCACTTTGCGCCGCGCCGCCCGGCGCCCGAAATCTTTCAGCACGTTGCCCCCGATCGTCAGGAGCCAAGTGCGAAACTGACACTGTCCCCGAAAGCGGTCCACGCCGCGAAACGCGCGGACGAATGTCTCCTGGACCAGGTCGTCCACGTCGGTGTCCGGCGCACCGGCGCCCGCGAGAAAGCGCGCCAGCGGTCGGGCGTGCCGTTCGACCAGCTCCGTCGCGGCCCGCTCGTCGCCGTTTCGCCATGCGGCAATCAGCTCCGCATCGGCCGGGGGGGCCGCAACGTTGCGCGGCAGTGGATTCGCCATGGGTCCGTTGTGTCGGTGGACGTGGTAAGTAGTGGAATATTAAGGGAAGCCGCCCTTGTCAGCGCCGGTTTTAACAGATAGCTTCCAAATTCGAACAATCGTTCGAATCCATGCGACCATACGACGAGCGCCTAGACCACCTGCTCGCCCGCGCCGCCCGGGTGTTCGCGGACAAGGGCTACCATCCCACCACCATGCGGGACCTTTCCGCCGCGAGCGGTATGTCGCTCGCCGGGATGTATTACTACGTCCGCGGCAAAGAAGACCTGTTGGCGCTGATTCAGGAGCGCTGTTTCACGCGGGTACTGGAGGGGGCGCGCCAAGCGGTCGCGACTGCTGCCGATCCGCAAGAGAAACTTCATGCCTTCATCCGCCATCATGTCGAGTTTTTTGCGAATCACATGGCGGAGATGAAGGTCATGTCCCACGAGACGCCGCCGCGCAGCGTCACCGCGATCAAGCGTCGGTACGTCGATCTGCTCGAGTCCGTGCTGACAGACGCGGCCCCCGAGCAGAGCAGCGTCGCGCGCAGTGCCGCGACCTACATCCTGTTCGGGATGATGAACTGGATCTACAACTGGTACGACCCGGCCGGCCAGATCGATCCCGCCCGGCTGGCCGATCTCATGTCGAGCATCTTCCTCGGCGGCTTCGTCGAGACTCATCAGGAGGCTAAGTAATCCCATGGCAACGATGACCGAACCGCAAATCAAAGCTCTCGTGCAGTACCGGACCGAGGACGGACTCGCGATCATCGAGCTCGACGATCCGCCGGCCAATACCTACACGTATGAGATGATGCGTCAGCTCGACGACGCGATTCTGCGCGCGCGCTTCGATGACACCGTGCATGTGATCGTGATTCGCGGCAAAGGCGACAAGTTTTTCTCGGCGGGCGCGAATATCGGGATGCTGAATACCGTGACGCCGCGCTTCAAGTACTTCTTCTGCCTGCACGCCAACGAAACGCTGAACCGTCTGGAGCAAACGCCCAAGCTTACGATTGCCGCGCTCAATGGCCACACGGTGGGCGGCGGTCTCGAGATTGCGATGGCCTGTGACATCCGCCTCGCGAAGGAGAATGCGGGAAAGATCGGGCTTCCCGAGGTCAATCTCGGCGTGCTCCCGGGAACCGGTGGCACGCAGCGGATGGCGCGCCTTCTTGGCAAGTCGTTGTCGATCGAGCTGATGGTGAAGGGCGAGCTGTTCTCGTTCGACCGCGCCAAGGAAATCGGTCTGGTGAACGAGATCTTCCCCGCCAAGGAGTTCTGGGAGCAAGTGCTCCTCTACGCCAAACAGTTCTGCCCGCCCCACAAGGCGTCGAAGGCCGTCGGGCTGATCAAGCGCTCCGTGCAGTCGGGTGCCGAGGTTCCGTTCGAGTCGGCGCTCGCGATTGAGCGTGAGCTGCAGCAACAGCTGTTTCAGAGCGAGGATGCCAAGGAGGGGATCGCGGCCAACCAGGAAAAGCGCATGGCGGAGTTCAAGGGGAAGTGAAGAC
>DATBFV010000100.1:0-20239 GCA_036558345.1 Gemmatimonadales bacterium | reverse complement strand
ATGTGGCGCCATTGGGATGATTTCCGCGCAGGTAAGCGTCAGCACCTGTTTCGTGTCGATGTCGCGACGGGGAAGGGCACGGACATCACTCCGATCGACCATGACGTCCCCACGATCGCCACGAGCGGCGACGGCGATGTGGCCATCGCTCCCGATGCGCGCACGATTGCGTTCGCGATGCACCCGGACAGTGCGGTCGCCGATAACACAAACGTCGACATCTACCTGATGCAGTCCGATGGCTCGGAGATGCGACGGCTCACAACGAGCACCGGAGCCGATAACACGCCCCGCTTCTCACCGGACGGCCGCTTCATGTCTTATGTCTCGATGGAGCGCGCGGGGTTCGAAGCCGATCGGCTGCGGCTGATGTTGATCGAGAACCCCCTCGGCAGGTCGGCTCACGCACCAGTCGAAGCGACGGCGGGGTGGACGCTCTCAGTGGGTTCGTACAGCTGGTGTCCGAGCTCGAAGTGCATCTACGCCGTCGTCGAAGAGCGCGGCCGCGACAACATCTACCGCATCGACATCCCGGGATTCAAGCGGACTCGCGTCGTCTCAGGCGGCGTGAACACGGGCGTGCAAGTAGGGCCCGACAATAAGACGCTGGTGTATCTCCATCAAACCAACGCGCAGCCGGCCGAGGTCTCGGTGTCGGGCAAAGCGCTGACCCATCACAACGACTCGGCCCTCGCGACCCTCGACCTGCCGCCACTCGAAGAATTCGGATTCGTCGGCGCCCTCGGCGACTCGGTCTTTGGCTGGCTGCAGAAGCCGCCGGGCTTCGATCCCGCGAAGCAATACCCGCTCATCTATCTGATCCACGGCGGGCCGCAGGGCGCCTGGACCGACAGCTGGGGCCCGCGCTGGAACAACCAGATGTTCGCCGCGCGCGGTTTCGTCGTCGCCGAGGTGAACTTCCACGGCTCGACGGGCTACGGGCAGAAATTCACCGACGCGATCTCACAGCACTGGGGCGACTATCCGTTCGAAGACCTGATGAAGGGTGTCGACGCCGTCGCGCGGCTGCCCTACGTCGACTCGACGCGCATGGGTGCGGCCGGCGCGTCGTACGGCGGTTACATGATTTACTGGATCGCGGGACACACGAACCGCTTCAAGGTGCTCGTGGCGCACGACGGTGTGTTCAACACCGTCAGCATGGCCGGCAGTACGGAAGAGCTGTGGTTCCCCGATTGGGAGTTCGGTGGCACGCCTTACAAAACCAGAGATCTGTACGAGAAGTGGTCACCGCTGAACCATGTGGGTGATTGGAACACACCGTTGCTGGTAGTGCACAGCCAACTCGATTATCGCGTGGACCTGTCGGAGGGCTACCAGGCGTTCACGGCAGCCAAACGGTTGGGGATCGATTCCAAGTTTCTGTACTTCCCCGACGAAGGACACTGGGTCCTGCGGCCGCGCAATCGGCGCATCTGGTGGGGCACGGTCCTCGACTGGTTGGAGGTGCACCTGAGTGAAAGCCCCCACCCCTAGCTCCAACGCGAGGGCTAAACGGGCTCGGGCTGCTTCCTGAGGCCCTCGAGCAGGTAGCCCACGGCCACGCCGCCGACGACCATCAGCAGGCCGAGCCAACCCAGCGCGGTCAGCTTCTGACTGAAGAGCAGGAGCGCGAGCAGGGATCCTACCACAGGCTCGATGGTCGCCGCGACCGACGCAGGCGCGGCTTCGATGCGCTTCATCGCGCCAAAGAAGAGCAGGTTGGCCGCGATGACCGAGCCTGCGGCGAGTCCCAGTAAGCCGCGCCAGGCTGCGCCCGACGGTGGTAAGGCGGGCGGCCGGCCCCAAATCAGCAAGGCAATCCAGATCAAGACGACTCCGCCGATCGCTTCGAGGAACAGGACTTTCACCACGCCATAGCGCGGTGCCGCCCAGCGTCCCATGAGCGACGTCAGTGCGTAGCTGAGTGCCGAGAGGAGGCCGCCCGCGATTCCGGCCGTAAGACCCATGCGTGCCGCCTCGGCGCCGGCGTTGCTGCCGCCGGTCACCGTGAGTGCGACGCCGATCATGACGAGGAACGCGAGAGCCACACGCGTGGGTGTGAGTGCCTCTTTGAGAATCACGCGCGCCAGAACCGCCACCATGACTGGGGCAGTGTAGAGCAGGGCCGCGGCTCCGGCGACGCCGACGCCCGCGATCGCGTATTGATACGCGATCTCGAAGAGCGCGACCATCGCGCCTCCACCGAGCCCCACGATCAGCCACCCGCGCCGGTCAGCGCGAAACAGATCCCGACGAAACAGCACGCCCCAGATCGCCAGCGCCACAGTCCCGATGAGAACGCGCCAGAACCCGATGGTATTCGCGGGCATGAGACCGTACAGTCCGGTCGACAGCGGTCCGGTGGTGCCCCACGTCGCGCCGGCGCCGAGCGCAAAGAGGTAGCCGACGACGCGACTGCCGGATGATTGTGTGGTGGCGGGTTGACTCACGCGCCGAACTTGTCGGTGGTCAGTTCGCCGCGCAACACCGTGACCGCTTGCCCGCCGATCTTGATGCGATCACCGGCGACGCGCAGACGCAGCTCTCCGCCGCGCGATGACGCTTGAAATGCCATGAGCTCCTTCTTGCCGAGCTTCGCGCTCCAGTACGGCGCGAGCGCGCAGTGCGCCGAGCCGGTCACGGGATCTTCGGGAACGCCCGATTGCGGCGCGAAGAAGCGAGAAACGAAATCGTAGGTGCGCTGCCCGCGGGCCGTCACGATCACCCCGCGGGCATCCACTTCGGCGAGCGCCGACAGATTCGGTGTGAGGCCGCGAACGGTGGACTCGTCATCCAGCTCGACGAGATAATCGAACGGACTCTTGCCGACGAAGGAGGGTTTGGCGCCGAGCGCCTCGGTGAGTCCGGCGGGTGGGTTCGCGGGTCTTGCCGGTGTTGCGGGAAAATCGAGCTCGATCCACGCGCCGTTCTGATCGGCGGTGAGCAGTCCGCTCTTCGTGTGGAAGCGAGCTTGTGCTTTCGTCGGAAGGTGCCCGTCTTCCCACAGCACGTGCGCGCTCGCGAGTGTGGCGTGGCCGCAGAGGTCGACTTCGATCGCCGGCGTGAACCAGCGCAAGTCGTAGCCGTCCTTCTGTTTCACCAGAAATGCGGTCTCGGCGAGGTTCATCTCGCGCGCAACGTCCAGCATCCAGGCAGGATCCGCGGCTTTGGGCAGAATACAAACGCCGGCGGGATTGCCGGCGAAGGGACGATTGGTGAAGGCGTCGACTTGAGTGATGCGGAGGCTCATGGCTCCAATCTATCGCGAGCTCTCTGCAAGACGTACCTGGCGCACGCTCAGCTGGCTTTCGCGAGAGCGAACGTCGTCTGGCCGTGCAGCAAGCTATTCTCGTGTGCGATGATGAAGGTGGTCTCCGGATCGTTGTTGCGCAGCACCAGGCGCAGACCTTGCGCGCCAGCGGGAACGTCGAAAACGAGATCGGTCGTGTACGACTCGCCAGGGACGAGCGGGCGTCGCAATCCGTCCACTGAGCCCGGATACTTGTGGCCCTGCGCATCGACGAGCGCGACGTAGCGGCTGTTCGGGGTGAGCGGCGCGCTCCGGGAGCGCCGCGCCGAGATCGTCTCCTCGTCGAAGCGCACTTTCACCGTAACCGTCTGTCGCACGTGACCGTCCGCCAGCGATTCCGCCTTGCTGCCCACGACTGAATAGGCCAGATGACAGTCGATTTCGCAGATGTGCTTCTCTTCTCCCGGGGCCAACACGCGATTGTGACTGAACAGCGACGCGCCGACGAATAGCAGCAGATAGAGCCCCACCCCGCTGAGCAATGCCCACAGTGTGATGCGCGCAGGTTGGCCTCGCTTGATCAAGCGCAAGATGACGTAGAGGATGACGAGAAACGCTCCCGTCAGCACGGCGCCGACAAACAGCAGCACCGTGAGAGGATTCAAGCCATCAGTGATCATTGCGTCCCTCCTTGGGTGCCGGACACGTCACGAGCTCCGCTTTCAGCGGCCCCGCCTGATGGCGAACCAGCGAACGGGCGCGCGCGCGACTCCAGTTCCACGTGCGCCAATCAACCTCTGCCTGGTCCCACTTCCGCAGCAGACCGCGAATCACGACGCAGCGGTCCTCGGCGCCCAGTCTGGGAAGAGCCGACAGCAGCGGTGGCACGGCGTCACCGCCAAGCGAAACGGCGTACCTCGCATCGAACGGGCGTTCTACGGCCGGTCGACTGAGATTGTGGTTGACGATATAGGCATCGGGATTCAGCAAGTGGAGGCCTGCCAGCACCGCCAGCGCTTGCATCAGCGATCCGAAGACGAAGCGGTCGCGCCGACCACGCAGCACGGTCCAGGCAAACCACGCGAGCATCCCAAACAGCAGGACCATGACTGCGGTGGCATACAAGCGTTGCGCGGAGAGTCCGAATGCCGCGACGTACAGTCGCATGCGTTGCAGTGCGGAGATCATCACGACCGCGAGCAGCATCAGCAATAGGCCCGCGAGCTGGCGGAATACGCGAATCTGCGGGACCGTGCCGGTGTGCACGAGGGCTTCGGCGCCGAGCAGGATGGGCAGAACGAGGATGCTCGCGGTCATCAGCTCGAAAAAGCCGCGGCGCGCGTATTCGGCGTAGGTGAGCCCACTCGTTTCCTCGACGACGCTCGAGCCCCCGAAGAAGTAGCGGAGCTGCACGACGACGAAGAGCAGGAAGAGGAGGTCGATCAGGACGAGCGCGGTCGCGAGCGGGACCACGCTTTGGATCGGCTTGAGCGTTGGCGTAACGCCGTGCAGTGGCCGTCCGAGGAGCGACCAGCGGAAATAACCGGCGACCAGAAATCCCCAGAAACCGATGAAGAACGTATGCCGGATGACGGTCTCGGCATTGAAGTTGAAGAGATTCGACATCACGTTGCCGAAGACCGGATCCGCCGACGCGAAGAGCGCCGCAAAAATGAGCAGGAGCGGGGTGGCAATGAGCACGCCGAGGAGCGCACGACGGAAATGGCGCAGCCGGTCCTCCTGCGGCAGCTGGCGCCATTGAATGTCGCCGAAGATGAGCTGGATTCCACCAACGATGCTCGCGAGGGCGGCCGTCACGACGCCTCGGATCCAGTCGAACGGATACCACCGCGCGATTGTCTCGCCTTGCACGCTCGCCGCTGCCATCGCGAGCGTGCCGATGAGCGCGAGCGCATCGAAGGCGTCGAGCGGCTGGGCGTCCCGGCGCAGGAATGCGAGACCGAGCAGCAGCGCCGTAAGAGCGAGCCAGGCCGCGTCGGGCCCGGGTTTGATCTTGTGCCGTCGCACCAGCCACGCGCCCGTGCCGACGAGCGCAGCAGTGCCGAGCGCCATGTTCAAGCCCCACGGCATGACCCCGAGGAGCTGGTCGCCGACGATCCCGCCGACCACGCCGGCCGCGACAATCTCCAGACCGAGTCTGGTGCGTGGCGCGACTTGTGGAACCGTCATACCGCTTCCCGATTGGGTAAGCCGCCGAACCGGCGATCGCGAGAGTGGAACTCATGCACGGCTGCCGCGAGGTGGCTCGCGGCGAAGTCGGGCCACATCCGCTCGGTGAACCACAGCTCTGCATACGCGCACTCCCAGAGCAGAAAATCGGACAGGCGCTGCTCACCGCCAGTGCGAATCAAGAGATCGACATCAGGAAGGAACGCGCCCGCGCGGATCGCGGCGCGGCCTGAGTAGTCCACCGCGATGCGCAGCTCGAGCCGTGTACCGGCGGCCGTCGCCTGCTCGGCCGCCTCGATCGCCTCAACCAGCGAAATCGGCAGACGATCACGCCGTCCGACGATCATGAGCTTGACGCCTTGCGCAGCGAGCTCCGCCGTCTCGGACCGCAGATAGCGCGCGAACAGCCGCATGAGCATCGAAACCTCCGCCGACGGCCGGGTCCAGTTGTCGGAGGAGAATGCGTAGAGGGTCAGCGCGGTGATGCCGCAGTCGGGCGCGATCTTCACCGCGCGCCGCACCGCTTCAGCGCCGGCGCGATGACCGGCCGCGCGCGGAAGGCCGCGCCGGGTGGCCCAGCGGCCGTTGCCGTCCATGACGATCGCGACATGAAAGGAAGTACTTTGTTTCATAAAGCTTTCCCGCAAAAAAAGGATTTCCCAGCGTCAGCGTGCTCGCGTCGCGCGAATCAACGCTTCCATGTGATCGAGGTAGCGCTCGAGCGCCCGCCGGCCGAGGGCGGTGAGACGGTATTCGGTCTTGGGCACGCGGCCTTCAAACGACTTGTCGCAGGTGATGTACTCCGCGTCCTCGAGCTTGCGCGCGTGTACGCTGAGATTGCCGTCGCTCGCCTTGAGCAGCGCCTTCAGCTCGTTGAACGTGAGACTGTCGCGCGCGGCGAGGGCACTCACGATCGCGAGTCGGACACGCTCATGAATCAGCCGATCGAGATCGACAGGCGTCGCCTGCGCCTTGGTCTTTGCGGCGCCTGCGCGCTCGCCTTCCACGCGAGTGAGCCGCACCGTGTTGCTCTTAGCCACCGTACCTCCGTGCAATGATCAGTCCAAACACGATGTGCAGGACGCCGAAACCCGCGGCCAGGAGCCACGCTTGCCACGCGGGCGGCGTGAGCAGCGCCAGGGCGCCCAGGATCATGAAGCAGATGCCCATGACCGGGACGACGCGCATCGAGAACGCGCCGCCTGTGACGACGCCCGTGCCGTAGCACAACAGCCATACGCCGGGAAGGAGCTGGAGCTGCTTGGCGTGCCACAGCACGTACGTCAGTACCGCTCCCACAATGAAGGGCGGCAGCACGCCGAGTCCAAATCGGCGTCCGGGACCGTTGATGATGGCATCGCCGGCGCGCATCGCCTTGAAGAGCAGGGCGGCGACACCGAGGCCGGCGGCGAGCAGGGCTTCGAACATCCAGACCCACAGCCAGCGAGCGTGCGCCTCGCCGTAGACCGGGGCCGCAGGCAGTGATCCTGCGTAGGCCGAGGCGGCCAATGCGGTCACGCCGAGCACGACCATGCCCCAGCCGGGAACCGAGGTAAATGAGGCGGCGCGCTCCATCGTGGAGCGGATGAACTGGAGATTATCCAGCGCGCGGTCGTGCAGCGGCTGCGGCGCGGTCATGGCTCCAACCTAGCGCTGGGAGCCCGCTCTGTCAAGTACTTTGCAATGCAAAGCAGATCAGCGGTTTTTCAGCCTGCGGACCAGCTTGAGCCCCGACCAGATGTCGTCCACGGCGGCCACCTTCACATCGACCAGACCGGTCGGCAGCGCGACGGCGCGCACCACGTCTTCGGTGATATCCGTCTCGACGCCGGAGCTTTTCTTGGGCCAGGAGATCCAGAGCGCGCCGTCGGTCTCGAGCGCCCGCAGCAGCGCCGGCAATTTGGATTCGAGCACGGCGCGGCGCCGTGTGAAGACATGGATGAAGGGATAGGTGCCACTCGGCCGCGCCGCGACCGTCACGCCCTCCGGCAACTTGCCCAACGTCGCGCGAAAGCCCCGGGGCGGATCGATGATCGCGATCCGCGTCCGGGGCCTGATGCCGAGCTTCTCTACGAGCGACCGACGGGAGTAACCGGCCACCAGTCTACTGCACGCATTGCCCGTGTGGATCAGGCTTCGGCTTATCCACGACCACGCGGTGATCCAGGTTCGCCACCGACGCCGCCACGTCGTGCACGAACTGCGCAACGTGCGCGAGCTTGTCGTAGTCGATGTATTCCGGCTCGTCGGTCACCTGATGGTAGTCGCGGTGATTGCCCGTCGTGAAGAATGCGATCGGGATGCCGTAGCGCGCGTACATGTAATGATCGCTGCGGCAGTAGTACTGCTCGGGATGCCCCGACGCGTCAAACTGGTAATCGAACGTGAACGGCTGCGCGCGGGCCTTGTTCACCGTCTCGATCAAGTCCCCCAGCTCGGTGGAGAGCCGCCGCGTGCCGATCAGCTGCAGGTAACCCGGCCCACCGCCATTCTCGTCGTCGGCGCGGCCCCGGCCCACCATGTCCATGTTGAGCTGCGCGACGATCGAATCGCGCGTCACGGTGGGATGATCGGTGAAGTACTGCGAGCCGAACAACCCGAGCTCCTCGCCGGTGTGCCAGACGAAGATGAGCGACCGCTTCGGCTTGACCTTGGCGCCCGCGAACGCTTCGGCGATCTCCAGCACCGCCGTGGTGCCTGAGCCGTCATCATCGGCGCCGTTGAAGATGGAATCGCGGCGGGCGGCATGCAGGCGACGCAGGCTGTCGACGTTGACGCTGATCTGCTGCACCTGCTCCCGCGCAACCTGATGGTTGGGGCCGGGCGCCGCGAGCTCGAGTTTCCGCACGGCGTCGTTGAAGGCGCGCAGCGAGTCGTGATCGACCGGCGTGCGGTCGAAGCCGATGTGGTCATTGTGGGCGCCGATCGCCACATACTGGCCACGGAGCCGGGAATCGCTGCCCGGAAGAATCGCGACGACGTTGCGCGCCGGCGCGGGCGTCTCGGCGAACGCGATGGAACCGCGGACCGTTTTTCCCGCGGCGCCGGGACGGATGCTGTCCAGGGATGCTCCGAGCAGTACCCGCGTCGCTGCGGCGCTCACGTACATGTACACGGGCAGGCTGCTCGTGTCCGGCCGCGGCGTGTCATCTTTCAGAATCGTCGCCGGCTGGCGGAAGAACGTGATCGCCTGCGGGGGGAAGCTCTCGAGACCGGTGACCGCAATGCCCGCAGCGGAGCGGTAGCGCGACAGAATCGCGCCGCGGTTGATCTGCTGGAATGACGGCGCCCGCACCACCACGAACTTGCCCGCGGCCTGCTCGGTGGTGAGAGCCGCGCTGTCGCCGATTGTGCCGGCGTATACCACCTGCGCGCCGTCGAAGGGGCGCGTCGCTCGACCCGGATCGCGAGGAACGAAGTCGTCCCACTGGCGCAGCGCGGCGGCGCTATCGACCGAAACCCTCGCGTTCGGATCGAGTTGCCGCGTCACGAGCGGCACGTTCTGGAAGTAGCCGCCGGAATCGCCCGCCGGCTGCAACCCCATCCGCTTCACTTCCGCCGCGATGTAGGCCGTGGCCTTGAGATTGTATTCCGTGCCGGCCATCCGCCCCATCATCGAGTCATCGGAGTAGACGTAAAGGCGGGTCATGAGATCCGCCGGTGTGATCGCCGTCTGCGTGCGCCCGGGGGCGTGCTTCAGCGGCAATGAGGCGGTCTGCGCGCGCGCCTGCGTCGCCGCGAGAGTCATAACGCCGATTATGACGAACGGACGTGCTACCTGCATGGACTGTCTCCATTAAGGGGAGGGAACGACGAACGCTCGCGAGTAAGACGTGCAACTTGTCGGTTTGGTTGCGCTCTGTCACGTCGGGGTCTGGTTAGGAACCGGACTCCGGCGGCGGCTCCCCAATGAGCGCGCCAAAATCCCGAGCCCGGCGGATTGACCCTCGCGCCGCGGCAACGCGCGATACAACAGGATGATGACTACCCAGGTGAGCCAGCTCACGCGCTCGCTCCAGCTGAGCGAACGCATCATGAACCACGGTTGGGTAGCGGGCGCAGTCCACGGCTGCCAGTCGCCTTGCACGAGCGCGAGTGGCCGCGCGAACACACGGTTGGTTTGGAACCCCTGGGTGCCGGGCTGCGACACGTTCCACACGCAGGTCACCCGCCCCCAACCGTGGTTATCGCTCGCACCGACGACCATCAAATCATGACTACGCGCGAGCGCGATCACTTGGCGGCGCAAGTCCGACGGGAATGCGAGTGCCTTGGGCGCGCAGTTCACGATTTCGAATCCATCGACGCCCGCCAAAACGAACGCGTTGAGCTCGTCCTGATGATTGCGCCAATACTCGGGCAGCGATGCGATACTGAGCGCGCCCTGCCGCTCGATGGCGTTAAAGACCCGGACCATGCGGGCGGTGCTCCCGCCAAAGCTGTCGCGCGGCAGCGGCTCGACTGGGCCGATGGCGACTACATGCTGGCGATACAGACTCCATTCCACACCGGGGAGCAGGCTGATCGACGTCCCCGGCGGCGCGGGCAGCGAGCCGTCGTATATGACATTATGATCGGTCACGTACGTTGCCTGAAAGCCCTGGCGCTCGTGCCACTCGGCCAGGTCCGTGAGCGTCCAGCCGGGGCGGCCGTCATGCGACGCCCTGGTGTGCGCGTGGTAATCGATGACTGTGCCCGTACCGTCGCTCACCAGGCGGGGCACTGGGCGAGGCAGCACCAGCGCCCCGACGCCGAGCAACACCACCACCAGGGGGCCGACCAGCGCCGTCGCGATCACGCGCCGCACGCTCAGCGAGTCACTCGACGCGCGCACCGCGCCGAATGCCCCGAGTACGACCAGCCACACCACGAGCGCCCAGAGGGCGCGCGCAGCGCTGAAAAAGGTGAGTGCGTCGAGCGTATTGGAGAGCGGTGCGAACAGAACGTAGAGTATCGGCCGGTCGAGGTCGGCGTCCCCGGAGGAGCCGGTGACCGCATCGACGAGCGGAGGCAAGGGGTGAATCGCCGTCACGAGCAGCAAAACCATCAGGCCGATTGCGACCGGGTGGCGGCGCAGCAGGTTCACCACGAGATTCCCCGCATGTCGGGTCGGAAAGCTAGTGTCCCCTAAACCGCTCGGCGAATTACCGGACCTGGTACTCGGTCCGCTGCGCGATCGTCCCGACGGCGATTGGGAGCGCGGGCCGGCTGGGAAGTGGACGCCCGCTCAGATCGTCGAGCATCTCGCGCTCGGACTCAATGTCAGCGCCCAGACGCTCTTGGCGCGGCGAAACCACGCGCCCATGTCGCGGCGGCGCCGGACGCCGGCCGAGCAGGTCGCCAGATTCTTCATCATGGGATTGCGCTGGTTTCCGCCAGGGCGCAAGGCACCCGAACGCACTACACCGGCCGTACGGATCGACCGCGCCACGGCCGAAGCGCATTTCCTTGCCGGCGTCGAAGCGTGGGACCAGGTCGACCGCGCCCTGTTACCCGAACGCCGCACCAATCTGTTCGCGAAGCACCCGCGCATGGGCGATCTCACCGTGGAAGAATGGATGCGGTTCCACGTCATCCACGCCCGCCATCATGCGCGGCAAATTCGCGAGCGTGTCGGAACATGAGTCGGACGCGCGAGAAGGAGAAGGTTACCGTTCGGGTGCCGAATCCCAAGGCCCCCGTCAAGGAGCGACTCAAGACGCCGGCCCACAAGGTGCACCGGTCAAAGAAGGCGTATCGCCGGCGCCCCAAGCATCATCGTGACGCCGAGGAAGGTTAGAGGGTCTTTGCCGGTTGACAACTCGCCTCGGGTGACGTAGTTGTGGCAATGATGTGACCGCCATTCGTCCGTGAAGGCCGTTCAACGACGGGAGGTTACATGGTTCAGCGGTTCATCAAGGCTGCGGCGCCGTTGGCGCTGATCTTCTGTGCAGCCATGAAGCCCGGCTCGAGTCCTGCTGTCGTAAAGTCCTACCGAGAGTTGTACGCCACTGTCCGCGCCATTCCTGCCTTTGCCCGCAAATACGGTCTACGCTGCTCGGCGTGCCACACGGTGTGGCCCGAGCTGAATGCATTTGGGCAACGGTTCAAGGACAACGGCTATCAGCTCGGCAATGATCGCGATTCGCCCATATGGCAGAGCAACGGCTACTGGCCGATCGCGATCCGCACAACGCCGCAGATTCACGTGGAGAACACGACGCATCAGCCGACGGACGCCGGAGAGGCGACGATCACCCAGTTCGGAGCTGACTTGTCCGGCATCGACTTCCTGATGCTCGGCACGCTCTACAAGAACATCACGTTCGGTCTCGTGCCGACGCTCGACCCCGACGGCAGCGCAGGCATCGAAGCCGCGTTCGTGCGGCTCGACAACCTGGGGAACTCGCCCTGGGCGAATCTGAAGGTTGGGAAATTCGAGCTCGACAACCTGTTGTCGGAGAAGCGCTTCACCTGGCTCTCCAACAACGGCGGATTTCTCTACGCCTATCACTATCAGCCCGTCGGGAGCGTCGACAGTTATGCGTTCGGTCTGGGAGACAACCAGATCGGCGCCGAGTTCTCGGGCCATTCCGCGAACGCCTACACGCGCTACAGCCTCGCGGTGCTGACGCCCGATGACGGGGAGGCTGGCCTGCCCACCGGAAAGGGCGCGGACGCGATGGTCTCGTTGAGCCAGGCCTGGGCGGTAGGAAGCGGGCTCGGCCCACAGCGCGTCGGCGTATTCGGGTACATGGGGCACCGCCCCACCGCATTCCAGACGATCGGCGGCGAGCCGATCCCCGGGACCGCCACGGACTTCAAGTCGTTTGTGCGCGTCGGCGCGACGGCGCAGTTCTGGTTCGGCAACCTGGAGTTGCTGCCCATGTTCTCGCACGCCTACGACGATGAGGCACTGGGCGGGAGCACACAGAAGCCCACGTGGAACACCGCCATGCTCGAGGCGCATTACGTCGCGAATCCGCGACTGCTCGTGCAAGGTCGCTATGAGATGCTGCGCAACTCAAAACAAGCCGATCCGGCAACGCCCAAGACGTTTGGCGACGCCGATGCCTTTGCCGTGGGTTTTCGCGCGTTGCCGTTCATGTTCAGTCGTGACGGCATGGCATTCCATGGTGAATTCGCGATGACCAAGACGACGGGCATGGCGCCGCTGTCCGGCAACGGAAGCGGCGTCGATGCGTTAACCCCAGACACGAAGATCTGGAGCCGGAGTCTGTTCCTCGGCTTCGACTTCGCCTTTTGAGAGAGGAGGCTGCCAATGAGACTCGTACCGACTTGTGGCGTCGCACTCCTGCTCACTGGCGTGACGGCGCTGGCTGCACAGCAGACGAACGTAGCGGGGAAGACGGGAAACGCGGCGCACGGCAAGCCGCTGTACACACGGTATTGCGCCGGCTGCCACGGGGATGATGGCGACGCGCAGGGTGAAAATGCGCAGTGGATCGATCCCAAGCCCCGCGATTTCACCCTCGGGATCTTCAAGTGCCGCTCGACGCCGTCCGGCACACTGCCCACGGATCAGGATCTCTACAACACGGTGACGCGTGGCTTCGTCACCACCAACATGCCGCCCTGGGTCGCACTCTCACCGCAGAATCGCGTCGACCTGGTCGCGTACATCAAGACGTTTTCGCCGCGCTGGCGGACCGCCCAAGCCGGCAGGCCGATCAATGTGCCGGCCGAACCGGCGCCGACGATCGAGGGCATTTTGCGCGGTCGCCAGCTATTTCAGGGACTGGAGTGCTGGAAGTGTCATGGGCCGGCGGGACACGGGGACGGCCCATCCGCCAAGACTCTGACGGACAGCAAGGACGATCCCATCCGTCCGTACAATTTCGAGACGGGTACCCGCTTCATGTGTGGCGAAACCAACCAGGACTTGTACCGGATCTTTATGACTGGGCTCGACGGTTCGCCGATGCCATCGTTTGCCGATCAGCTGCAGCCCAATCAGGCGTGGGATCTCGTGCATTTCCTGCGCACGCTGCAGCCGTTGAAGACGCCGGAGGCGGCGATATGGCGGTCGTGGTTCTCGACGCACGGGCGTGAGCTCAAGCCGATTGGTCCAGAAGGAGAAGGGCAATGATCACGCGCTTCACCGCTATCGTCGCGCTGGTGGGAGGAACATTGGCGAGCGGGCCAGGCCCGCATCGCGCCTCCCCGGCTCTCGCGGGCGGCACGATCAGCGGCAAGGTGACTTACACCGGCACGCCGCCCAAGGCGCGCCCCATCGACATGTCCAAGGAGCCGTCGTGTGTGGCGCAACATCCCACGCCGGTCACCACGCAGGATGCGGTGACCGGCCCGGGCAACAGCGTCGAGTACGTCGTTGTATACATCTCCGCGGGCGACGAAGGCGCAGCGGCGGCGACCGATACCGTGCGCTATGAGCAGAAAGGATGCCAGTACATTCCCCACGTCGCCGTGATGCAGGTGCATCAGCCGCTCGCCGTGTTCAACGACGATCCGACGTCACACAACATTCACCCGCTGGCCAAGGTCAACGCCGAGTGGAACAAGTCGCAGCCCAAGGGCGCGCCGCCGATCCGCACGACGTGGGACCAGCCGGAATTCATCGCCGTCAAGTGCAACGTGCATCCGTGGATGCACGGGTACTTCGTCGTGCTGACGACATCGCATTCCACGGTCACCGATTCGACCGGGGCGTTCAAGCTCGAGGGCCTGCCGGCCGGCAAGTACACGGTCACGGCGTGGCACGAGCGCTTTGGAAGGCAAAGTCAGGAGGTGACGATCGCCGGGACCGAGACCAAGACGGCGAACTTTGTCTTGACCGCGCGACCCTACTGATCGATGGGGAGACTGTTCGCCGTCGTGGTTTCCCTGATCGCGCTGATCTCGGCCGCGATCTTCGCGCTACACACCTGGTGGCTGCCGGTCGACATCTCGACGCACGGCAGCCGCATCGACCGCCAGTTGAACGAGACCATGATCGTGGCCGGGATTCTGTTCGTCGCGGCCCAGCTCGCGCTCGCGGCGTTCGTGTGGCGATTCGGCGAGCGTGGCGGTACGCGGGCGACGTGGCCCATCAAGGTCTTTCCGGGCGGCGCGACGCCGATGGTCGTAATCGCCACCGTGCTGGTCGGAATCGAGATCCTGGTCCTCACGTTTGTCGGGTCGAAAGTCTGGGCCAGCGTCTACCAGTCCGAGGCGGCTCCCGGCGCACTGCAGATCGACGTGCTCGCGGAGCAGTTTGCGTTCTATTTCCGCTATGCCGGGGCCGACGGGAAATTCGGCGTGATTCATCCCGAGAAGATGAGCGACGCCGACCAGAATTTCTTTGGGCTCGATCCCGCGAGCGACACCACCGCGCGTGACGATATCGTCGTCGCTACGCTCGTCATTCCCGCGGATCAGCCCGTGGCCCTGCGGCTGCATACGAAGGACGTCGGCCACTCGTTCTACGTGCGGGAGGTGCGGATCCAGCAGGACTTCGTGCCCGGGATGGTGATTCCGCTCCATTTCACGGCGACCACGCCCGGCAAGTACGAGCTCGTGTGCACGCAACTCTGTGGCCTGGGACATTACAACATGCGCGCCTACGTCGAAGTGAAATCGCCGACTGACTTTGCGCAGTGGCTCAAAGAGCAGGCGCCGGCATTTTGATGTCCGAGCACACGGGCGGTTACGAGCGGGCCACAGCCGCGAAAATCGCGGAGCTGAAGCACCCGCCGCCGCAGAGCTTCCTGCGCAGGCACGTCTTCAGCATCGACCACAAGGTCATCGGCCGCCAATACCTGGATCTCGCCCTCGTGGCCGTGTTCACGGGGATGGTTCTGTCCTGGCTCATGCGTCTTCACCTCGGCTGGCCGGATGCCCCGATTCCTGGCCTCGGCAAGATCGCCCCCGCGGGTGCCGCCGGCGGCGTGATGACGCCGGAGTACTATCTCGCGCTGATGACGATGCACGGCACGATCATGGTGTTCTTCGTGCTGACCACCGCGCCGTTCGCGGGATTCGGCAACTTCGTGCTGCCGATCCACGTCGGCGCCGAGGACATGGCGTTTCCCCGGATCAACATGATGTCCTTCTGGGTGACGCTGGTGGCGTTTCTGGTGCTGATCGCCGCCTTCTTTGTGGGCGATCAACCGCCGCTGTCGGGCTGGACGGCGTACGCACCGCTCAGCGCCGTGGGCAAGGACGCGGGGCCGGGACAGGGCTGGGGTCAAACGCTGTGGGGGATCTCGATCGCGATCTTCTGCATCGCGCAGCTGCTCGGCGCGCTGAACTTCATTGCCACGACGCTCGACCTGCGTACCAAAGGGATGTCGCTCATGCGGATGCCGATGGCGACGTGGGCCTGGTTCATCACCGCCGTCATCGCGCTGGTCGCGTTTGCCGTGCTGATGCCGGCCTGCATCCTGCTCATTCTGGACCGGGTCGCGGGCACGAGCTTCTTCATTCCGGGCGGGCTCGTGATCAGCGATCAGCTGCAGCCGCACACGGGCGGCTCACCGCTGCTGTGGCAGCACCTGTTCTGGTTCTTCGGCCACCCCGAGGTCTACATCGCGATTCTTCCGGGGTTCGGGATCGTGTCGCAGATCCTGCCGGTGTTCGCGCGCAAACCGCTCCTGGGCCCCAAGGTCTTCATCGGCTGTCTCGCCGCGATCGGGTTCCTGAGCTACACGGTGTGGGGCCACCACATGTTTTTGAGCGGGATGAATCCGTTCTCGGCGACGCTGTTTTCGGTGCCCACGCTGATCATCACCATCCCCGCCGCGATCGTCACGCTGCTCTGGATCGGCACGATTTACGGCGCGCGCCTGCGCTTTACGAGCGCGTCGCTGTTTGCACTCGGATTCGTCTCCGTGTTCGTGAGCGGCGGCATCAGCGGCTTCTTCCTGGCGCAACCCTCGACCGACATCTATCTCCACGGCACCTACTTTGTGGTGGCGCATTTCCATTTTGTCATGGGCGTCGCTGCCATGTTCGGCATCTTCGCGGGAACGTATTTCTGGTTCCCGAAGATGTTCGGCCGCATGATGAACGAGACCCTCGGGAAATGGCACTTCTGGCTCACGTTCATCGGCGTGTACTGCATCTTCATGCCGATGCACTATCTCGGGCTTGCGGGTAACGTCCGGCGCTACTCCGCGTTCACCGACGACTTTTTGCAGCCGCTCATCCCGCTGCATCGGTTCATCACGATCGCGGCGCTGTTCACCGGCGCCGTGCAGCTCGTTTTCCTGTACAACCTGATCCGCAGCCGGCTGCGCGGCCCCAAAGCTCCCGACAACCCGTGGGAAGCCACGACGCTAGAGTGGTCGACGTCATCGCCGCCGCCACACGACAATTTCGGCGGCCGGCGGCCGGTCGTCACACACGGTCCCGATGAATACGGTGTGGCTGCGTCAGGTGGCCGCGACTACACGATGCAGGCGGGATCGTGAGCATCTCCGTCCTGCCGCCCATGCGCACATCGCCGCCGCCCCCTGCGGTTGCGACCGAGCCTCGCGGCGGAGACGGTCGCGGGCAGGTGGCGCGGACGGGCGTGTGGATCGGGATCGGCGCCATCTCGATGACGTTTGCGGCGCTCACCAGCGCGCTCGTGGTCCGCGCGAGCGGCGCCCCCGATTGGCATCACCTCCACCTTCCCGCTCTGCTGTACGTGAACACGCTCGTGCTGCTCGGCAGCAGTATCACGGTCGAAATCGGTCGGCGCCGCCGCGCTGTGTCGGGACTGTCTCTGACGATCGTGCTGGGTGGGCTGTTCGTGGTGGGTCAGGTTTTCGCCTGGCGGCAGCTCATCACGCAGCAGGTCGCTGGCCCGAGCGCCGCTTTCTTCTACGTGCTCACGGTGCTCCATGCCGCTCACGTGCTGGGGGGCATGACCGGACTCGTGTACGTACAGCACCGGATGCGCACGGGCGTGGTCTCAATGGTCCCGTATCAGGCGGCTGCGCTGTACTGGCATTTCATGGCGATCCTGTGGCTGTATCTCCTGACACTCCTGACGATCCGTGGTTGAGCCAGCGGTAGCCGCCGTGGGCGCACACGCCGCGGGCGAGCCGTCGCCGTTCGGCGTCTCCTCGCGCAAGCTGGGGATCTGGATGTTCATCGTCGCGGACGCGGCCACATTCGCGGCGCTGCTATTCGCCTACGGCTACGTGCGCGTCGCGAATCCCGACTGGACGCGGCCGTTCGCGTTTTGGCCGAGCATCGCAAACGCCATTGTGATGACGGTGATCTTGTTGACGAGCAGTCTCACCATGATCGGCGCCGTGCTATCGGCTCAGGCGGGCCGCAGCCGGGACGCGCTCCGCTGGTTGGTCGCGACCATGGGGCTGGGCACGCTGTTCGCGGCGCTCCATCTGCGCGAATGGATTTCGATGATCGGGGACGGGTGGCGCCTGTTCCGGAACCCGCTGGGCGGGACGCCGTTGGTCGGCGCCACGTTCTTTGGCGTGACCGGTCTCCATCTCCTGCATGTCGTCAGCGGCGTGGTGGTCATCGGCTTCATCGCGTTTGGCTATCGGCGCGCGCGCTTTCACGCGGGACATCTGGAGACGGTCGGGTTGTACTGGCATTTCGTCGACCTGGTGTGGATGTTCGTGTTTCCGCTGATCTACCTGCTCAATCTGCGCTGACTCGGGGAGACGAGAACCCAGGATGAAACGCTATGTCGTGATCTGGCTCGGACTGCTCGCCATCGTCGCGCTCGAGGTGATGCTCGCGCTGCTGCGCGTTCCGACGGGGTTGCTGGTCTCGGGTCTGCTCATCCTCGCCCTGATCGAGGCAACGCTCGGACTGCTGTATTTCATGCATCTCAGGTATGAGCGGCGCGTTTTTGTCTGGAGCATCATCCTCGCCGTCGTGATCACCGTCGTGCTGATGGATCACATCTGGTTCGATGCGGTTCGGCTGCTGCATCAGCGGCTGACCACGCCCTGAGTTCGTCTCCGATGCATGCGATGATGACCGCCATGGTCATACTCATGGTGTCGGCCTTTGTGTTTTGTGTCGTCATCGCTGTTGTGGCATATCGCAAGAGGAAACCTCCCTCTATCACGGGGTAGATTGCAGTCACATGACCGCCGTAGCGCATGCTCACCGAGGTGATTTTACCGCAAATCCGAGAGTGCTCGTCCTGGCCGCCATGGCGGCGGTCATTGGCGTCATCAGCGCTTTCGTCGCACTCGGGCTTTCCTGGCTCATCAGCTTCTTCACCAACGTCTTCTATTACGGCCACTTCACGGCGCGGGGCCTCTCCTCTCCCGCGGGTCACCATCTCGGCGGCTGGTCGGTGCTCATTCCGATCGCGGGCGGGCTCATCATCGGGTTGCTCGCGCGCTACGGGTCGGAAAAGATCCGCGGCCACGGGATTCCGGAAGCGCTCGAGGCGATCCTGATCGGACGCAGCCGGATGGAGCCGAAGGTCGCCGTCTTGAAACCGCTGTCGTCGGCGCTCGCGATCGGGACCGGCGGCCCATTCGGTGCCGAGGGCCCGATCATCATGACGGGCGGCGCGTTCGGTTCGCTGTTCGCGCAGGCGTTTCACATGTCGGCGCCAGAACGCAAGACGCTGCTTGTGGCCGGCGCCGCCGGCGGCATGGCGGCGATCTTTGCGGCGCCGGTGGCGGCGGTGTTCCTGGCGGTCGAGCTCCTGCTGTTCGAGTGGAAGCCACGCAGCTTCATTCCGGTGGCGACCGCGGCCGCCGTCGCGGGCACGCTGCGCGTGTCGCTGATGGGCCCCGGTCCGATTTTTCTCACGCGCGCGCACGCGCCGCTCGCGATTCATGGGCTGCTCGCCGCGGCGGTGCTCGGCTTGATCGCCGGCTTCGGCGCCGGCGGGCTCACCTGGCTCGTCTACACCTCCGAAGACCTGTTTCGGCGGCTGCCGATCCATTGGATGTGGTGGCCCGCGATCGGCGGCCTCGCGATCGGCATCGGGGGGCTGTTCTATCCGCGCGCGCTCGGCGTCGGCTACGACGTCATTCGCGACCTGCTGAACGGGCGGCTGGTGGGCGCGTTCGTTCTGGGACTGCTCATCACGAAGGCGCTGATCTGGGCGCTCGCGCTCGGATCCGGCAATTCGGGCGGCGTGCTCGCCCCGCTGCTGCTGATGGGTGGCGCGCTCGGCGTGCTCGGCGCGCCGCTCGTGCCCGGCGATCCCGGCGTCGCGGCTGAGCTCGGCATGGCGGCGATGATGGCGGGTGCGATGGGTGCCCCGTTCACGGCGATCGCCTTCATCGCGGAGGTCACCCATGACATCAACCTGCTGCCCGGACTGCTGATCGCCTGCGTTGCCGCCGACGCGGTGACGGTGTTACTACTCAAACGCTCGATTCTCACCGAAAAGCTCGAACGCCGCGGCCATCACGTCACGCGCGAGTACATCGTCAATCCGCTGCACCTGCTGCGCGTCGGTGAGGTGATGGAGCAGAACGTGCCGACCGTGCCGGCGACCTTGCCGGTCGACGGGTTGTTCGAGCGCCTGGCCGAAGAAGATCCCGTGCTCGCCCGGCGCGGGGAGTGGCCGCTCGTCGACGAAGCCGGGAAGCTGGTCGGGCTCATCACGCGCGGCGATCTCGTGCGCGCGCTCGACGATGAGGACAGCGAAGACGCGACGCTGCGCGACATGGGGAGCCGGCAGCTCGTCGTGACCTATACCGACGAGCTGCTCGAAGAGGCCACCGCCAAGATGATCACGCACGACATCGGGCGATTGCCGGTCGTGGAGCGGGACGACCCCTCGCGGCTCGTCGGATTGCTGGGGCGAGCGGGCGTGATGGCCGTCTGGCGCTACGCGACCCGTGAGGAACAGACCCGGGACTC
>DATBFV010000099.1:0-2495 GCA_036558345.1 Gemmatimonadales bacterium | reverse complement strand
GTCGGCGCGCTTGTGCGTGGGGTAGAAGCTCAGGAACTCGCGGAACTCGTTGATCGCCAGCACGTACGACTCGGCGCTGCCTTCGCCGAGATACGTGTCGCCGACACCGAGCTTCGCGTCGGCCCGGTACTGGCTCTGGGGATAGCTATCGACCAGCTGCCGGAAGTACTCGCGCGACACAATCCAGCGGCGCTTGTCGAGCTCTTCGGTCCCGCGTTCGAACAGGAACTTGTCGGGTTCGGGCGTGCCGGTCGGCGGTTTCTTGGCGGTCGTGGACGCGCAGGCGCCCGCCAGGAAGACGAGCGCAACGAAGCTCACGATCCACACCGGACGAGGCGCCTGCTTCACACGGGCACCGGGGACGAAGACAGCCATCGATACTCCGCTCGAATTCCTTCTTCGAGCCCGACCTTGGGCTCGAATCCCAACTCGCGACGCGCCAGCGTGGTGTCCGCATACGTGTCGCGCATGTCCCCCGTCTGTGGCGCCTCCCGCGCAACCTTCAGGGGCTGACCCGCAACGCGCTCAAGAATCCGCAAGACCTCGTTCATGGAGACCCGGGATCCGCCGCCGATGTTGTACGAGTGGCCATTGACGCCGCGCACGCCCGCCGCGACGGTGCCCGCGACCGCGTCGCTGACGAACGTGAAGTCGCGTGTCTGCTCGCCGTCGCCGAACAGCGGGATCGGCTGATCCTTCAACGCCGCCGAGATGAACTTGTGAAACGCCATGTCGGGGCGCTGCCGCGGCCCGTACACCGTGAAATACCTCATAGCCACCACCGGCACGCGGTGGTTCACATGATAGAGGTAGCCGAGCTGCTCGGCCGAGAGCTTCGTGACGCCGTACGGCGAGATCGGACGAGGCAGATCCTCCTCGCGCATCGGGACCGACACCGCTTCGCCATAGATCGACGAGCTCGAGGCGTGCACGAAACGCGTCAATGTGCGCCCGACACATGCCTCCAGCAGTACCTGGGTGGCTTCGATGTTGTTCTCCGTGTACGAGCGGAAGTCCTTGCCCCAACTCTTGCGGACGCCCGCCTGCGCCGCCAGATGGAACACGTGGCTGACGCCGTCGAGCAGGGCCGCCAGGTCCGCGCTCTGGATGCTCGTCTCGACGAACCGGAACCCCGCGCGTCCTGCGTTGACGGCCAGATTCGCTTCCTTGATGGCGCGGGGGTAGTAATCGGTGAAGCAGTCCATGCCCACGACTGCCGCACCCGAGTCGAGCAGCGACGCCGCGAGGTGCGAGCCGATGAATCCCGCCACGCCGGTGACGAGCGCCTTCATGCGAACACCTCTCGGATGCGCGGCGGCAGGCGGCATGGACGGCCCTCCAGGTTCACAGCGGCATGGACCGTGCGTCCCGAGGCGGTCAGCGTCCGGTTGTGCAGCCGGAACACTTCATACTGAAACTCCATCCGTACCGGCGACAGCATCCGGCCCTCCGTCTTGATCTCGATCTCGTCGTCGTACTTCGCGGGACGATGGTACTCGCAGTGCGATTCGATCACCGGCAGCGCCACGCCCGCGTGCTCCATCTCGCGATAGCTCCATCCGAGGGAGCGGAGCAGGTCCGTCCGCGCCACCTCGAACCATACGAGGTAGTTCGCGTAGTACACCACACCCATCTTATCGGTTTCGGCGTAGCGCACCCGAAGCGTGGAAATGGACGAGGGCATCAGGACGCAACCGCGGCCATGGCCGCGGCGCGCAACTCGCGCGTGGCTCGCTCGGCGTCCGGACTGCCGAAGATGGCCTGGCCCGCGACGAGGATGTCGGCGCCGGCGGCAACGATCCGAGGGGCCGTGGTCGTGTCGATGCCGCCGTCCACTTCGATGGGGGCCGTGCTGCCGTTCAGTCGCAGCAGGTCCCGGACCAAACGTACTTTAGACTCCGATCGGGGAATGAAAGTCTGGCCGCCGAAGCCGGGATTGACGGTCATGACCAGCACGTAATCGAGATCCCCTGCAATCTCCTCCAGCGCCACGACCGGCGTCGCGGGATTGAGCGCCACGCCGGCTTTGGCCCCAAGGCTCTTGATCAACTGAATCGTGCGGTGGAGGTGCACGGCCGCCTCCGCATGCACGGTCACGCACGACGCGCCAGCCTCGACGAACGCTTCCACGTACCGATCGGGCTCCTCGATCATCAGGTGCACGTCGAGGGGCACATGCGCGACCCGGCGCAGCGACTTCAGCACCGGCGGCCCCATCGTCAGGTTCGGCACGAAGTGGCCGTCCATGATGTCGACGTGAATCATGTCGGCGCCGCCGCGCTCGACCGCCGCGATCTCGGAGCCGAGCGCCGCGAAGTCGGCCGAGAGCAGCGAGGGCACGATCTGCAGATGCCCGGCCCCTTTCATCAGCGGCTCACCTCGAGCGAAATCGAGTCGCCTGGCGCCACCTGGAATCCACCCTGAGGGCTCTGGCGAAGCACGATGCCGGCGGGCACGCCCGGATACGGATGATCGCCAACCAGGGACACGCGGAA
>DATBFV010000098.1:0-90597 GCA_036558345.1 Gemmatimonadales bacterium | reverse complement strand
AATCGGCGGCAGGTTCCGCGGCGGATGGACGCGGATCGAGTCGGTCCAGCGTTGCGCGCGGGCGATCGCGGCGGTGTCGCGCGCGCTCGCCAGCAGCGGCAACGCGAACAGCAACCCGTCAGTTGCGGTGGTCACCCACGTGCGCGCGATCCGTGCCCCGCTGTCGGCCGGTATCGCTCCCGTCATCGCGTACTGGGACAGCAGGGCAGGGAAGGTCGTCAGCGACATCGCTTCGTGGATGTGCCCGCGCGCGGCCAGCGAGCTCGGCAGCGCGAACACACTGAGGTTCGACTTGTTGCCCGATCGTTTCTCGGCCTCGCCGCGGGCACGCACCAGTTGCACGACCGTCTCCGACGAATCCATCCAGCGGCCGATCGCGAGCCAGACCGTCTGGAACAGATGGTTGTCGGCGCTGTCGGCCAGATAGGCGATCGCCGCGCCTCGCGTCGCCGGATCCAGCAGCTGTAAGACGAGATCGGTGCTCTGGGCGTACGTCCCCATCGCGCCGGCGGCCAGGAATGCCTTCGCGTACCGCCGCCCCGTCTCGGTGCCGCCGTATTCGAGTCCCAACGGCACCGAGTGCACGTACGACGGCGTGAACGCCGAATCCAGGGCGATGGCGCGGTCGAACGCCTCGAGGCTCGCCCGCGGCGACACCCCGGCGAGCGCACCGGCGTGGAAGCGCGCGTCCCCCAGCATGTACCAGAGCTCGGGATCGTTCGGATAACGGCGGACCGCGTCGTCGAGCGTCGCGATGAGCCGCTTGCCGTAGGTCCACCACGCCCCGGCGACCTGCTGCGGGCCCGCATACACGACCGATGCGAGCGACTCCGAAACCACGATGAGGCTCTCGCGGGGCGCGAGCCCGTGATTCAATGCGCCGGCGCGGAGCTTGTAGGTCCGCGAGATCGAGTCGACGGCCGAGTGGGTCCATCCGGCAGCCATTCCCGCGTGACTCCACGCGAGCGTAAACCCGCTGTCGAGCGCGATCGCGCGCTGATGATAGACCAGCGCCGAATCCCACTCGGAGCGCCGCAAGAACTGCTCGCCTTGCAGAAAGGCCTTCAACGCCGGCAACGAATGCGAGCCGAGGGACGCAGAGCGGACCAGTCCAATGGCGCGCGTCCGGCCAAGCTCACGCAACACCCCGACGGTGAGCGAGTCGGCGAGCCGGTCGATCCGATCCGCTTTCTCGCGCAGCTCGAACGCCGCGAGCAGGTTCGCGCCGGGCACGTCGAGCACGAACGCCTGCAGACGCACTGAATCACCGGCGCCGATGAGTATTCCGGACACGACCGTTCGGGCGCCCGTCTCCCGGCCGAGGGTCTGCGCGGTCTGTGTATCGGCGCGTCGGCCACCCCAGCGGCGCACGATAAGGGTGGGCGAAACGGTGCGCAGCGGGCCGGCGCCGTCCAGACTCCGCGAGAGCACATCGACCAGTCCTTCGCGCCAGAGCTGCAGGTCCGCCCCTCCGCCGAACACGTCAAATGGCGCGATGGCCACGAGATTCGGGTCGAGCACAACCGCGCGGCGCGGCCGGAACGCGATCCAGCCCGCGGCGATCAGAGCCGCGGCGAGCACCGCGACGGCCAGCACGCGATTCCGCGGACGCCGCAGCGCATGCCGTACCGTCGCCACGGGCGACGTCACCGCCATCGAGCCGCTCGGCGTTGCCATGTCCTCGAGCGCGCGCAGCAGCTCGCCCGCGTTCTGCGGCCGATCGGCGGGGTTCTTTTCCAGACAGGCCATCACGAGACTCGCGAGCGCCGGCGACAACGTCGGCCGGCGATCGGTGATGGGGACGACCGGTTCGGTCACGTGCGCGGCCAGCATCTGATGCGGCGCCAGCCCGGCGAACGGCGAGCGCCCGGTCAGCATCTCATACGCCATCGCGCCGAACGCGTAGATATCGGCGCGCGCGTCGATGTTGGGATCGCCGGCCGCCTGCTCCGGCGCCATGTACGCCGGCGTGCCGAGCGCCACTCCGACGGACGTAAGACCGCTTTCGGTCTTGGCCTGGCTCAACGCTTTCGCAACCCCGAAGTCGGCGACAACGGCGTGATTTCCCGAGAGCAGCACGTTGTCGGGCTTGATGTCGCGGTGCACGAGCCCACGGCCATGCGCGTACGCGAGCGCATCCGCGACATCGGTGAGAATGCGGACCGTGTCGCGGACCGGCAGCTCGCCCTCGCGACTCAGCTTCGTCCGCAGGGGTTCGCCCTCGACGAACGGCATCGTGTAATAGAGGAGGTCGTCGGCGCCGCCGGCCGCGAGCAGCGGCACGATATGGGGGTGCTGCAACGAGGCGGAGAGTTGAACCTCGCGGTTGAACCGGTCCACGCGCATTTCCAGCGCGAGGTCGGGCGGCAATACCTTGATCACCACGCGCCGGCCGAGCCGCGTTTCTTCCGCGACGAAGACGCGGCTCATGCCGCCGCCGCCCAGTTCCTTCTCGACGTGGTACGCGGTGCCGAGCGCAGCCTGCAGACGTTCCGATAATTCGGCCATTGTCGGGCTAAGATAACCTGCGCATTGCCGGGTTGCGGGCGCTGTAGCCCCCGTCTAGTTTGACGCCGTGCCGTTCGTGATCGTCGCCCTTCTCCTCGTCGTGACCGGCTGCGCCGGACAGCATCCGCAGTCGATCTTTGCCCCGCGATCCGATTTCAGCGTCGAGCTCGACGGGCTGTTCAAGAATATTTTCTGGTGGGCGGTGGTGGTGTTTCTCGTTGTCGAGACGCTGCTCCTGATCGCCATCGCGCGGTTTCGAGCCCGTCCCGGTGCGGCGGAACCGAAACCCGTCCACGGCCACACGGTCCTCGAGATCGGTTGGACAGTCGCTCCCGCACTGATTCTCGTATTCATCGCGGTGCCCACCATGCGCACGATATTCGAAACCGCCGGGCACGCCCCGGAAGGGGCGCTGCGCGTCGAAGTCATCGGCCATCAATGGTGGTGGGAGTACCGCTATCCGACGCTGAAGATCAGCGCGTCCAACGAGCTGCACGTCCCGGTGCGCACGCCGATTCAGATCGAGCTGACGTCCGCGGACGTGATTCATAGCTTCTGGGCGCCTGCCCTGGGCGGCAAGCGTGATCTCATTCAAGGACGCACCAACCGTATCGCCTTCAACGCCGATTCGACGGGCGAGTACTGGGGTCAGTGCGCGGAGTTCTGCGGCGCCTCGCACGCGAACATGCGGCTCAGGGTCTTCGTGCAGACCGATTCGCAATTCCAGCATTGGGTGGACCAGCAACGCACGCTTCCCGCGACGCCGGCGAAAGGGTCTCCCGCCGAGGCGGGACAGCAGGTGTTCAGACGCAGCGCGTGCATCGGATGCCATACAATCGAAGGCGTCGCCCAGGGGAAGGTGGGGCCGGATCTGGGTCACGTCGCCAGTCGTACGACGATCGCCGGCGCGTTGTTCCCGAACACGACCGAGATGTTGCACCGCTGGATCATGAACGCGCCGTCGCTCAAACCTGGAGCGCTCATGCCGCCGCAGAACCTGTCGCCCCAGGACCTCGACGCCATTGTCGCCTACCTCCAGAGCCTGAAATGAAGAGCTGGTTGACGACGACCGACCACAAGCGGATCGGCCTCCTCTACTTCTGGACGGCGTTCGGATTCTTCCTGATCGGTGGGCTCGAGGCGTTGATCATCCGGGCGCAGCTCATCAAGCCGGACGGAGGGCTCGGCGTCAGCGCCGAGACGTTCAACCAGTTGTTTACGATGCACGGCACGACGATGGTCTTCCTGGCGCTGATGCCGCTGTCGGCCGCGTTCTTCAATTTCATCATCCCGTTGCAAATCGGTGCCCGCGACGTGGCGTTCCCGCGACTCAATGCCTTCAGCTACTGGGTCTTCTTGCTTGGCGGCCTGTTCCTGAACGCGAGCTTCATCGCGGGACCGCTGTTTGGCGCCGACCGGCTCTCGGTCGCCCCCGACGCCGGCTGGTTCGGCTACGCCAATCTCACCTCGCGTCAGTTCTCGCCCGGGCCCAACGTCGACTTCTGGTTGTTAGGACTCCAGATCCTGGGCATCGCGTCACTGGCTGCGGGATTCAACTTCATCGTCACGATTCTCAACATGCGCGCCCCCGGCATGCGCATGCTGCGCCTGCCGCTGTTCACGTGGATGACCCTGATCACGCAGTTCCTGGTGATCACTGCGTTTCCTGTTATTACGGTCGCGCTCGTGCTGCTGATGTTCGATCGCTTCTTCGGCACGCACTTCTTCGTGCCGCAGGGCGGCGGCGATCCGATCCTGTGGCAGCACCTGTTCTGGATGTTCGGGCATCCGGAGGTCTACATCCTCATCCTGCCCGCGATGGGCGTGATCTCCGAGGTGTTGCCGACGTTTTCGAGGAAACCGCTGTTCGGCTATACCGTCGTCGTCTATTCGGGAGTCGTAATCGCGTTCCTCGGCTGGAGCGTGTGGAGTCACCACATGTTTGCGTCCGGTCTCGGGCCGATCGCGGATTCCGTGTTCGCCGGCACCACGATGCTCATCGCGATTCCGACCGGGGTGAAGATCTTCAACTGGATCGGCACGCTGTGGGGCGGACAGATCCGGTTCACCGCAGCGATGCTTTTCGCGCTGGGGTTCATCGCGATGTTCATCATCGGCGGCCTGTCGGGCGTTTCCCACGCCTCCGCTGCGTCCGACCTACAGCAGACCGACACCTACTATGTCGTGGCGCACATTCACTATGTGTTGTTCGGCGGCACGATTCTCGGGCTGTTCGCGGGGATGTATTACTGGTGGCCCAAGATGACCGGCCGGATGCTCTCGGAGGGGCTCGGCAAACTCCACTTCTGGCTGACGATCATTGGGATGAACCTCGCGTTCTTCCCGATGCACTTCTCGGGCTTGCTCGGCATGCCGCGGCGCATTTACACCTATTCGGGTGAGCTGGGTGTCACCCGGTTCAACGAAGTCTCCACGATCGGTGCGTTCATCGTCGGGATCGCGACGCTGGTGTTCTTCTGGAATCTGTTGCGCACGCGCTGGCAGGCCGTCACCGCGCCGAGCAATCCGTGGGGCGGATCGACGCTCGAATGGGCGATCCCGTCGCCGCCGCCGGTTTACAACTTCACGATGATTCCCACGGTCGCGAGTCGGATGCCGCTTTGGCAAACGGAGCGGCACGCGCCCATGGCGGCACTCCCGGAACGGCCACCGGCGCCGATCCACGTGCCGGGTGGCTCGTGGTGGCCGATGTTCACGGCGTTCGGCCTGCCGGTCATGGCGATCGGCGCGTTGTCACACCTGATACCGGTGGTGCTGCTCGGCGCCGCCGTGGTGATCGTCGGCATCTATCGCTGGGCCTTCGAGCCCTTCGAGGTGTAAATGGCATACGATACGGGCACCCATGCCGCCGCCGTCGCGCACGGGCACGCCACCAGCATGGGGCTCGACAACCGGAAGATGGCGTTCTGGGCGTTCATCGGCTCGGAGTGCCTGCTGTTCGGCTCGCTGATTTCGACGTACCTGGTCTATAAGGGAAGGAGCCTCACCGGCCCGTTCCCGCACGAGATCCTGAACATTCCGTTTACATCGTTCAGCACCTTCGACCTGCTCATGTCGAGTCTCGCGATGGTGCTCGCGCTCGCGGCGGTGCAGCGCGGCGACATGAAGCAAGGGAAGATCTGGCTCTTTGTGACGGCGGCTCTCGGGCTCGTATTCCTCGGCGGGCAATTCTGGGAATTCAGTCACTTCGTGCGTGAGGGCCTCGGGCTCACGACGAACCTGTTCGGCTCGACCTTCTACGTGCTCACCGGAACGCATGGCGCGCACGTGACGGTGGGCGTTATCTGGCTTCTGACGCTGTGGGTGCAGGCGCTGCGAGGGAAGCTCGGCCCCGCGAATGCGATGACGGTTGAGATCACCGGATTGTACTGGCACTTCGTCGACGTGGTCTGGATCGTGATCTTTACGGTCGTCTACCTGATTCAATAGGAGCGGGAATGACCGAGCAAGCCCACGCCACGACAGGCACGTATCTCCGGATCGCCGCGATCCTCGTGATGATCACGCTGATCGAAGTCGGCGTGTTCTACGTGCCCGCGTTCCAGGCGGTGCTGGTCCCGGTCCTGTTGGTGCTCTCCGCGGTGAAGTTCACGCTCGTCGTGATGTTCTACATGCACCTCAAGTTCGACAACAGATTCTTTGCGTTTCTGTTTGGAGGCCCGCTGCTGCTCGCGCTCGCCGTCGTGGTGAGTCTCCTATTCATCTTCTATGGAGCAATCCGGCTGCGCACAGGGACGTGAAAAACGAATGATCACTGAAGAATGATCAATGAAGAATGATCAATGATCATTGATCATTGGACATTGGACCTTCCGCAGTGGAATCGCTGGAACATCCATCCCAGCGTAGCGGCCGGGCTCGTCCTTCTGGGCGGGCTTTACGTGTATTTGGGAGGCCTTCGGTCGGCACGCCGGCAGGTCGCGAGCTTCTGTGGGGCCCTGGTTGTCCTGTTCCTCGCGCTCAACGGCCCACTGCATAACCTCTCCGACACGTACCTATTCAGCGCACACATGGCGCAGCACTTGTTGCTGACGCTCGTCTTCCCGCCGCTGCTGCTGTACGGGACGCCGGCGCATGTGGTGCGACCGCTGCTGCGCCCGCGGTGGGTAATGGTGGTCGCGCGGGTCGTGACGCGGCCTTTGGCTGCCGCGCTCATCTTCAGCGCGCCAATCGTCATCTGGCATGTCCCGGCGCTGTACGAAGCCGCACTCCGCCACCACGGACTGCACATTGTCCAACACCTCGTCTTCCTTGGCACCGCCGTCGTCATGTGGTGGCCGGTGCTGTCGCCGGTGCCAGAGCTCCCGCGGGCGCAACACCTGATTCAGATGCTGTACCTCTTTCTGCTCGGAATTCCGATGTCCGTGACGGGTGCACTGATCACGCTCTCGGATTCAGTGCTCTATCCGTTCTATGCGGCGGCGCCGCGGGTGGGTGGTCTCTCTCCGCTCGACGACCAGCAGATCGGCGGGCTGCTGATGTGGGTGCTCGGCGGGCTGATGCTGTGGATTGTGATGACCGTTGTGTGGTTCCGTTACTCAGTCTGGGATCAGAGAGCGGATGCTGAAACGGGAGTGCCGGCGGAAGCCTACGGGGACAATGATCATTGATCATTGATCAATGATCATTCGGCGGCCCTATTCGCCATCCTCCGTTTCACCGAGCGGG
Organism: Gemmatimonadales bacterium; assembly: GCA_036558345.1. GTDB lineage: Bacteria > Gemmatimonadota > Gemmatimonadetes > Gemmatimonadales > GWC2-71-9 > 20CM-2-65-7. The sequence continues at coordinate 83,400 of DATBFV010000098.1, read as the reverse complement.
TGCCGCCGCAGCTCCTCTCCGATGCGCGGATGTTCTCGCCACAGATAGTAGCCCATCGCCAACGCGGCCAAGGCATTGCCAATCGCGACGTTCCACCAGGCCAGGTAGCCCAGCAGCGGCTTGGCGATCAAGGCGACCAGGATGTAGAAGCCCACTTCGAAGAAGCAGAAGCCCACCACCACCAGAAACAATGTTGACGGCGCATACTCGACCTCGGCCGCCAGGGCGGCGCAGACGCAGCCGACCACGACGAACGCGCTGACGTGAATCATCGTGTAACCGAAAATGCGTGCCGGCTCGATGATCACGTGTGCGGGATGGGGAGTGCCCCAAAACACCGCGCTCCCGAGCATCGCGGGAGTGAAAAGAGGCTGGCCATTGATAGTATCGACGATGAGGAACCAGAGGGCTACGGCGGCGGCGCCGATGCATCCGGCGATGAAGCCCTCGCGCAGAATGCGATTGAGGTCCATTGCGGCACAATATATCGGCGGGACCAGCGCGTGCTAGATTGGCGCCGGCGACCCTTGTCGGTCACATTCATGTGCCGCTCTGTGGAGACGGCGTCGTGCAGCGGTGCCGCAGGCGCAGCGACTCTGACAAAATGGACGCGAACCGTTTCTCGTGTCACTGCATCAGCAGTCGCGCTGACATCTTCACGAGATCGGGAAGCGATCCGGCTTTCATCTTCCGCATCACGCGGCCGCGATGGGCCTTCACGGTAATCTCGCTGATTCCGAGTTTGCCGCCGACCTGCTTGTTCAACAGCCCGGACACAACCAGCGCCATGACTTCACGCTCGCGCCGGCTGAGGGAGGCGTAGCTAGCCCGCAGCGCCCTCAGGTTCATTTCCTCGTTCAAGGCGGCAGCGCTGCGCTCCACGGCACCGCGTACCGCGCTCAGCAGAGCCTCGGCGCGGATCGGCTTCGTCAGGAACTCCACCGCGCCCTCCTTCATCGCGCGCACTGTCATCGGGATATTGCCATGCGCGGTGATAAAGATGATCGGCAGCTCCGCCCGGGTCTCGGCGATCTGCTTCTGTAGATCGAGTCCGTTCAGATCGGGCAGGGAAACGTCGAGGACGAGGCAGGAAGGGACGGGCGCGCGGGGATGGATCAGGAATTCCTGCGCGGACGCAAATGTCTCAGGTCGCCACCCCGCGCTGCGGATCAGCAATTCCAGCGATTCGCGCACGGACACGTCGTCGTCGACGATAAACACCATCGGCGTGGGGCGCGCCATGTGTTCACGTCGGCCCGCAGGCGGCAGTAACCGCCCGGAGCAGCGCCTCGTCGCTGAAGGGTTTGAACAGACACTCGACGGCACCGTGTGCCATGAGGCGGGGACGAACCGTCGTGTCTTGCTGCGCGGTAATGAACACGATCGGAATATCCTCGCAGCGGGCCGTCAATTCCCGCTGCAGCTCGGGCCCGGTCATGCCGGGCATCGCCACGTCCAGAATCAGGCAGCGGGTACGCCCGACCCAGTCGGATTCCAGAAACGCTTCCGCAGATGGGAACGCCTCAACTGGATAGCCGAACTCCATCAACAGGTCCGGGAGCGATTCACGCACGGAGAGATCGTCATCGATGACCACCACGACGGCAACCTGACTCGTCATGTCGTACACATTTGGCGCGGCGTCCTAGCCTATTGTGGGCTTGCCCATCATGCACCCTGCCCGGACTATCAGCCATCATACTTTGGTATCGGTGAGTTCTCGGGCCTCGCGGGGAATGCAGAACACAAACGTGGCGCCGTGATCCTGGTTGCACGTCGCCCAGAGACGCCCCTGATGCCGCTCAATGATCGAGCGACTGACGGAGAGACCAATTCCCATCCCGCCGCTCTTGGTTGTGAAGAACGGCTCGAACAGGCGCTCGGCGAGTTGTGGCTTGAATCCCACACCAGTGTCGTGGACGGACACCCGGATGCCACCACCTTCATCCAGCACCGATCTCACCGTGAGCTCCCGCGGCCGATCCTCGACCCCGCTCATGGCGTTCGATGCGTTCATGACCAGGTTCAGGATGACCTGCTGGAGCTGGATTCGATCGCCCGTAGCGTCCGGAAGGTTCTGGCCAAGGTCCAAGCGCACGATCACGCGCGCCCGCTGCAGATCGCCCCTGGACAGCGCAATCACTTCTTCGATCGCTTTGTTCAGGTCCAACCGCTCTGTGACGACCTGACTATGAGCGAACAACCCGCGTAACCGGGTGATCACTTCCGTCGCGCGCTCGCCGTCACGGATGGTCCGCATTGCGGTTTGACGGGCGCCTTCGACGTTGGGCGGATCTGCGGCGAGCATCCGCAGACACGTGCCGGCGTTGGTGATGATGCCCGACAGCGGCTGCTTGACTTCGTGGGCGATCGATGCCGAGAGGGCGCCGAACGCTGTGACGCGGGCAACGTGTTCGAGTTCGGCGCGGACTTTGTTGAGCGCGAGCTCCGATAGGCGTCGTTGCGTCACATCCTGGAGCGCACCAACGTAGACCAGTTCGCCCTGCGCATCGCGTGTGGCCTGCATGAACGAGTGAACATACTTGACCCGCTGATCGGGCATGATCAGGCGGCAAGCGTATTCCATGTCGCGCGCTGCCGAGACCGCTTGCCCGATGGCCTCCTGCTCGGCGGGGAGATCGTCCGGATGGATTCGACTGCGAGCCAGCTCTCGCGTGAGCGGCACGGCTGGATCGATCTCGCAGATAGAGTACATCTGGTCGGAGTAGAGAATCTTGCCCGTCGCCGGCCACCAGGAGAAGCCGCCGGTGTTGCTGATCTGCTGAACTTTCGCGAGGAATGCTTCACTGCGTTCCAGCTCAGAGGTCCGAGCCCGAACCTGCGCCTCCAAGCCGCTGACCAGCTGCCGAATTTCCAATTCGGCTCGCTGCCGCGCGGCGACTTCCAACTCGAGGTTCTTGATGGACGCCACCGCCTGATACGCCGCCGACGCGACGCGGCTCAGGCTTTCGAGCAGCCGCAGATCCTCGGCGTCGAACCTGCGACGCTGATCGTGGGCGATTGCCCAGATCGTGCCAACCGCAGTGCCATTGACGTGAAAGGGAACAAGAAGCCCCTCGTCGGCGAGCGGTAGCGCCGAGCCGAGATACGGATAGCGGCGCTCCCAGTGCGTGAAGAGCATCGGCGCGTTGCGGTTGAGCACATCGCCGCACGGGCCAAAGTCGCGTGGCGTGCCGCCGCCCAGGTGTGGCTGCCACGCTCCGGCGATCGCCGCCCAGTAGAATCGCGTTGCATCCTTGGTGAGCAGGCTCAGGCCGGCAGAATGTGCCTCCAACAGCTCCAGCACCGTCTCCGCGAGCGTTTGCAGAATTGTGGAGGGCGAGTCAGCCAGCGTGCGGACCAGTGACGCGAGTGCGCGGTTTTCCTTCTCATACTCGGGCCCCCGCGCCGGGCGACGGCGTAACTCCTCAGTGAGGACAATCGAAGTAAGAGGTGCACCTGGGATGGATTGCTCCAGCGAAACCGGGCTTGCCATGTGAGGGCCTCCGCGTCGCGAGCTCTTTCCGAAACTGCGGCACCGACCAGGTGCGTGTCACTGATACTTTAGTATCGATTTGGCAACGATCATGCAACAGAAAAAGGGCGGCCCGCACTTGGCCGCCCTTTTTTTCCACAGCGATCGCTTCGCTTGCCCGGCGGCGCGTTCACACTGATCTACTTGGAGGCCTCCGCAACGAGCCCCTCAAGGGCTTCCAGAATGCCGTCGGCACCGGGATTCACGTCGATCGGGGAGACGTAGCGCCATCTAATGACGCCGTCGGCGTCGATCACCACCAGCGCGCGCTCCGTCGTACCGTCAGACTCGCGATAGACGCCGTAGCGGCGGGCGACATCCCCCTTCGGCTCGAAATCGGCGAGCAGCGGAAACCGGAGGTTGCGGCTTTCGGCGAATGCGGCATGGCACCACCTGCCGTCGACGGAAATCCCGAAGATCCGCGCGCCGAGGTGCTCGAAGTCAGAGAGTACTTCGTTGTACAGCGCCATCTGATCGCTGCACACCGGGCTCCAGTCGGCTGGATAGAACGCGAGCACTACGGGCGAGCCGCGTAACTCGCGCAGCGTGGTCGGTGTGCCGTCGGCACCCGCCAGCTCGAAATCAGGGGCTTGCTCGCCCTGCAGTGGGGAGCCCATGATCACTCTCCCCCAGCCGCCTCGCGAATCAGTCTTTCGACTGCCTGCGGATGCGACAGGAAGACCACGTGGCTCGATTTGATCTCGGTGGTCCGAGCATTCATCCGCTTCGCGAAAAACCGCTCGAGGTTCGGGTTGATGATGCTATCCTGCTGCGCGACCATGAACCAGCTCGGAATAGTCTTCCACGCTGCGGCCGGGTTCGTCTGAGTGAAGGCTCCCGAGGTGAGCGGCTTTTGAGCCACCGCCATAGCCTCCGCCTCTTTGCGCGGGATGTCCGGAGCGAAGTACACGGGGTATGCGGCGTAATCGATGTGGAGGAACCCGGCGGCGTCGGGGACGAACTTCGTCAGAACCCCCGTCGGGTATTGATTGAGGAGCGGACCCAGGACTTCATTGGCATCGGGCGCGAGTGCGGCAATGTAGACCAGCGCCTTCACGTTCGGATTTCCCGCCGCGGCCCCGCTGATCACCGCGCCGCCGTACGAATGCGCCACGACCACGACCGGTCCCGTCTGGGCATCGATCAGTCGCTTCGTGGTTTCCACGTCGTTCGCGAGCGAGGTCAGCGTATTCTGCACGGCGACGACGTTGAATCCATCCTTCTGCAACAGGGTGATCACCGACTGCCAGCCGGACGCGTCGGCGAAGGCGCCGTGCACCAGCACGATGGTTGGTTTGGCCGGCTTTGTCGTCTGCGCCAGTAGCGCGGTCGGCTGCAACGCTTCGGGTGTGGAGCAGCCTACGAGCACGGCGATCAACACGGCTTTCGCAACGGTGGGGGTGCGCATGTGTCCTCCTGAAAAACGAGTGGGCGGTGGAAAGCATGCGCGATGATGCACGAGCGCCGCGCTCGGGTCGATTGTGCGTTGGTATCGGTGAACGAGCGCGTGTGCTGGCACCGATACCATCGTCCAATGTTTCTCAACGCCTGGCCGTGACAGTGTGGTCCTTCGGAGGCGACATCATGAACCTCAAGACACCCGTGTCCAATCGCGATCACGTCACCGGAAACCCCGACGCTCCCGTCACGCTCGTCGAGTACGGCGACTACCAGTGTCCCTACTGCGGGCGCGCATTTCCGATCGTGCAGGCGGTACGCCGCCGCCTCGGCGACCAGCTGCGCTTCGCGTTCCGCAATTTCCCGTTGACGCAGATCCACGAGTACGCCGAGCACGCGGCTGAAGTGGCCGAAGCGGCGGCGGCACAGGGCAAGTTCTGGCCGATGCACGACTGGCTGTTCCGTCATCAGCCCGTCCTGAACGACGACGCGCTGCTCGCAGGAGCGGCCGAGGTTGGCCTCGATGTGGAGCGCGTGCGCCGCGATCTGAGCGAAGGAACCTACCGCGCGCGGGTGCGGGACGACTTCATGAATGGGGTCAAGAGCGGGGTGAACGGCACGCCCACGTTCTACATCAATGGTGTCCGCCACGACGGCGACTACGACATCAGAACCCTGCTCGCGGCGCTCGAGCAGGCGAGGCTCGCGTTGGCCGAGGAGAAAGCATGAGGATCGTGGTCATCGGCGGAACTGGCCTCATCGGGTCGAAAGTTGTCGCCCGGCTCCGCGAGGAGGGCCACGACGTCCTGCCGGCATCGCCGGCCTCCGGTGTCAACACGCTCACCACTCAGGGGTTGCCGGAGGCTCTCGCTGGCGCCGCCGTCGTCGTCGACGTATCGAACTCGCCATCGCTCGAGGACGCTGCCGTTCTCAATTTCTTCCAGACCAGCACTGCCAACCTGCTCGCGGCGGAGCCGGCGGCGGGTGTGCAACACCATGTTGCCTTGTCGGTGGTGGGGACCGATCGCCTCACCGAGAGCGGCTACTTCCGCGCGAAGCTTGTTCAGGAGCGGCTGATCGGGCGGTCGGTCGTCCCGTATTCGATCGTCCATGCGACACAATTCTTTGAGTTCCTCGAAGCCATAGCGGATGGCGCGACCGTCCGTGACACCGTGCGTCTCGCTCCCGTTCTGGTGCAACCGATCGCTGCCGACGATGTTGCCAGGGCCGTGGCCAGCATCGCGGTTGGACGCCCCATGGGCGGGATCGTCGAAGTGGCTGGCCCGGAGCAGTTCCGGCTCGACGACCTCGTACGGCGCAAGCTGAGCGTGCGAGGCGATCCGCGTGAGGTCGTTGCCGATCCCCGCGCGCGGTATTTCGGCGCTGCTCTGAGCGAGCGGACCCTCCTGCCCGGTGAGGACCCGGCGCTCGGCGAGATTCGCTTCGTCGACTGGCTCGGTCTGTCCGTGAACACGCCGGGTCAGCTGCTCCGGTACCGGTGGGTCGTTCAACGGGCCTAGGCCGTTACTGCGGCCCGCTGCGGCAGCCAAAAACTAAGCCTCGAGAAGCAGATCCTCACCCGAGGTTAGCACTGACCGGGATCGCACGGGTTGTCCGGCTGGCCCGCGGAGGACGGCGCCTGACCTCACGTCGAACTGGCTGTGGTGGCAGGGGCACGTGAGCGTCGTGCCCTCGAGCTTGCCCCTCGCAAGCGAGCACCCCCTGTGGGTGCAGGCATCATCGAACGCGTACAACTGCCCCCCCGCTCGCGCGACATCGATCGTGCTGCCCGCGACATCGAAGGCACGGATTTGCCCGGTCGCGACATCCTTTACGTTTCCGATTCGAACCAGCATCGCCCACCTCCACCTAGGGAGCCGGCTCCGAGTGGAGCCGGCTAACGTCATGGTCGCTCTCCCTAGCGCAGACGCTTCTGCAACGCTTCACCCACCTGCAGGAGCGACGCGCGGACGCCGGGAAGCTGGCTGATGGGATTCAGCAAGCCCCAGTCGTGGATCAAGCCGTCGTAGCGAACGTGCGTCACCTCGACTCCCGCCGAATCCAATTTCCGTGCGTACGCCTCTCCTTCGTCGCGCAGGACGTCGTTCTCGGCGACCTGGATCAACGTCGGCGGTAGGCCTCTGAGTTGATCGGTCGTGGCCTGCAGCGGTGATGCATAGATCTCCCGCCGCTGCCGGACATCGGGCGCGTAGTTGTCCCAGAACCACCTCATCATGTTCCGGCTCAAGAAGTGCCCTTCGGCGAGCTCGCGGTAGGAGCCGGTGTCGAAGTTTGCATCGGTCACCGGCCACATCATCACCGTAAAGCGGATCGCCGGCCCGCCCTTATCCTTGGCCATCAAGGTGATGACGCCGGCCGCATTGCCGCCGACGCTGTTTCCCACGACAGCCAGCCGCTTACCGTCGACTTTGATCTCGGCCCCGTGCTCGGCGACCCACTTGGTCGCGCCGTACATCTGGTTGATCGCCGTGGGGTACCTCGCTTCGGGCGAGCGCGTGTAATTCGGGAATACCGCCACCGCCCCCGAGGCCGCCACCAAGTCGCGGACCAGGCGTTCATGGGTTGGGAAGTCGCCGAGGACCCAGCCACCGCCGTGGAAAAACATGAAGACCGGGAGAATGCCCTTCACACCGGGTGGCCGGGCGATCGTCAGCGTGAGCGGCCGCCCGTCGACCGTGATCGTTTTCTCCGAGATCTCGGCGGGCGCCAGGGGAACGGTGACGCTCTGTTGCAAGTCGACCAGTACGGCTCGAGCCTGCTCCGGGGTCAGCTGCTCCATCGGCTTGCCGCCGCTGGAATTCAACCCGTCGAGGAACTCGGCGATGCGCCGGTCGACGTTGGGGTTGACGATGCTTGTCGCGGTTGCGGTCATGGGTCCCTCCCCGTTGTTCGACAAATAGTGGAAAGCTCGGGTGATTTTGCGCTCGACCTGGCAACAGGATGGGTCGAACGGGGGCATGCCACAATTAGACGATGGTCTGTTACACGAAGGTATTGGTGAATGCGTCGGGCCGAGTGCGTGCTAGATTAGGGCGCCATGAACCGCCGTCCGCTGTTCTACGGGCTTTGCCTTCTTTTGGGCGTGCTGTTGTTTGGAATCGCCGGTCTCATGCACCCGCTGCTCTCCGGTGATGGCGCCGCGCAGCTCTCCATCGTGGCGCACACGAGTCGCTGGCGTCTCATCCACTGGGCGTTGCTGTTCGGACTCGCATTCATGTATGCCGGCATGATCGGCGTCGCGCTCAGGCACAACGACACGCCCGGCGCGACGCCGGGTCGCGCGGCGGTGCGGATGGGCGCGTTGGCTTTTGCCGTGTGGTCCATCAATATCCTGTTCATGGTCGGAGCCGGTTATCAGCTCGCGCGCTCCTACACGACGTCCGATGCCGGATTGACGGGAACGCACGCCGTATTCATCTACGACATGCTGCATCCAATGGGGCTCGCGGCGGAGCGGCTGGCAACATTCATGCTCAGCCTCGTGGCCTACATGTTTGGTTGGGCGATTCAGAACGGACGCGTGTGGCCGAGGTGGCTGGCCTGGATGGCGTGGATGGTGGCGCTGGTGAATGCTGCCGTGGCCCTGATCTTCAGCGAATTCTCGAACTACATGTACTACGGGCAGGCGTTGTTCGTCGTTTGGCTGACGGCGACGGCCGTGGTGATGCTGGCCGAACGCCGTCAGCCTACGACTACGACCTCAGCTCGCGCGTAGCCGCACGACCCGCTGCTGCCAGCCGTCCGGCGTACTGACGAGCACGGTCAGCGTGACGATGTCACCGCGCTTCACCCCGGCCAATATCTGACGCAATTCCGCCCGCGATCCCGTCGGCTTTCCGTTCACCTTCAGGATGATGTCCGGATAGTTCGTGCTGGCATCGGACAACCGTTGATACGCGGGGCCGTCAGGTGAGACCTGGGATACGATCAAGCCGCCTCCCGACCGCATGACCTGCCGTAGATCGGGATCGCGCACGTTTTCCTGCGACAGCGGCTCGACCGAGATTCCCAGTTTGCCTTCCATCGGCGCCGAATCGCGCGAGCTCGCGGCGTCGTCGTTACTCGAGACCTCCTCGGGCTGGCTCGTGGGAGCGGCCGCCAGCTTGACCGGCAGCGTCTTCTTCACGCCGCCTTCGCGGACCACCGTCACCTGCACCGTCTCGCCCGGCTTCTTGAAGCCGATCTTTTGCTGCAACTGAGCCACCGACTCGATGTTTTGTCCATCGACGGCGATGATGACGTCGCCTTCGAGGATTCCCGCCCGCTTCGCGGGCGAGTCTTCGGGGGGCGAAAACTCGTTCACGACTACGCCGCGGATCTCCTGCAGCTTGGCGTTTTCCGCGTCCTCCGGCGTGATCGCCCGGATCGAGACGCCGATAACGGCGCGCTCCACGTGGCCGGTCGCGATCAGCTGAGTCATCACGGTGCGGGCGAGGTTGATCGGGATTGCAAACCCGTACCCGGCATAGAACCCGGTCTCACTGGCGATCGCCGAGTTGATGCCGATAACCTCGCCACGCACGTTGACCAGCGGACCGCCCGAATTGCCGGGATTGATCGCTGCGTCGGTCTGGATGAAATCCTGAATCGCGTAACGGCTGGAGTTCAGCCCCGCGAGCAACCGTCCTTTAGCGCTCACGATTCCAGCCGTCACGGTGAAGGTGAAGTTCTCGCCGAGCGGGTTGCCGATCGCCAGCACCCAGTTGCCGATCTTCGTCGAATCGGCATCCCCCATCCGGACCGTGGGCAGACCCGTCGCCTGGATCTTGATGACTGCAACGTCGGTGCTCGGATCGGTCCCGACGGTCTTGGCCTCGAACTCACGATTGTCGTACAGCCGGACCGTAACGCGATCGGCCCCCTGCACGACGTGGTTGTTGGTCAGGATGTAGCCGTCCTGCGACACGATGAAGCCCGAGCCTGAGCCCTGCTCGATCTGGGGGTGACGCGGGACCTGGAAGAAATCCTCGAATCCAGGCGGCAGGCGGCGGTTGGAGACCCGCTCGCGCCGCTCCGACTTGATGTAAACCACCGCCGGCTTCACGTGCTCAGCAACGGCGGCGAACGACTCACCCAGATCGACCGCAGCTTTAGCCTGCGGTACCGGCCGGCTCGTGTCCTGCAGCACCGACCGCACGGCTGCTTCGCCTCGTGTCGGGAGCCTGAAGGCCGAGGCGAATGCCAGACCTAGCGCAAACGCCAACGCCACCAGCGTCCCGAACTTCAGCCAATCCCGCGTCTTCACCGACATCAGCGCCCCCTTTGATCAATAATCAATGATCATTGATCAATGATCATTGTTTCTTGGATTTATCCTCATCGACGATTTCGTAATCCGCATCGACCACATTTTCCTGCTTCCCGGTTCCGGCCTGGGCACCGCCATCGCCGCCCTTCGGCGCCCCCGCTCCTTCGCCGCCCGGTGTTTCCGCCCCGGCGGTGCCGCGTGCAGCGTACAACGAGGCCCCTGCTGCTGAATATGCCTGCTGGAGCTCCTCCAGCGCTTTGCTGATTTCGTCAGCATTTCCGCTCCGGAGCGCCTGCTGGGACTGCTGGATCGCCGCGTCGAGGCGGGACTTGAGCCCGGACTCCAGCTTATCGACCCACTCTTTGGACTCTTTGGTCACTTGATAGACCATGTTGTCGAGCCGGTTCCGCTGCTCGATAACGTCGCGCCGCTTCTTGTCTTCCGCGGCGTGGGCCTCGGCGTCCTTCACCATCTTGTCAATGTCCTTGTCGCCCAATCCGGACGAGGCTTCGATCCGGATCTTCTGCTCCTTGCCCGTGGCCTTGTCCTTGGCGGAGACATGCAAGATGCCGTTGGCATCGATGTCGAACGTCACCTCGACTTGCGGAATGCCGCGGGGAGCGGGTGGAATGCCCGTGAGCTGGAACTTGCCGATGGTGCGGTTGTCCTGCGCCATCTGGCGTTCGCCCTGCAGCACGTGAATCTCCACAGTCGTCTGATTGTCCTCCGCCGTCGAGAACGTCTCTGACTTCTTGGTCGGGATCGTCGTGTTGCGCGGAATGAGCACCGTCGTCACGCCACCCAGTGTCTCGATGCCGAGCGACAGGGGCGTCACGTCGAGCAGCAGCACGTCCTTCACTTCGCCCGCGAGCACCCCACCCTGAATCGCGGCGCCGATTGCAACGACTTCATCGGGGTTCACGCCCTTATGGGGCTCCTTGCCGAAGAAGCTCTTCACGATCTCCTGAACCTTCGGCATGCGCGTCTGCCCACCGACGAGAATCACCTCGTTGATGTCGCTGGGCTTGAGCCCCGCGTCGGTCAGCGCCTGCTGCATGGGGGGAATCGTCCGCTTCACCAGGTCGTCCACGAGCTGCTCGAGCTTGGCGCGCGTCAGCGTCAGGTTCAGGTGCTTGGGACCCGACTGATCCGCCGTGATGAAGGGCAGGTTGATTTCCGTCTGCATGACGGTCGACAGCTCCATCTTCGCCTTTTCGGCGGCTTCCTTCAGTCGCTGCAGCGCCATTGGGTCCTTGGAGAGATCGATGCCTTGATCGCGCTTGAATTCGCCTACCAGCCATTCGATGATCCGGGCGTCGAAATCGTCGCCGCCCAAGTGGGTGTCGCCGTTCGTGCTTTTCACCTCGAACACGCCTTCGGCGAGCTCGAGGATGGAGATGTCGTAGGTGCCGCCGCCCAGATCGTAAACGGCCACCTTCTCTTCTTTCTTCTTATCGAGCCCGTAGGCGAGAGCGGAGGCCGTCGGCTCGTTGATGATTCGGACGACGTCGAGTCCGGCGATCTTGCCGGCGTCTTTGGTTGCCTGCCGCTGGGAGTCGTTGAAGTACGCGGGTACGGTGATGACCGCCTTCTCGACTTTGTGGCCGAGGTAGTCTTCGGCGGTCTGCCGCATCTTCTGGAGGATCATCGCGGAGATCTCGGGCGGCGTGTACTGCTTCCCGCCGACCTCGACGGACGCCAGGCTGTTCTGACCCCGGACGACCTTATAGGGGACGCGCTTGGTCTCCTCGGTCACTTCCTCGTTGCGCCGTCCCATGAATCGCTTGATGGAGAAGATCGTGTTCTGCGGGTTGGTCACTGCCTGCCGCTTTGCGACCTGCCCAACGAGCCGCTCACCGTCCTTGGTGAAGGCGACGACCGATGGGGTCGTCCGCCCGCCTTCGGCGTTGGGGATGACCACGGGATCGCCACCTTCCATGACGGCGACGACCGAGTTGGTCGTCCCGAGGTCAATGCCAATGATCTTCTCAGCCATACGTTCAGCTCCTATGTAGGGATTTTGATGCCGGTCCGCTGCTGCGGGTCGCAGAGGGCAAGCATCATGCCTCGATTCGCTGCCAAAAAGGCAGCGTAAGCGATGCTGCCGCTAGACGGGTACATTCCGGGGAATGTTTCCCTATAAGGACGAAAACCCCACCGAGCACCCTGCAGTCATCACCGTTTCCATCATTGTCGCAAACGTCCTCGCCTTCGTCCTAATCCAGGGCGCGGGGGCGCAGGGTCCGATGGCGCGGTCGGTCTGCGACCTGGGTCTCATCCCCGGAGAAATCCTGCGCAGCGTGCGGCCTGGGAGCGGCGTCGAGCTTGCACCGGGAATGATCTGCACGGTGGGCGCGGTGCCGAAATACTGGACCGTGCTCACCTCGATGTTCATGCATGGCGGCTGGTTTCACCTGATCGGCAACATGCTGTTTCTGTGGGTCTTCGGAAACAACATCGAAGACGTGACAGGCCACGGGAAGTTCTTGGTCTTTTATCTGCTGTGCGGGACCGCGGCCGCTGCAGCGCAAGTCTTCGTCAGCCCGCATTCCGTTGTGCCCATGGTGGGTGCATCAGGGGCGATCAGCGGTGTCTTGGGCGCCTACCTCCTCCTGTATCCAAGGGTGCGCGTGCACACGCTCGTGATTTTGCCGATCTACATCACCACCGTGGCGCTTCCCGCCTGGGTCATGCTCGGCTACTGGATACTGCTCCAGGTGCTCAGCGGGCTCGGCAGTCTCAGCGAGATCGATAAGGGCGGCGTCGCGTTCTTCGCGCACGTCGGCGGGTTCGTGGCGGGACTGGTACTCGTCAAGCTGTTCGCGTCGGAGGATGCGCTCAAACGCCGGCCCGTCCAGCCGGCGCCGTACTACCGCTATCGAACGGACTAGCCCTCAGCGTGGTGTTTGATCGACTTTCCCTCGACGAGGAAGACGACATCCTCCGCGATATTCGTCGCCAGGTCGGCCACGCGCTCGAGGTTCCGGCTCACCAGAAATAGCTCCATCGCCGTACCGATGATGTGCGGATCCTCCATCATGTGCGTCAAGAGAATCCGGAACATGGACTGGTGCAGCGCATCCACGCTGTCGTCGCGCCGGCAGATCGCCCGGCCGGCCTGCGCATCACCGCGGACGAACGCGTCGAGGGCGTCGGCCAGCATGGTGCGCGCCTGGCGGGCCATCTCGAGCAGCTCGGGTTCCGGCACGATCGGCCGAGCCTCGAGCAGGCGCTCGGCGGACTGCGCGATGTTGACGGCGTGATCACCGACGCGCTCGAGATCGTTCGCGATTTTCATCGCGGCCGTCAGGAAGCGGAGATCGCGCGCCATCGGTTGCTGGGTCGCGAGCAGTCGGATCACGGTTTCTTCGACCTCGAGCTCCAGCGTGTCGACTTCCTTGTCGCCCTGAATCACCTTGGCGGCGCTCTCGCCGTCGCGCTGCAGCACCGCTTCGACGGCGGTCGCGAGCGCGGCCTGCGCTTCGCCCGACATGTTCAGGAGCGCGACCTTGAGCTCGGAGAGCTCGTCGTGGAAATGGCGATGACTCGTGGCCTGTGCGTTCATCCAAACCGTCCTGTGATGTAAGCTTCGGTCCGTTCGTCTGTGGGCCGCGTGAACAGCTGCTGCGTGTCGCCAAACTCGACGAGGTGGCCCAGATAGAAAAATCCGGTGAAATCAGATACGCGTGCCGCCTGCTGCATGTTATGCGTGACGATCACGATTGTGTAGCTCTTTTTCAATTCCACCATCAACTCTTCAATGCGCTGCGTCGCGATCGGATCGAGTGCGGAGCACGGCTCGTCCATGAGCAGCACCTCGGGTTCGTTCGCGAGCGCGCGCGCGATGCAGAGCCGCTGCTGCTGCCCGCCCGAAAGCGCCGTGCCCGGCTCGCGGAGGCGATCCTTCACTTCGTCCCAGATCGCGGCTTGGCGCAGCGCCCGCTCGACGCGGTCCGGCAGCTCGCGCGCCGGCGCGAGCGCATTGAGTCGTGGACCGTACGCTACGTTGTCGTACACCGGCTTGGGGAAGGGATTGGGCCGCTGAAATACCATGCCGATGCGCCGGCGCAGCGTGACGACGTCGGTGCCCGGATTGAAGATGGACTGGCCATCGAGCAGGATGTCACCCGTGTGCCGCGCGCCCGGCGTCAGGTCGTGCATCCGATTGATCGAACGCAGGAACGTCGTCTTGCCGCACCCCGACGGGCCGATCAGCGCGGTGATGGCGTTGCGCCGCATGCTGATCGCGATGTCGTGTAACGCGTGGTTCGGGCCGTACCAGAAATTGTAGGCGCGGGACTCGAGAACCGTCGGAAGGGCGGAAGGACGGACTGGCGGAGCGTCCGAGGCCGGACGTTTCGCCATTCCCTCATTCCGTCCTTCCGTCGTATTCGCGACTCTCAACCAAACCGCCCGGTGATATACGCTTCCGTCTGCTCCACCTTTGGCTTGGTGAAGATCTCGTCGGTCTTTCCAACTTCGATCAAGCTTCCGAGGTACATGAACGCGGTATAGTCGGAGACGCGCGCCGCCTGCTGCATGTTGTGCGTCACGATGACGATCGTGTAGAGCCGCTTGAGCGCGTGGCAGAGCTCCTCGATCCGCTGCGTGCCGGCGGGATCGAGCGAGGCCGTGGGCTCGTCCAGGAGCAGAATCTCGGGCTCAGGCGCCACCGCGCGCGCAATGCAGAGGCGCTGCTGCTGCCCGCCCGAGAGGTCGAGCGCGCTCGAGTGCAGGCGGTCTTTCACCTCTTCCCACAGCGCTGCCTGCTGCAGTGCGCGACTCACGGCATCCTCGACCTGCGAGCGAGTGCGTTTGCCGTTGACGTGGAGTCCCGCCGCGACATTGTCGTAGATCGACATCGTCGGGAACGGGGTGGGCCGCTGGAACACCATCCCAATTCGCCGCCGCAGCTCGACCGGACTGACGTCAGCGCCGTAGATGTTCACGTCGTCGAGCAGCACTTGCCCCTGCACGCTCGCGCCCGGCGTCAGCTCGTGCATGCGGTTCAGGCACCGCAGCATCGTGCTCTTGCCGCAGCCGGATGGTCCGATGATCGCCGTGACGGTATTGGCGGGGAACAGCAGCGAGACGTCGCGCACGGCGCGATGCTGGCCGAACAGCGCCGTGAGCTTGGCGGTCTCGAGCCGCAGCCGGGTGTTAGCGGACGCTACCATACCTGGCCCTCGTCACCCAGCGCGCGGTGAGCGAAATGACGAGCACGAGACCCATGAGCACGAGCGCCGACGCCCACGCGAGCCGATGCCATTCCTCGAACGGCCCGGTCGCGTAGACGTAGATCTGCAGCGACAGCGCCTGCATCGGCTGATTGACATGGAAGGTGAAATTGAGGTTGCCGAGCGCCGTGAAGAGCAGGGGCGCGGTTTCGCCGGCGACGCGGGCGATGCCGACCAGGCAGCCCGTCACGATTCCGCCGAGCGCCGTCCGCGCCACGATCTTGAGCGAAGTCCGCCAGCGCGGATAGCCGAGCGCCAGCGCCGCCTCACGCAGCGAGTGCGGCACGAGGCGTACCATCTCCTCGGTCGTGCGCGCCAGCATCGGAATCATCAGAATGGCGAGCGCGACGGCTCCCGCCAGCGCGGAGAAATGTTTCTGGGGCTTTACGATGAACGTCCAGGCCACGATGCCGACGACGATCGACGGCGTGCCGTTCAACACGTCGGCGACGAAGCGCACCAGCCAGCCCAGCCGGCCCGCGCCGTACTCCGCCAGGAACATCCCGGCGCCGACACCCACGGGCACGCCGATCAGCGCCGCCAGACCAACCATGATGCCCGTCCCGACGATGGCGTTCGCGACGCCGCCGCCTGTCTGTCCCGCGGGAACGGGACTCTTGGTGAAAAATGCCCAATCGAGCGACGACGCGCCCTTGAGCACGAGGTTGCCGAGGATCAGGAACAGCGCGAGCACGGCAAGGAACGAGAGCGCCACCACGAGCCCCGTCATGATGCGGCTCGTGAGGTGCCGCCGGAACGCGCGGTTCACAGCGCGCCGCTCCCGATCGCCTGGCCGCGGGCGACACGCCAGATGAGGACGCGCGCGATCGCGTTCACGACGACCGTCAATACGAACAAGATCAGGCCGACCTCGAACAGTGCGGAGAGATAGAGCGAGGTCGTGGCCTCGGAAAATTCATTGGCGAGCGCGGCGGCCATCGTGTAGGCGGGCTGAAACACCGACACGCCGATGTCGTGGCGATTGCCGATGAGCATCGTCACGGCCATCGTCTCGCCCAGCGCGCGCCCCAGGCCAAGGATGCCGGCGCCGATCAGTCCGGTGCGGCCGTACGGGAGCACGGCCGAGCGAACGGCCTCCCAGCGCGTCGCGCCCATCGCCAGTGCAGCCTCACGTTGGCTGCCGGGCACGGCGAGGAGCACCTCGCGCGACACGGCCGCGATGTACGGAATGATCATGATCGCCAGGATGATGCCGCCGGCCAGCAGCGAATTGCCGTAGAACACCCCCTGGAAGAACGGCAACCATCCAAACACTGCTCTCAGTGGCGGCACGACGTACGAGCGCAGAAAGGGAATCAGGACGAAGATCCCCCACATCCCGTACACCACGCTCGGAATGGCGGCGAGCAGCTCGATCGTGAACGCGACGGGCTGGCGTAGCCAGCGCGGCGAGAACTCGGTGAGGAAGATCGCAGTCGACAGTGCCAGCGGCACCGCGATCAACAGCGCCAGCAACGACGACGCGAGCGTACCAAAGATCATGGGCGCTGCGCCAAAGATTCCCGCGACGGGGTCCCAAGTTGACGTCCACACGAACGACGGCCCGAAGCGCCGCAGCGCCGGCCACGCATCGACGACCAGGACGGCCAGGATGATGAGAATCAGTGCCGGCAACCCGAGCGCGAGGGCGGTGAGCACGCCCTGGTAAATGCGATCGCTACGGTCGGTTCCAACGAGGGACTGCCAGCGAGACTCGCCACTGGGGCGGCGGGGGGGGATTCCTTCGATGGGAAGACTCGTCATCGCGCCGGGAAACCTACCGGCCCTGTCCGGACTGTCCGTCACGGAGGTGTAACGGATTTGTCACTACGAAAGGGAAACACCTCCCGGCGCCAGCTGCGCGTCGAGAGGTGTCCCCCTTAAGGTGCGGCGTTACTCAGCGTTCCAGACGGACTTCCCGCCTACGGTGATGCTCTTCAAGCGCGCCTGGATCCAGGGACGCAGCGCCGGCGGAAGGGGCGCATACCCCATCGGTGCGGCCTTTGCTTGACCTTCGGTCTCGGCCCACCAGACATACTGCAAGAGCGCCCGGGTCTTGGCCTCGTCCGTATATGTCTTGTGCAGCAGCAGGTACGTCATGCTCGCGATCGGATACGCCGTTGCGCCGGGGGAGTCGGTAATGGACACGCGGAAGTCGGTCGAGGGGCCCATGCTCTTCATGGCGCCCGCCAGGGCCTCCGTGGTGGCTTCCAGTGTCGGATTGATGAACTTCCCGGCGCGGTTTCGAAGCTGCCCATACTGGAGATGATTGGTGTTGGCGTACGCCAGCTCGACGTAGCCGATCCCGCCGGGCGTCTGCGCCACGCTGGCGGTTACGCCTTCGTTCCCCTTGCCGCCGATTCCTACTGGCCAGTTCACCGACACGCCCTTGCCGACCTTCTGCTGCCAGTCCGAACTGACCTTGGAGAGATAGTCGGTGAAGATGTACGTGGTGCCCGAGCCGTCAGACCGATGCGCCACGACCATGTCGGTCGAGGGCAGGTTGACGCCCGGGTTGATCGACGTGATGCGCGAGTCGTTCCACTTGGTGATCTTGCCGAGGAAGATGTCGGCCACCACGTCCGGCGTGAACTTCAGCTGCTGCGTGACCCCGGGGAGGTTGTAGGTGACGACGACGGCGCCGAGCACGGTGGGGATGTGGAGCACGTTACCGCTGATAGCGGCGATCGCCGAATCGGTCATCGGGGCGTCCGAGCCGCCGAAATCAACCGTGCCGTCCGAGAACTGCCGGATGCCGCCGCCCGAGCCGATCGACTGATAGTTCAGCTTGACGTCGGAATGCGCCTGATTGTAGGTCAGGATCCAGTCCTGATAGAGGATGTTCGGGAACGTTGCCCCAGCGCCGTTGAGCTGCACCTGAGCGGCCGCCGGAACGGCGGTGCCGAGCAACGCGGCGAGGGCGAGATAGCGAGTGGGCTTCATGAGTGAGTTTTCTCCAAGGTCTGGTTAGAACGTGAATTGCGCCTGGAACAGCGCGCGCTGCCGCTGCGCGTCCTGCACCGGAGTCGCACCGCCTTCGTACGAGAGGAGGTCGGCGTCGAGCAGGAGGCGGAGATTGGCTGTCGCTTGATACGAGACGCCGGCGATTACACGCGTCTGCTTGTTGTTGTCCGTGTCGGTATTGGGATCAAGCAGGTCGACCCGACCGATGACGGCTGCCTTGCTATTCTTGAATTTGTAGACGCCGAATGCGCTCATGATGCTACCGTTGGTCTCGGCGACTGGCGTCGCGGTCACGGTGTCCTTGCTGATGGTGTACTCGGCCGCCAGTGTGATCTGCTGGGACTTGTAGGAAAGGTTGCCCAGGAAGCGGTTGCGCGTTCCACCGCTCGTCGGTGCTCCAATCCCCGCGTAGCCCGTCAGGCGCAGCCCGCCAACCCTGCTGGCGTCGTTAGTCTTCGAGAGACGAACTGAGACGCGCGCCTGGATATCCTTGTGGTTGTCTCCCGTGCCGCCCGAGTAGCCTTCGCCGTTGACGAACGCGATCTGCGCGTTCACCTGCTCGCTGTTCCAGTGGCCGTCGACTCCGGCACCGAAGTCGGCGGAGCTCATATAGCCATTGCGATCAACCGCAATCGGACCCTGCATGCGATAGTCCCACAATGTCTCGGCCCAATCGATATACGGCGTGTGGATGAGGCCGAGCTTGTATGTCAGGTTGCCGTTCGCCGGGGTCCAGCCGAAATACGCGTACTTGAGGCGGAACTGTTGATTGCCGGTGCCGGTCGGGGCGATGTCAGCCGTCACACGCGTTTGCACGCCACCGGCGAATCGGCCGATTACGTTGACGTAGGAGCGCTGGATGGAGAACTGATTCTGGTTGCCCGCACCGAGGCTGTCCTTCAACTGATACAGATACTGCCCATAAACCACGCCACTCACGCTCACCTGGGGCGCCTGAGGGGCCTGGGCGCAGAGGCTGGCAGCCGTCGTCGCGCTGAGGGCGCCTGCCGCAGCGAGGCTCAACAGTTGTCGTACGTGCACGGTATGTGCTCCTCGGAAAAGGGGAAGTGATTGCGCACCCAAGACTCGCCCCGGAGCATCACCGAACAGCCTTTTGAATGTCACGGCTGTGTAACAGACGCAGATAGCGGAGCCATGCGAGCCTCCGCTACCTGGGCACCCGGACGGACGGCCGTGCACTCCGCCGCCGGGCACATGGTCGATTCAGTGCAGGATGAGAAGCGCGGCGCCGACGGCGCCCGCCAGGCCCAACAGGACGCCGGCGATGACGTCCCCCACGTGGTGCACCCGCAGCGTCACGCGCGACGCGGCGATCAGACCCGCGAGCGGAACCACGATGGGGGCGAGCAGGGGATGGGCGAGGACGATCGTTCCACCCACGGCGCACGCGGCCGCGGCATGGCCAGAAGGGAACGAGTAGGGATCCGGCAGATCGATGAGCGCGAGCAGCCGGCCGTTGGCGTCGCAGGGCCGCGGCCGCGCGACGGCGCGCTTCAGGACCTGGACCATGATATGGGATGTGGTCAAAGCGAACAGCGCCGCGACTCCAAGGAGTTGTTCACCGACCGCGATCAGCAGCAAGCCGATCCCGATCATCACGCGCGCGCCGCCGAGGTGGGTGAGCCAGCGCATCAGACGGCCGCCTCGATCGGTTCGCTCGTGCGCGTGAACGCCTGCGTCAGCACGCGACCCTCGTAACACACCGGCACGTCCAAGCCAAACCACCAGAGCAGCGTCGGCGGGATGTCGAGCAGTGAGACCTGCCGCGTGAGCTGGTGATGACGGGTGACGTCGGGACCGGCGAGAATGAGCGGAATGTGATCATTGATCGGGTGAGGCTCGGCGTGATCGTGCGTTGTCACGCCGCCGCCCCCGTGATCCGCCATCACGATCAGCAGCGTGTGATCGGTCAGGTCCGCCAGCACGCCGATCGCCGCGTCTACCTCAACGGCCGCCGCCCGGTACTGCGGTGACATCCAGCCGTGCGCGTGGCCGGCCTGATCGCAGTCGTTCAGATACACGAACACGAGGCCGGCGGACTGCGCGAGCGTAGCCGCCTGCGCCGCGCGTGCGACTTCTCGCGCGCGCAGCCCTGCGGAGCGGTACTTGCCGAGGCCCGCGGCCTTGGTGAGCGCCCACAGGACCGCGCGCTCGGAAGGCAGCAGCTCACTCGCGACGACCTGACTCGCGACGGCGCCGCGCGTCAGCTCTCGAGCCAGCGGCCGCAAGCTCGGCAGTCGTTTCAGGAATCCGAGGCCCGGCTCGATCAAGCCATGCGTTTTGGGCGCGACGCCGGTCGCGAGGGACGCGAGCGCCGCCACTGTGCGGCTCGGCCGAACGGTGTTGGCGCGGAGCGCGGTGGTGAACGCCCGAGCCAGCGCGTCGAGCGAGGGCATGTCGGTCGGCGTGATGGCGTCGGGGCGGAGACCATCCGCAAGGACGAGCACTACGCGGCGCATGAGGTCGCTCCAGCGTCAGAGAGGCCTGCGGCTTTCGCGTACTGGCGGAGCAGCTCGAGATTCTCGGGTGCAATGTCGCGGGCGACGGCCGTGGCGCGCGCGGCACGGCCTAACTCCGCCCGCCGCGGCGGTGAAATCACGAGTGACAGAATCTCGGCGGCGAAACCGGTGACATCGTCTGGTGCGACGAGCCGACCGGATTGCCCGTGCGTGATGCTCTCACGGAAACCGCCGGCATCGGCCGCGATGACGGCGAGCCCGGACGCCATCGCTTCGAGGGCGACGAGTCCGCAGGTCTCCGTCCTGGACGGCAGTACGCAGATGTCGGCACTCGCGTAGATGTCGGCAAGCTTGGCGCGGTCCAGAAAGCCGAGCTGGCGCACCCAGGGCATCTGGGTCACGAGTCGCCGCGTCTCGGGTCCTTCGCCGGCGAGCACAAACGTGGCGCGCTGGCGCGCATGCTCGTGCGCGGCTGTCCACGCTTGCGTGAGCACTTCGATGTTTTTCTCCGGCGCGAGCCGTCCCACGTGCAGTACGATCGCGGTGTCGTCACCACCCGCCAGCCACCGGCGCCAGCCGGTACTGCGCCGCTCAGGCCGGAAGTGCGTCGTATCCACGCCGCGACCCCATACCACCGGCCGCCCGATGCCGCGGCGCTCGAGCTCGCGCGCGACGGCTTCGCCGGGCGTCTGCGTGAGCACCGCTGGGCGATGAAACCAGCGCAGCCACTTCCACACGAGCGGCTCGGCGAGGCCGGCGCCGTAATGCCGGGCGTACTGCGGAAAATTCGTGTGGTACGAGGTGACGAGCGGGATGCGGTGCCGCACCGCGTAGCGGCGTCCAGTGAGGCCGAGCGGACCTTCCGTCGCGACGTGGACGAGCTCGGGCTCGAATGGGTGGAGGAAGCGCTCGACGGCGCCGAATTGCGGCAGTGACAGGCGGATCGCGGGATACGGCGGAAACGCGGCGGACGGAATCCGCAGCTCGTTGGCGTCGGTTGATACGTGGCCGGGGTAGCGCGGCGCGACGACGGCGACCTTGTGTCCGAACTCGCGCAACGCATTCGCGATCCGAACGACCACGGTCGTGACGCCGTTGACCTGCGGCGTGTAAGTGTCTGTTACGAGCGCAATTCGCACGAGCCAACGATGGCTCTGATGCGTCAACGGCTGATGACGACTACGCTACGTGTTTGTAACGAGACCTAAGTCGGGAAATACAAAAGGATTGTGGTGCCCCGTCCGATCTCACTTTCGGCTTCCACACGCCCACCATGGGCCTCCACGAGGTGCTTCACGATCGCGAGGCCCAGCCCGGTGCCGCCCTCCTGGCGGGACCGTCCGGGATCGACTCGATAGAAGCGCTCGAAAATGCGGGGCAGGTGATCGGCGGGGATACCCGCGCCGGTGTCGATCACACGGATCAGGGTCGCATTGCCGGCGCGTTGCACCACTACGCGAATTCGGCCACCGGCCGGCGTATGGCGTAACGCGTTGTCGAACAGGTTCGTGAAAATCTGCCGGAGCGCTTCGGGATCGCTGTTCACGGACGCCGAATCCGTCTCCGTCTCGAGCTTGATTTTCCGGCTTGCGGCGCGCTCGGCGAATGGCATCCACGCTTCTCGCGCCGCGGCCTCCACACCGATCTTCTGCGGCTCGGGGTGCCAGCCGCCCGATTCGATCCTCGACAGGTCGAGGAGATCGTCGACCAGGCGCTGCATGCGCCGCGCGTTGTCCACGATCGTCTGGGCGAAACCGGTCAGCTGCGAATCTGTGGATTCGGCGGCGAGCGTCTCCGCATAGCCTGCGATCGCCGTAAGCGGTGTCTTCAGCTCGTGCGACACGTTGGCGACGAAATCACGGCGAATCGTTTCGAGCCGTCGCACGTCGGTGACGTCGCTCATCACCAGCAGCGTGCCTCCCTCCTCCAGCGGGCGTGCCGAGACGAGCACGGTCCGGTCGCCCAGATCGAGCTCGCGGCCTTCCACGGCAGCGCCGGTCAGGATCTCGCGCATCAACGCGCGGTGGTTGCGATCGTGAAACAGCTCGCCCAGCGGCGGGAGCGGCTCGTCGTCGCGGTAGCCCAGGAGGTGGCGCGCGGCCGCATTCGTGGAGATCACGACGCCGCGTTTGTCCGCGGCGAGAACGCCATCCGACAACGCCTCGAGCAGAGTCTGCGACTCTTCGCGCTCGCGCCGCAGGTCTTCGAAGCGGCGCTCGAGCTCGTGATGCATCGCGCGCAGCGCATCCACCTGATGCCCCAACTCAGGTCCGCTCACGTCGGGAAACTCGGCCGGCCGGCCGGCGGCAATGTCGCGCGCCGCGTCGGCAATGCTGACCAGCGGCCGGGCAAGCGCGGCGGCGAGCAACCAGGCGACGAACCAGGCCGCCACGAGCATCAGGAGTCCGGCGATCGCAACGGCGCGCTGGACGGCGTGGACCTGCGCATCCACGGTCGCGAGTGTGGTGGACACCCGCACCACGGCGAGACCGGGCGGTCCGTCCCGAATGGCCACGTACAACTGCCGCTCGTTGGTCGATGCGCTCAGCCGTTCGTTGACACCCACGCTCCGCGCCGAGTCGAGCACGGCACGAACCTCAGGACGGGTGCGGTGATTCTCGAGCCGCGCGAGCGAGAGCCGGTCGAATTCGGTGTCCCCCCGCACGTGACCTTCGGGGTCGATCAGCGTCACCCGTCGTCCTAACCGCTCGCCCGTTGCCTGGGCAAATTCCGGCCAGCGCGCGGAGTCGGCCGACGCGAACGCCGCGACGAGGCGCGCTTCGCGCTCCAACTCGACCGCGACTTCTCGTTCGAGATGACGCCGGAGCAGTACATCGGTGGCGATGATCGATCCAACGACCGCGGCAGCCACGAGCAGTCCGATGCTCGCGAACAGCCGCGTGACGAGTCTCATGAACGCCGCCGTCGCGGAGCGCCGGGTGCCGTCGGGCTTCGCTTGGGAGTCGCCGCCGGTTCGCGAAAGCGATAACCGACGGCGCGGACAGTCTCGATCCAGTCGCCCGCCGCGCCGAGCTTGGTGCGGAGGCGCTGGACGTGCATGTCCACGGTACGCGTCTGGATATCCGGTTGCGCCTGCCACACGGATTCGAGCAGCTGCGACCTTGACTGGACCCGGTCCCGCCGCTCGATCAGACGCTCGAGCAGTTTGAATTCGGTCGCGGTGAGCTCGACGTCTTTCCCTTCCGCCGTCACGCGATGCGCGGTGCGGTCGAGGACGATAGGGCCGCCGACGAGCCGTCCGCCGCTCGCGACGGGCGGCGCGGCGAGTCGTCGCAGGATCGCGCCGACGCGCAACACGAGTTCTTTGGGCGAAAACGGTTTGGCGAGATAATCGTCGGCGCCGAGCGAGAGACCCTTGATGCGATCGGGCTCTTCCTTGCGCGCCGTCAGCAACAGGACGCCGACATCGCGCGTTTCCTCGCGGCGGCGCAGCTCGGTCAACACTTCGAATCCCGAGTGCCCCGGCAGCATGAGATCCAAAACCACCATATCGGGCCGTTCCTCGCGCGCCGAGCGAAGCGCGTCAGCGCCGGTACCGGCCGTCGTGACGCGATAGCCTTCTTTCGCGAGGTGATAGGCGACGAGAGCCGTGATGTCGGGCTCGTCGTCGACGACGAGAATGCGATGTGGCTCGGCGGTCTCAGGACGCCCGGACACGAGTCTCGAGCCGCGAGCGGGAGCGGTCGAGTGCCGCCGCACGCTCGGCCTGCGCCGCGGGATCGGTACGCACGGCATCGAGGACGGACCGGAGCAGCCGCTCGCGAGTGCCGGGTTGCGGCGCCAGCGTGTACAGCAGGTAGGGGATGACGACGTAAGTCCGCACCAGGCCGAGCGATTCCAGTTGATCCATATGCTCATTGACAGCTTGATCGGGGATCTCGAGAATCGTCGCGAGATCCGACACGAACAGAGGGGCCGCGGACAGACAGTTCAGGATGCGTAGCCGGGTGGGCTCGGCGAGCGTGACCAGCAAATCAGCGATCGGGCGGGCAGTCACCGGATTCTCCTTTTGACACACCACCGGTTGCGAGACACCCAAGGGCAACGCGTCTCGCTTCGTCGGGGCTGAAACTATCCGGCGAGGACTCCACCGCAATCGGTCGATTGGCCTAATACACCACCCAGTTACATGAATGTAGCGCGTTCGTGACAAATGCTGTTTCAGCGCAGTCTTTCGATAGGCGGTATTCTTTGAGGGATATGCCTGCTGCCTCCCGTGGTCCTGCCCCCTTACGCCTGGGGGCGATCGATATTGGCACGAACTCCATCCGGCTGGTCGTGGCCGAAGTCGATGCCGATGGCCGCTACCGCGTCCTGGAGGAAGAGCGCGAAATGACCCGCCTGGGTCACGGCCTGTTCGCGCGCGGCCGGTTGCTCAGCGAGCCGATGGAGCGGTCGCTGGCCGCGCTCGCAAAAATGAAAACGATCGCCAAGGGCTTCGAAGTCACCGAGCTCCGCGCGGTGGCCACGAGCGCCGTCCGGGAAGCGACGAACGGCCGTGCGTTCTGCCAGGAAGTGCGGCGGCGCTGCGGGCTGCGCGTCGAGATCATCACGGGAGAGGAGGAAGCCCAGCTCGCGCTGCGCAGCGCGCTCCATCATTTCGATCTGTCTGGGCGCTCGGTGGCGATCGTGGATATCGGCGGCGGAAGTCTGGAGGTGACGCTGACCGCGGGTGCCGTGGTCGACGAGGTGCTGACGCTGCCGCTCGGCGCGGTCCGGCTGACCGAGCGCTACGGCGGCGACGACGCATTGTCGCCCAAACGCTGGCGCCGCCTGCGCCGCGGCATCGATCGCGTGCTCGATCAGCAGCTGCGCAAGCCGCCATTTCATCCCGAGATCATGATCGGCAGCGGCGGGACGTTCACCAATCTTGCGCAGATGGTGCAGATCGAGCGCGAGGGCGACCCGCGCAACGTGCAGGGCTATGCGATGTCGCGCGCGGACGTCGTGCACCTGCTGCACCGGCTGCGCGCCGCGCCGCTGGCCGAGCGTCGAGAGATCGCGGGTTTGAATCCCAAGCGCGCGGACATCATCGTCGCGGGCGCCGCCGCTATTGCGCGGCTCGCGAAGCGACTCGACACCCAGCAAATCCTCGTGAACGGCGGCGGGCTGCGGGACGGGCTGTTGCTGGCCATGATCGCGGATCAGCTGCAGCGCGATACCTCAGAAGGCAGCCGGCGGCCGTACCGTCTCGACTCCGCCCGCGCGTTCGCGCGGCAATGTCACTCCAGCGAGCGGCACTGTGAGCACGTCGCGCACCTCGCCACGCAGCTGTTCGACGGCCTGGCCGAGCGGTTCGAGCTGCCCTCGGAAGGGCGCGAATTACTGGAAGCCGCGGCGCTGCTGCACGACATCGGGTACGTGATCAATCACGCGAAGCACCACAAGCACGCCTACCATCTCATTCTGCACGGCGATCTGCTGGGATTCACGCAGCGCGAGCTGGAGCTCATCGCGTGCGTGGCGCGCTACCATCGCAAGGCGTACCCCTCCAAGCGCCACAGCGCGTTCGCTCGTCTCGAGCGCGGCGACCGCCGGTTGGTGCGACGGCTCGCCGGGATCCTGCGCGTGGCCGACGGCCTGGACCGCACCCACACGCAGCGCATCACCGAAGCGACCTGCGCGGTGCATCGCGGCTTTGTCGAATTGACAGTGCAGGCGCGCACCGACCCGCGCGTGGAGATTTGGGACGCCGAGCGCAAATCCGGATTGTTTGAGCGCGCCTTCAAGCTGGAGCCGCGGATCGTCTGGGTGCGCGGCGTCGAGAAGCGCGCGCCGCGCCTGCGCCTCGCCGCCGCGAGCTGAGCATGGCATCCTACCAGCCCGCCTTCCCGGCCGACCATTATCTGAACCGCGAGCTCAGCTGGCTCGAGTTCAACGCACGCGTGCTGGAAGAGGCGGCGGATCCCACGAATCCCCTGCTCGAGCGGCTCAAGTTCACTGCGATTTTCAGCTCCAACCTCGACGAGTTCTTCGAGGTCCGCGTTGCCGGGCTACAGCAACAGTTGTACGCGGGGATCGAACCGCAGGACTATGGTGCGGACGGCCTCGACCCGATGGAGCAGCTGTCGCGCATCGAGGCGCGCGTGCACGCGCTCGTCGCGGAACAACACCGCCTGCTGGACGCGGAAGTCATGCCGGGGCTCGCGGCCGCCGGAATTCAGCGAGTCTCGTTCGATATGCTGGAGCCTGCCGAGCGGGAATATCTGGACAAGTTGTTCGCGCGCGAGATCTACCCCGTGCTGACTCCGCTGGCGATTGATCCGGGCCATCCGTTTCCGCACGTGCACAACAAAAGCCTCAACATCGTTCTGCTGGTGGAGAACACCGACTCAGGCCAGCAACTGTTTGGGGTCGTACAGGTGCCGGCGCTGCTCGATCGTGTGGTCGCGCTTCCCGGCACGGAGGGCGCCGAGCGGCTGCGGTTCGTTCTGCTGGAGGAGATCATCGCGGCGCATCTGGGCGATTTGTTTGGAGGATTCAAGGTCCTCGCGCATACGGTCTTTCGAGTCACGCGCAATACCGATCTCGCAATCAACGAAGACGAGGCCGAAGACCTGTTGCAGACCATCGAAGAAACGCTGCGCCAGCGCATTCTCGGCGAGGCGGTCCGGCTCGAGATCCTGGCCTCCGGGGACGCGCGCTTCGCGCAGATGCTCATGGGCGCGCTCGATCTGCGCGAGCGCGACGTCTATCGGGTCAACGGGCCCGTGGACCTTACCGCGCTCATGGCGCTGCATCGCGGCGAGGGATTCCGCGGGCTGCGCGACGAGGCGCTGTTGCCACGCCAGTCGCCGGCGCTCGCAAGCGGCGAGAGTTCGTTCGACGTCATCCGGAATCAGGACGTGCTCGTCCACCATCCGTATGAGTCATTCGGTGCGGTCGTCGACTTCATCGATCGCGCCGCCGACGATCCCCAGGTGCTCGCGATCAAACAGACGCTGTACCGTACGAGCGGCGCGAGCCCCATCATCTCGGCGCTCGCCCGCGCCGCGCAGAACGGCAAGCAGGTGACGGCGTTGGTCGAGCTCAAGGCGCGTTTCGATGAGGAGAACAACATCGTCTGGGCACGGGAGCTGGAGCAGGCTGGAGTCCACGTCGTGTACGGCATCGTAGGACTGAAGACGCACTGCAAGGCGGCACTGGTCGTGCGGCGCGAGAAAGGCGGGCTGCGCCGCTACGTCCACCTGTCCACCGGCAATTACAATCCCACCACCGCGCGCATCTACACCGATCTCGGGCTGTTCACCGCGAATCCCGATTTTGGCGAGGACGTCAGCGAGATGTTCAACCTCCTCACCGGCTACTCGCAACGACGCCGCTGGCGCAAGCTCGTCGTCGCGCCGGTCGAGATGCGCGAGCGGGTTATCGCGCTGATCGAGCGCGAGCGCGGCCACGCGGAAGCGGGGAAGCCGGCACGGATCATCGTCAAGATGAACGCCCTGGTGGAGGTCTCGGTGATCGACGCGCTGTATCGCGCCTCGCAGGCGGGCGTCGAAATCGACCTGATCATTCGAGGCATCTGCTGTCTGCGGGCGGGTCTGCCGGGGGTGTCCGAGCGGATTCGCGTGACGAGCATCGTCGACCGCTTCCTGGAGCACAGCCGCGTCTTCTATTTCGCGAATGCCGGCAATCCGGAAGTCTTCCTGGGCAGCGCCGATTGGATGCCCCGCAACTTCTTCCGTCGCATCGAGGTGATGTTTCCGGTGGAGGACGCGCAGCTCAAAGCGCGCATCTGCGACGCCATCTTGCCAACGATTCTTGTCGATAACGTGAAGGCACGCGTCCAGAATCCCGATGGCTCTTACCGGCGGGCCACGCCCACAGAAGGTCAGCCCGCAGTGCGGTCTCAGGTTGCGCTGCACAGCCTGGCGCGAGGCTCCGCACAGGTCATCGAGCAAGGGGGGCACCGGCTGTTCGTGCCGGTGCTCAGGCGTAACGGCAAAGAAGGAAAGCGCGAGCCGCGTCGCAGCCTCGCCGGGCCGCGCGGCCGTCGCGGCGCGAAAGGCACGAGCAGCCGCAAAGTCCCGGACGAAAGCAGCTAGGCCGTAAGCTCGTTGCGCGGGCGGCGCGTGCGCTGCCGCAACGACCGTGGTGCGGGTGGTTTGATCACGGGCCGGAGCTGTTGCGCCACCTGGTCGATTTCCCGGACGAGTTCCGGCCCCGCCTGCGACCATTTCTGTTGCAGCGTGGCAACCAGCGCCGCGGCTTCCTCGCGCAGGACATTTGAAGCGGCGGCCCCGACATCGCCGGCCTCCTGCAGCACCGCTTCCAGCGTGTGCCCGTCGGTCAGTTCCCCGAGCAGGTCTTGCAGCTTCTTCAGTCGGCCGATGATCGCGTCTGCGTCTGTTATCACCGACCGCAACGGCTCGAGCAAATAGCGCAGCCGCTTTGCGGCGATGCGCGTCGCATGCACGTCCGCGGCCCTGGACGCGGGCGTCAGGATACGGAGGCGCGAGCTGAGGTCGTTCGCGTACTGCACCAGCGTAGCGGCGGCGATGCCACGGAACGGCGCTTCGTGCGCACCGGAGTCGCGCGCTGCCACGAGCCGGCGCCGGAGCTTGCGCTCGAGTTTGCCGAACTGACGCAGCAGCTCTGGTTGCGTGCGGGCGGTTTCGCGGCGGCGCCGGCCGCGCAGTCGCGCACGCAACGGCGCCAGCGCCGTACGGTCGGCCGGCGCGAATCGGGACAGTCGGGTCCTGAACCACGCGAGCTGGACTTCGGTGTCGCGCGCCGTATTCGTCGCGCGCGCCAGCTTGCGAAGCCGGCGACGCTGTGTCTTGGCGGCAATTTCGTGAACGCCGGGATATGCCCGGACGGTGACGCGCAGCCGCCGGATCGCCACGCGGAAATCGTGGAGCGCCTCGTGATCGGTGCGGTCGTTGAGCCGCGTCGCCGCCGCGGCCGCGTCATCGAGGTGGGCCAACGCGATCGCCGCGGCGGCTTGCACCGCCGGTTGCTCGAGCAGACCCGCCGAGAACTCGGCCATCAGTCCAGGGCTCGCAGCTGGCTGGGACGGAGCAGCCACAGCAGCATGGCGACGCCGGCGTCGATCTGCTCTCCAAGGTCGAGCAGGCAGGCCCCGCCTTTCCCCAGCTCGACAAAGGATCGCTCGGTCCCGGCGGCGAGCCAGCTGATGGCGGCGCCGAGTCCCGGCTCGTGACCGACGATGGCGACCGTTTTTTGGAGCGCCTGCGTCCGCAACCAGGTCGCGAGTGCCGGCGGCCGCTGGCCAGGAGATAGCGCTTCCACCGTGACGGGCTCGCCGTGCTCATAGACCTTGGCGAGGAGCTGCGCAGTCTGCAACGCACGCGCGAGCGGGCTCGTGGCGAGGACATCAATGCGCGGGACCAGCGCGCGCAATCCCTTCGCCGCTTCCTTCATTTTCTTTTTTCCGTCATCGGTCAAGGGACGCAGCTTATCGTCGCGCGGCGCCCACTTTTCACGCTCTTCAGCGATGGCATGACGAACGACGAGCAGCTGCATGTGAAAAACGTCGCACGAAATAGCCGTGAATGGAAGGTTGCACAACTGTGACGCTGCTCCAACAACCTCGTGATGCAGCCGGGCGAGCCTCCCCGTGTCCACGTTTCCACTGTTTTCCTTGGAGGCTCACATGCATCGTCAAACAAATCGATGGATGATGTTCGCTGTGACCACAACCGCGCTTTCGACCATCGTCTCGTGTAGCGACATGGCGAGGCCGGCGGGCACCACAGGTACACCGGCTGGCTTGGCGTTCGAGCGCCATGCGGCAGACTTCCAGCTCTCGCGCGACTTCACACCGCTCGCGAGCTCCGCCCAATGTTCGGTCGGTGGCGGGCTCGAGCAGGTGCTGCTGCCGACCGGTTTCGTCTCGACGCTCATCGCTTCAGAACCGGCTTTTCCGGACAACATCGATATGAACACGGTGAACGAGACCGGTTGGGAGCCGGGCCGGTTCCTGTATCGCACGCATGAGCTCTCATCGAATGCGGGCGTAAGCGTCACGGATCTCGAGACCGGCGAGACTCGCATCCTCGCGCGGCGCGCGGATTGGGAGCGGTTCGACGGAATCGTGTGGACGCCGTGGGGCACGATCCTGGCCAGTGAGGAAGCCGGCCCGGCCGGCTTGCGCGACCCCGACTACCCAGACGCCGAGAACGGTCTGGTCTACGAAATCGATCCGGCGAGCGGCGCCGTGCACGCGCGACCGGCGCTCGGCTCGAAGTCACACGAAGGCAACCGCTTCGATGCGCAAGGCAATCACTACGGCATCTCCGAGCGCAACCCCGGTTTCATTTACAAGTTCGTTCCCGATCGGCGCGGCCACTTGTCATCAGGCCAGCTGTATGCGCTCCGCCTGGTTCAGGATTTGGGCGACCGGACGGGCTGGGCCGAATGGGTCGCGCTCGATCGCAACCAGGTGCAGATCGATGCCGACGCGGCCGCCGAGGCCGTCGGCGCGACTGGCTACAACCGGCCTGAAGATGTCGAAACCGGCACGAGCACCGGGAACGTGGCGCACGGCAACTATCTGTATGTGGCGGTCACCGAAGAAGATCGGGTGCTGGCCATCGACCTGAACGCCGGCGGCGGTTCGCGGCGGGGCCAGGTATTCGTCAGCGACTACGTTCGCGCTGGCGTCAACGCACCGGCCGATTTCGACTTTCCCGACAACCTCGCGCTCGACAAGGAGGGCAACCTCTTCATCACCGAGGATCCGGGCGGTGGCGCGCCGACCAAGACGCTCGGCGACGACATCTGGGTGAGTCAACCCTCGGGGAACCCCGGGCAGGGACAAGCGGCCCAGCGGTTTGCTTCGATTACCGACTGCCAGGCCGAGCCGACGGGCATCTATTTCAGCAAGTCCGGGCGCACGCTGTTCGTGGACATTCAGCATCGCGGCGGCGACGGGCGGGACGGTGCGTTCGGGATCCAGAAAATGTCGAACGTAGACTTTACCGCGACGGCTCGGTAGCAAGCACGTAGGAGGAGGCTCTGGGCCGCTGCATGCGGCTCAGAGCTTCTTGCGATATTTTGTGCGGACTATGGCTCTCCTGTCCGCGCTGCTCCTCGCGCTCCAGACAACCACTGCCGCTCCCGACACGGCGCACATCGTCGTCGTCGCCACAACCGACGTGCACGGTCGGGTCATGGGATGGGACTATGTCCGTGACGCCGCCGCGCCCGGCGGGCTCTCCCGCGCCGCGACGGCCATCGAGACGCTGCGTAGCCGCTACCCCGGGCAGGTTGTGCTCCTCGACGCCGGCGATCTGCTCCAGGGGAATCCCTTCGCCGTCTATTACGGCCGTTACGACAAGCGGCAGCCGCAGCCGATCATCGATGCGCTGAACTACCTGCAGTACGACGCCGTCACGCCCGGCAACCACGATTTCGACTTCGGCGTCGATTTCCTGCGACGCGCGGCCAGCCAGGCGACGTTCCACTACATCTCGGGCAACGTCATGGACGACAGCGGCAAGGCACTGTTTGTGCCCAACGTCGTGTTGCAGCGCGGGGTGGTCAGAGTGGGAGTCACAGGGTTTACGACGCCGAGCGTGATGGTCTCGGACAAGTGGCTGATGGCGGGCCATGCGCGCGTCCGGCGCATCGCCGAGGCGGCACCGGCGGCGCTCGCGAGTCTCGAGGGTCAAGGTGTAGACCTGAAGATCGCCGTCATTCACAGCGGCTTTGGCCCATCGGGCTACGACACCACCGGCGTGGGTCCGGAGAACGACGCGGGCGCGCTCGCGACCGTCACTCCGAAACCAGATCTCGTGATCGTGGGACACACGCACCGCGAGATGCGCGACTCGGTCATCAATGGGGTGCATTTCGTACAGCCGAAGAATTACGTGCAGAGCCTCGCTGTGGTGCACATCTCACTCAAGCGGGACTCCAGCACCAAGCGATACCGGGTGACCGGAGTGCGCTCCGACCTGATCCAGCTCGGCAATGTCGCGGAATCGCCTCGCTACACGCAGCGGCTCAACGCCGCGCATCAGGCCGCGCGCTTATGGGCGGGCACGGCGATCGGAACCGCAGCCCCCGGATTCGATGCGCGGTATGCACGTGTGCAAGACACCCCGTTCCTCGATTTCATCAACGAGGTGCAGCGGCGGCGCACCGGCGCTCAGCTATCGGCGGCTGCCGCATACGATGTGCAACAGGGCCTGCCGGAAGGCGACGTGCATCAGCGCGACGTCTACGGCGTTTATCCGTACGAGAACGTGCTTCGTGCCGTGAAGATCTCCGGCCAGCAGCTCCGCGAATATCTCGAACACTCAGCCCGCTACTTCCGCAGCTTCCAGGCGGGCAGTCCGGTCATCAACGACAGTTTCCCCGGTTACAACTACGACGTCGTCAGCGGCGTCGTCTATAACGTCGATCTCGCACGCCCCGTCGGACAGCGTATCCGCGGCCTCGCGTACAACGGCAAGATCGTACAGCCCACCGACAGCTTCGTGATGGCGCTGAACAACTACCGCCAGGTGGGCGGCGGCGGCTACGACATGGTGGTGCGTGCGCCGGTCGTCTACGACAAGGGAGAGGACATCCGCGAGCTGCTGGTCGACGAAATCCGGCGCGCGCGAACGCTGCAGACGGCCGCGTATCTGCGGCCAAGCTGGGCGATCATTCCGGACTCCGCGCGAGCGGCCGCGCGTGCTGCGTTCGCGCCCCCGCCCGCGGCCGGGGCCGGGGCGGGGGCGGGGGCGGGGGCCGCGACTGCTATCGGCACGCGCGACACCACGCTGCTCCGGGTCCTCGCGCTCAGCGATCTCCACGGCCAGCTCGAAGCCCGGGTCTGGGATTGGTCGGGCGGCCGAGCCGTGGGCGGCGTCGCGGCGCTGAGGCCCTGGCTCGACAGCCTCGCCAACGCCTGCGGCTGCACGTCAGTCCGGCTCGACGCCGGCGACGAAATGCAGGGCACGCTCGTCTCCAACGCGACGTTCGGCCACGGCACCGTGCTTGCGCTCGACAGTCTCGGGATCGATGCCGCGGCGATCGGCAATCACGAGTTCGACTGGTCGGTCGATACGCTGCGGGCGCGGATGCGCGACGCGAAATACCCGTTCCTCTCCGCCAACATCACGAACAGCGCGGGGACCGCGCGGCCGGACTGGGCCACACCCTGGAAGCTCGTCACAAAGAACGGCGTGAAGATTGCCGTGATCGGGCTGACCACAACGGAAACGCCGACCAGTACGGCGGCGCGCAATATTCAAGGCCTCGCCTTTGGTGACGGCGCGCAGGCGGTCAAGCGCTATCTGCCCGAGGCGCGCGCCGCGGCCAATTACGTGATTGTGGTCGCCCATGCGGGCGCGCTGTGCGATTCGAGCGCCGGCGGCGACAACATGGCGTCGTGTCACGGCGAGATCATCGACCTCGCGCGCCAGCTCGATTCGGGATCGGTGGATTTGATCGTCGCGGGACACACCCATATACGCGTCAACACCACGGTGAACGGAATTCCGATCATCGAGGCGCAGTCGAGCGCGCGCTCGATCGGCGTCGTCGACCTCGTCCGCAGCGGCGGACGTCGCGCGGTGCGCGCGCAGCTCGTGACGCCCTACGCCGATCAGGTAAGGCCGGACGTCGCCCTCACGGACGCGCTGCACCGGCAGCAACAAGCGGTCCGCAACATCACCGAGCGCGTCGTGGCCCGTCTCAAGGTGCCGCTCAAGCGTGAGGGCGACGAGTACGGATTGGGGCGTATCATTGCAGACGCGCAGCGTGCCGCTGGCCGCGCAGACGTGGCGATCATGAATAACGGCGGCATTCGTGCCGACCTGCCCGAGGGCGCGATCAGCTACGGGCAGGTCTATCAGGTGCAGCCATTCGGGAATCGATTAGTCCGTCTGACGGTCAAGGGTTCGGTGTTGCAGGAGGCGTTGGAGCAATGTGTCGCCGGGCGAGACCATGTGCCCGATTGCCACATTGCGGGCGCGGAGGTGTGGTACGACGCGCGTAAGGAGCCCGGCCAACGCCTGAGCCGGATCCGCGTCGGCGGGCAGGATCTCGACAGGGGCCACAATTACACGCTGGTGGTGAATGACTTCATGGCGACTGGCGGCTCCGGATTCCGGATGTTTGTGGGCGCGCCCCGCGAGGACCTCGATGCCGTCGACATCGACGCGCTCACGCGGTATCTCGGTGCGTTGCGCTCTCCCGTGGAAGCACCGAACGATGTGCGCTTCCATGGGGGCGCCCCCGCCCCCGGTCGCTGATGCGGGTTTTCGTCAACGACAAAGCGGTCGAAGTCCCGCGCGGAGCTCGCGTGCGCGACGCGGTCGCACAGGCGGACGACGGGCTCGCTCGGCTGCTCGATGGTGCAGCCTATGTCACCGACGCGGCGGGCAGAACGATCGACGCTGGGGACGCGGTGGGGGAGGCCGGGTCCGTCTATCGGGTCGTCGTCTCGGCACGGCGCTCGGACAAGCCGCGACTCACCAAGGAGGCGCTCAAGCGCTGGCCCAAGGCCGAGCTCCACGTGCACCTCGACGGGGCGCTGCGGCCGGCCACGATGCTGGACCTCGCGCGTCGCCAGGGCATCCGGCTTCCGGCGGATACGCCGGATGAGCTTGCCAAGGCGATGCTCGTGCGCCACGCCAGGAACCTCGAGGAGTATCTCGAGAAATACGAGATCACGCTGTCGGTCTTGCAGACCGCCGAGGCACTCGAGCGTGTTGCGTACGAATTCGTCATCGACAAGGCAGCGGAGAATGTGCGGTACGTGGAGGTGCGGTACTCGCCGCTGTTGCATCGCCCGGCGTTGACTCTTGCGCAGGCCATCGAAGCGCCGTTGGCCGGGGTCAGACGCGCCGCCGCGGAAACGGGCACGAAGGTAGGACTCATTGTCTGCGCCATGCGCACCAAACCGCCCGCCCAATCCCTCGAATTGGCGCGCGTGGCGGCGGAATACCAGTCGGCGGGCGTGATCGCGTTCGATTTGGCCGGTGCCGAGCGCGCTCATCCCGCGAAGGACCACCGCGCCGCATTCGAGTACGCGGCGGCGCATGGGATGGCCTGTACCTGCCACGCCGGTGAAGGAGATGGGCCCCACTCGATTCATCAAGCGCTGGAGGACGTCGGCGCGCAGCGCATTGGGCATGGGACGAGGCTGGCAGAAGATCCCGCGCTGCTCGAGGAAGTCGTAGCCCGCAAGATCCCGCTGGAAATGTGCCTGACGAGCAACGTCCACACGCACGTCGTGGCGTCCGTGGCGGAACATCCCTTCAAGCGCTATTTCCAGCAGGGCGTCGTCGTCACACTCAACACCGACGGCCCGCTGACCGACGGCATCACGCTGACGGACGAGTATTTCCTGGCCCATGCCGTCCTGGGCCTCTCGCCTGACGAGCTGCAGCGCGTCGTGTTGAACGCCTGCGAGAGCGCGTTTCTTCCCGAGTACGAGAAGGTTGCGCTGGTATCCCGCGTGCAGAGCGAACTCGATGAATTGGGAGGGAGCACCCCGTGATGCCTTGGCGCCGCTTCGTCGTAGCCGTTGTCGCGACGTTTGTCTGTGCCGTCATCGTCTTTACCCTGCCACGCTTGATGAACCGCGCCATCGGCGCGGCGATTCACGGCTTCACGCAGGATACCACGCACCGGCAGGATACGACCAAGGCTCAGCCGGCGCCGCCCGATTCCGGCGCGGCGACGGTCACCCGATCGCTCGGGACGCGGCTCACCGGGATCTTTGGACTCATCCTGATTCTCGGCATCGGAGTCGCCTTCTCGCGCAACTGGCGGGCGATCAGTCCTCGTGTCGTTGCCTGGGGCCTCGGGCTCCAGCTCGTATTCGCGATTTTCGTGCTCCGCGTGCCAATCGGCCAAAAGATCTTTCGTGCGCTGGGCGCGTTTGTCACGACGATTCTCGGCTTCTCGTACGCCGGCTCGGAATTCGTGTTCGGGGAGATCGGCAAGCAACACTCGAGCCTCGGCGTCGTGTTCGCGTTTCAGATCATGCCGGCGATCATCTTCGTCTCGGCGCTATTCGCGATCATGTATTACCTCGGCATCATGCAACAAGTCGTAAAGCTGGTCGCGATCGTGATGAACAGAATCATGGGCGCGAGCGGGGCGGAGAGCCTGAACGTCGCGGCTTCGATCTTCATGGGGCAGACCGAGGCACCGCTCACCATCCGGCCGTTTCTGCCGCGGATGACGCTTTCGGAGCTGATGACGGTGATGACGGCCGGCATGGCGCACGTCTCGGGCTCGATCATGGCGGCCTATATCGCGTTCGGGATCGAGGCGCGCCACCTGCTCACCGCCGTCATCATGACGGCGCCTGGAACGATCATGATGGCGAAAATCCTCGAGCCGGAAACCGAAGTCCCGGAGACACTCGGCGGAGTCAAGGTCGAGATTCCCAAGACAGACGTGAACGTGCTCGATGCCGCCGCGCGCGGCACCGGCGAAGGCCTGCATTTGATGCTCAACGTGATCGCGATGCTGATCTCGTTCATCGCGCTCATCGCACTCGTGAACGGCGCGTTCGGCTGGATCCACAGCGGCGTCCCGTGGTTTCCGGCAACGATTCAGACCGTGCTCGGCTGGATCTTCCGGCCGATCGCCTGGGTCATGGGCGTTCCCTGGCATGACAGCGGGGCAGTGGGATCACTGCTGGGTGAGCGGATGGTGATCAACGAGTTCATCGCCTACGCGCACCTGGGTCCGATGAAGGCCAGCCTCGACCCGGTGTCGTTCACGATCGCGACGTTCGCGTTGTGCGGCTTCGCGAACCTCAGCTCGATCGGCATTCAGATCGGCGGCATCGGCGCGCTCGCCCCTGAGCGCAAGCATGACCTGGCACGGCTCGGCTTCCGCGCCATGATCGCGGGAACGCTCGCAAACTTTCTCTCCGCGACGCTGGCAGGAATTCTGCTCTGATGGGGGGCGGAGTAGGGAGCGGGGCGCAGGGAGCGGTCGCTGCCGCGACTGCTGCCGTGGCGGGGCGCTTGGGTAAACACGAGCCACGCGTGGCGATTGTTCTTGGCTCAGGTCTCGGATTTCTGGCCGATGAAGTCGTCGGTCCGATCCGAATTCCGTACAGCACGATTCCCGGCTTTCCCGAGCCGGGCGTTGCGGGGCACAAGGGAGAATTGGTTGCCGGCACGCTCGAACATGTGCCGATCATCGTACAAGCCGGCCGCTTTCATCTATATGAGGGACACGCCGCCGGCGTCGCAGGACTCCCGGCGCGCGTGTTTGCGGAGCTCGGCGTCCAAATCCTGATCGTGACAAACGCCGCCGGAGGAGTACGGCGCACATTTGGCGGCGGTACGCTGATGCTCATCGCCGATCACATCAATCTGATGTGGCGTAACCCCCTGATCGGCCGGCCCGAGCCGGGCGAACAGCGCTTTCCGATCATGCACGCGCCATACGATCCGGATCTGCGTGCCTTGGCACGCGATGTCGCGCGTGAGGCCAAAGTTCCCCTGGAAGAGGGAGTCTACGCCGCCCTGCTGGGTCCCTCGTACGAGACGCCGGCTGAAGTGCGGATGTTGGAACGGTTGGGGGCGGATGCAGTCGGGATGTCGACCGTGCCGGAGGTGCTCGTCGCCCGCTCACGGGGTATCCGCTGCCTGGGCTTTTCCTCTATTACGAACCTGGGGGCGGGCATTACCGGCGAAGCCCTCTCCCATGAGGAAGTGCTGGCCGTGAGCGCACAGGTGGCGCGGCAGCTCTCGATCGTCCTCACGGGGGTGTTGAAACGACTGTAGGGTCCATCATCTCCTGACCATTCACTTGCAACCTTTTCTCCGCAGCGTCTGTCATATGAACCGATAACCGCCGCGCGCTCGCCGTCAGCGTTCGCGACCGGGATTCCCTTTCACCACCGCACCCGGACGCATATGCCGACGATGCTCCAGCTGCTGCTCGCTCTGGCGGCCAATCAGCCGCCTGTCGCCCCCGTTGATTCACCACCACCCGCGCGTCCCGCGCCGCAGCAACTGCGCGCGGTCCGGCTCGTTGGCGGGCAATCGGTCGACATTAACGGCGTGCTCGACGAGGCGATCTGGCGCTCCGCCGAGCGGGTGACCGGTTTTGCGCAGCGTGATCCCAACCAGGGCGCCGTGCCGACCGAGAGCACCGTCGTCTACATCAGTTATGACGACGCCGCGCTGTATATCGGCGCGCGACTCTATGACTCACATCCCGATTCGATCGTCGCCCGGCTCGCGCGCCGTGACGAGGGAACAAGCTCCGACTTGTTCCAGGTGTACATCGACTCTTATCACGACAAACGCAGCGGCTTTTTCTTCGGCGTCAACGCCGCGGGCACGTTGTACGACGGCACACTCTACAACGATGACTGGGACGACAACACGTGGGACGGCGTGTGGGAAGCGAAGGTGACGCGGGACGCGGAGGGCTGGGTCGCGGAAATGCGTATCCCGTACTCGCAGCTGCGCTTCGTCCGGCAGAGCCAGTATGTCTGGGGCATCAACTTTCGGCGCGATATCGCGCGCAAGAACGAATTCGACTATATCGTCTACACGCCGCGCGATGGTCAAGGCTTCGTGTCGCGGTTTCCGGATCTGATCGGCATCGAACAGGTGCAGCCGCCGCGCCGTCGCGAAATCCTGCCATACGTGACCAGCCGCGCGGCGTTCACGCAGCAACCAGTTGGCAACCCGTTCAATGACGGCTCGAAAATCGACCAAGGGTTCGGGGCCGACGCGAAGATCGGGCTCGGCTCGAACCTCACGCTGAACGCCACCGTCAATCCCGATTTCGGACAGGTCGAGGTGGATCCCGCCATCGTGAACCTGAGCGATCGTGAGACCTACTTCAACGAGAAGCGGCCATTCTTCGTAGAGGGCTCTTCGATTTTCGAGTTTGGATTCGGAGGCCAGAGCAACTTCTGGGGGTTCAACTGGTCGGGGCCGACTTTCTTCTATAGCAGACGCATCGGACGCTCATTGTCCGTGCCGGGAGCGCCCGCCGACGGATACGTGGATGGGCCTGACGGCGTGCACATCCTCGGGGCGGTCAAGCTCACCGGTAAGGTGGCCGGGACCTGGAATGTCGGGGGGCTCACCGCCGTCACCGCGCGCGAGCACGCCACCCTGGAAGACGGCAGCGGCGTGCGCTGGAGCCAGGAAATGGAGCCGCTCTCGGCGTATGGCGTGTATCGGGCGCAGAAGGAATTCGACAAAGGCAGGCAAGGGCTCGGCTTCATGTCGACGCTGGCCGGCCGTTCCTTCGACGATCCGGCGCTGCGTCTCGTCCGCAACAGCGACGGGGCCAGCGTGGGCACCGACGGCTGGATCTTCCTCGACACCTCCAAGACATGGGTGACCACGGCGTGGGTCGCGGCGTCTCGCGTCGATGGCACGCGGGAGCGGATGACCGCGGTGCAGACCAGCTCGGTCCACTATTTCCAGCGCCCTGACGCACCGAGCCTGGGCGTCGACAGCAACGCGACGTCGCTCACGGGAACCGCGGCGCGATTCACACTCGCCAAACAGCGCGGCAACACTTTCGTGAACTCTGCCGTCGGCATGATCTCGCCGGGCTTCGAGATCAACGACCTCGGATTCCTGTCGCGCACAGGATACATCAACATGCATTTC
This sequence comes from Gemmatimonadales bacterium, assembly GCA_036558345.1. Taxonomy (GTDB): domain Bacteria; phylum Gemmatimonadota; class Gemmatimonadetes; order Gemmatimonadales; family GWC2-71-9; genus 20CM-2-65-7. Next base: position 42,925 of record DATBFV010000098.1, on the reverse strand, counting down.
GGCGGCGGGCGCAGGTGGAGCAAGCCAGGGCTCTTCCGTTACGCGGAAACGGGCGGGGCGCTGTTTCGCAATTACGATTGGGACGGCAACATCAACTGGTCTGGGGTGTTCAACTTCGGCTACATCCAGCTCAAGAATTACTACTCGATCAACTGGAACATCGCGTACAATCCCTGGACCGTCGACAATCGCCGCACGCGCGGCGGGCCGCTTATGCTGTTGCCGCCGGGCTACCAGTTCGGCATCGACCTCGGCTCCGACAGTCGCAACTCGCTGACGCTGGGCGCTGGTGGCTACACGTATTTCCGTTCATCGCAGGACGTCGAGTGGTCGACCTACATCAACGTGCAATACCGTCCCGCGGCGAATGTCTCGGTCGCGTTCGGTCCGAATCTGTATCAGCAGACGCAGCCCTATCAGTACGTCGCTACGATTCCCGACTCGACGGGCGGTGCTCCCAACACGTACGACAGTCACTACGTCTTTGGTGGGCTGAATCAGACTGAGCTGTCGGCCGCGATCCGTCTCAACTGGACCTACACGCCCAAGCTGTCGCTCCAGCTGTACATGCAGCCGCTGATCTCGGCGGGCGCGTACCCGTACTACCAGGAGCTGGCGAAGGCGCGGAGCAACGACTTCATCCGGTACGGCCGCGACAACGGCTCGACGATCAGCTACGTCGATTCGACGAACTCGTACACGGTCGATCCGGACGGTGCCGGTCCCGCGCTCCCCATGTCGTTTGCGCGACAGGACTTCAATATCAAATCGCTGCGGGGCAACGCCGTGTTGCGCTGGGAGTACATGCCGGGGTCCACGCTGTACTTCGTGTGGACGCAGAGTCGCTCGGATTACGAGCCGAACGGCGAATTCAATTTCGGATCGTCGATGCGGCGAATGGCGAATGCGCCGGCGGAAAACATCTTCATGGTGAAGGCCACCTACTGGTGGAATCCGTAAGCTAGAAGCCTTCCGTTGGTGGTCGGGGGGGCGCGGGCACAAAGTGGTTGAGTGGCCCGTGCCCCTCGTTGCTTCCGAGCCCCGGCGCCGCGGCAATGGCGCGGTGCACGAAGTCCAACCCGTCCGCCACCGCCTGCTCGAGCGGCCGGCCGAGCGCGAGTCCCGCCGTGATCGCGGCCGAGAGCGTGCACCCGGTGCCGTGCGTCGAGGTCGTGTCGATACGCTCGTGGGTGAAACGTCGCACGCCACTCTCGTGGACCAGCACGTCGACCAGCGCGGCGCCGGCGAGATGGCCACCCTTCACGAGCGCGGCGCGCGCGCCCATGCTCACCAGCGCGCGTCCGGCCCGCTCCATCTGATCCGGTGTCCGCACCTCCTCGCCGACGAGGATTTCGACTTCATTCAGGTTCGGCGCCACGAGGAGCGCGAGGGGCGCGAGCCGGCGCGCGATCAGTTGCTCCGCATCGCGATCGAGCAACCGGTCACCCGATGTCGCCACCATCACCGGGTCCAGCACGTAGGTGGTCAGGCGGTGGCGCGCGATGCGCTCTGCGACGGTCTCGACGATCTCTCCAGACCCCAACATGCCGCTTTTCAACGCGCCGGGTCGCAAGTCCGCCGCGAGCGCATCGATCTGCTTCGCGACCAGGGCCGGGGGCATGGCCTGCCAATCGGTGACGCCCCTCGTGTTCTGCGCGGTCACGGCGGTGATCGCGCTCGTGCCGTAGACCCCGAACTGATGGAAGGTCTTGAGGTCGGCCTGAATGCCCGCGGCGCCCCCCGAGTCCGAGCCGCCGATCGTGAGGGCTATCCTCATGAATTGGGCAAGGTCATCTTAGGTGACACGTGACCAGCACAAGAGGCCGCATCAGCAGTAATCTGCAGTCGAGCGTTCGCGATCTCCAACGCCGCAAGGCCCGGGGCCGGCGCGGTCTGGCCGTGATCGAGGGCGTTCGCCTGGTCGAAGAGGCGCTTCTCGCGGGCCTCGAGTTCAAAGGTGCGCTCGTGGCCCCCGAGCTCGCGCGCACCACACGCGGCCAGACCCTCGCGACGGAGCTGGCCAATCACGCGGTGCCGGTCGAAGAGGTGGGATCACGGGCGTTCGCCGATCTCGCCGGCACCGATACGCCGCAAGGTGTGCTGGCGATTGTGCAGCCGCGCCTGTGGACGCTAGCGGAGATTCCAGGTGGACCGTTGCTCGTCATCGACGGCGTGCAGGATCCGGGAAACGTCGGGACGTTGATTCGCACAGCACATGCGCTCGGCGCCGCAGCGAGTCTGTTGCTCCGCGGCAGCGCCGATCCGCTGAATGCGAAAGCGCTCCGCGCCGCGATGGGCGCGACATTTCGCCATCCGGTCGTACAGCTCGATGATGCACCGTTCATCACGTGGGCACGCGAGCACGGTCTCACGCTGTGGGCCGCGGCGGCGGACGGTGTGCCGCTGCCGCGGGCACTCGATATGAGCGATTCACGCAAGGAGCTCATTGCGGTGATTGTGGGCAACGAAGGAGCGGGGATTCGCCCGCAGCTCAATGCCATTGCCGCGCAGCGGGTTGCGATCCCGCTGGCGCGCGGCGCCGAGTCGCTGAACGTGGCCGTGGCCGCCGGCATCCTGCTCTACGAGGTGCTGCGTGGGCGCTGATCTCGTGATCGTCGGCGGCGCCGTCCTCCTCGGCCTGTGCGTCGGCAGCTTCCTCAACGTCTGTATTCTTCGCCTGCCGCGCGATCAGTCGCTGGTGCGGCCTCGCTCGACCTGTCCCAACTGCAAGCAGCCCATCGCCTGGCGCGACAACATCCCGCTGTTCTCCTGGCTGTGGCTCCGGGGCAAATGCCGGTGGTGCCACAATCCCATTTCGAAGCAGTATCCACTGATCGAAGCGCTCGTCGGCGCGCTCTTCGGCGTCTCCGTGTTTGTATACGGACCGACGCTGCGCGCGGTGAGCGCGGCCCTGTTGGGAACGATCCTCCTCGGCATCGCGATCACCGATGCCCGCCACTACCTCATTCCGGACGAGTTCACGTGGGGCGGGCTCGTCATCGGTTTGCTGCTCGCGCTCGGCGGCGGCGTGCACGGATTTCTCACGGCGCTGCTCGGCGCCGCCGTGGGCTTTGTGTTGCTGTGGCTGGTAGGCGTGGCCGGCACGTGGGTGTTCAAGGAAGATGCGATGGGTGGCGGAGACGTGAAGATGATGGCAATGGTCGGGAGCTTTGTCGGCTGGCAGGGTGTGCTCCTCACCGTTTTCGCGGGCGCCGCGCTTGGGTCGCTCATCTTCATTCCGTTATCTATCAAGAAGAAGCGACTGGTACCCTTCGGGGTATTCCTCGCGGTAGGCGCCGCCGTGGCATTTGTGTTTGGTGACGCGATCGTCGCCTGGTACGGTCATTTCTTGAAGGGTGACTGACAGACATGGGCAATCCGTTCGAAGGACTGTTTGATTCGGGCGACGTGCTCGAGCGGGTAGGGATCGACATCACGGCGCAGGCGCGCCGCGGCGATCTCGAGCCGGTGCGGTGCCGCAGCAGCGAAATCGCGCGCGTTGTCGATATCCTGCTGCGACAGGGAAAGAACAACGCCGCGCTCGTGGGCAAGGCAGGCGTCGGGAAGACGGCGATCGTCGAGGGACTCGCGCAGCGCATCGCCTCAGGTGACGTCCCACCCGCCCTCAAGGATGCCCGTATCCTCGGCCTCGATCATGTCTCGATGCTCGCCGGCACCTCCTTCCGCGGGCAGTACGAGGAGCGCATTCGCCGCCTCGTGCAGGCGCTGCAGGCGGACCGCAATCTCATCCTGTTCGTCGATGAGCTCCACAATCTCATCGGTCAAGGTACGGCGATGGGTGCAGCCATGGATGCCGCCAACATGCTGAAACCCGCGCTGGTGCGGGGCGACATCCGCGTGATCGGCGCGACGACGGGTGAGGAGTACAACAAGTGGGTCAAAAGCGATCCCGCTCTCGAGCGGCGCTTCCAGCCGGTGACCATCGACGAGCTCGATGCGATCCAGACCTGGGAAGTGCTCGTCGCGCGGCGTCCGCGGCTCGAACGCCACCACGCCGTGGCGATTTCGGACGACGCCCTGAAGGCGGCGATCGTTCTCACCGACCGCTTCGTCCCCGAGCGCGCGCGACCCGACAAGGCGATCGACGTCCTCGACGAGGCGTGCGCGCATGCGCAGGCGACTGCCCAGGTCTCGCCCGAGCTCGACCGGCTGATCCGCGACCGGAAAAAAGTCGAAGCGGCGATGCGGCGGGGCGTGAGTGAGGACGAGCCCAGGCCCGAAGAGCCGGTGCCGGATCTCGCCACGGTGTTGCAGAGATTCGGTGAGGAGATTGAGAGTCTCCTGGGAGGCGGCGAGGGACGCCGGAAGACGACGGAGGAACAACCTGCGGCGCCCTCCGGCGACGTCCGGCGACCTCCGCCGCTCGAAGAGCAACGCGACGATCTCGACCGGCGCCTGCGCGCCGAACTCGAGCGTCAGGGGCTGGTCGTGTCAGGGAAAGACATCGCACGGGTCGTGGGGCTCGCCGCCGGTAAAGGGATCGAGTGGGCCGGTTGACACGGTTCGTCGCCTGTGCAGTCGTCGCGGCGTTGACGCTGGCGTGCCGCGAACGCGCGCAGGCGGTGCAGGGCGAGGCCGATTTGAAGGATATGGTGCATCGCATGATGGCCCCTGTCGCCCAAACCACAGGCCTGCGCTTCAAGACCGAACCCGTGGTGTTGCGTCGGTCCCGCCAGCAGGTGCGCGACTATCTGATCCACAAGTTCGACGAGGATCTGCCACCGGCCGAGCTCGGGGGCTTGCAGTCGGCGCTGCGGCTCTTCGGCTTGATCCCCGATTCGCTCGAGCTCCGGCCGACGATGATCGACGTGCTGACCGAGCAGGTGGCGGGCTACTACGATCCCGACTCCAACGCGCTGTACATCCCCGCCGACATCGAGCCGTTTCAGCTGCGCATCGTCGTATCGCACGAGCTGGTACATGCGCTGCAGGATCAGTACGTCCGCCTCGATTCCATCATCAACCAGCGGCACGCGAACGACCGCCGCTCCGCCGCACAGGCGATCCTCGAGGGCCAGGCGACGGTCGCGCAGATCCCCGTCCTCATGCCGGAACAGAAGCCCGATACTCTGCCGCTCGGCTGGTTCTGGAATCAGCGCTCGGCAATGGCGGCGCAGCAAGACCAGATGAAGCAATTCGCGCACGCCCCGCTGTGGATTCGCGAAGGCCTGATCTTCCCCTACCTCGGGGGCGCCGACTTTATCGTCTGGTTCCGGCACAAGTACTTCGGCGTCTCAGTCCTCGATTCGATGCCGCGGTCGACGGAGCAGATCCTGCATCCCGAGAAGTATGGGCTGCACGATGAGCCAACCGAGCTGCGATTCGTCACCCGGGCAGACACCGTGCAGTGGGAAGACAATCTGGGGGAGTACGAGACGCGCCTCTTGTTTCAACAGTTGTTAGGAGAAGAGACGGAGGCGGCGACGCTGGCCAGCGGATGGGACGGTGACCGCTACGAGGTCCTCGGGCCCAAGAGCGACGTGCTCGTGTGGTACAGCGTGTGGGACGACCAGGCCGCCGCGAACCGATTTGCTGCGGGACTGCAACGAGCGTGGGCGAAGCGCCGTGCCGGCGGGCCAGCGGGCCGGCGGGCCGACGTGAAGCAGCTTGTGGTCGACGGCAGACCCGTGGTCCGTCTCGTCGATGCGCCGGCGAACTGGAAAGGCTGGTCCGCTATTCCGACCGTGAAGCTCAGCGGAGGAAACGAGTAATCGTGTAGATCAGCAAGCCAACCAACCCGCCCACCAGCGTGCCGTTGATCCGGACAAACTGCAGGTCTCGTCCCACCGCCAGCTCGAACCGCCGTGACGTCGCGCCTGCATCCCAGCTCGCCACCGTCTGCGCGATGAGATCGCCGATCTCGCGTCGGTAGCGCTCGACGACGCCGGCCGTGACGTCGATCAGCAGATCATCGATATCGGCCAGCAGCGTGGGATTCGACAACAGCGCGACGCCGAATTCCGCGAGGCCGCTGTCGAGTGGATTGGGACTCGCGCCACTCCCCCCATCCGTCTTGGTCGCGTATTTCTCGATCGCCTGTCGCACGCCCTCCCACAGCTTCCGCGCCAGCTCATCGGTCTGCGCGCCCATCAGCCACTCGTCCTTGAGCGCCTCGGCGCGCGCGATCACCTCAGGCGAATGTTGCAGCCGCTCGATGAAATCGTTGATCGCCTTGTCGAAGGCGTTGCGCAACGGATGCGCCGGATCCATCACCATATCCTGGAGCAGCCGTTCGACGGCGACGATGATCTTCTGGTAGATCTTGTCGTCGAGTACGGGCGGCACCCACCACGGCGTCTCCTGCCGCACGCGCTCGCGAATCAAGTCGCGATTGTTTCGAACCGCTTCCGCGGCAAGCCGCACGGTCGCATTGAGGAGTTCTTCCTGCCGGTTGTCGGCGAGCGCGAGTGCCAGGGTCTTGCCCAGGGCGGGCGCGACTTGGATCGTGCGGACGCGGTTTCGTACGACCTGGCTCAGGAGGTCCTGCAGCTCGTTTGGAGGCAAGCCGTCCAGCGTTTTCACCAAACCACTGGCGAACTGCCGGGAGATCTGGTGCGCATGTTTGCGATCGGCGAGCCACTGCGACGCCCGCTCGGCCGGATGCACGCGCCGCAGGTTCGCGGCGATGACCTCTCGCGACAAGAAATGGTTCTGTACGAAGTTGCCGAGGATCTGCCCGATGCGCTCTTTGCGCGTGGCGACGATCGCGGTGTGGGGAATCGGCAAGCCGAGGGGATGCCTGAACAGTGCGGTCACCGCGAACCAGTCGGCGAGACCCCCAACCAGAGACGCCTCCGCCATCGCGCGGACATACCCCAGCCAGGGGTACAGTGGCTCGTAAATCCTTGCCGCTATGAATACGAGGAGCGCGACGCCCAACAGCGCGGTCGCCCGCCACTTCATCGCGACAAGACGAGCCTGGCGCTCGGCATCGTCCGGCCGTTCCCACTGAGGCGTAGGCTGAGGCGCTAGCTGAGTCACAGAGGCGAAGATAAGCGGCCCACTTGGTTTAGGGCGACTCGCCATTTAGCTTGCTACGCTTATGTTTACGGCCCTTTCCGAGCAGCTGACCGGGGTATTGAACCGGCTCAGAGGTCGCGGGGTGCTCTCGGAAAGCGACGTTACCGACGCGCTGCGCGAGATTCGCCGCCACCTGCTCGAGGCGGATGTGAGTTTCGAGGTCACACGCGGGTTCGTCGAGCGCGTGCGCGAGCGGGCGGTTGGAGCGCTGCAGGTCAAGTCCGTCAGTCCCGGCCAGCAAGTCGTCAAGCTGGTCCATGACGAAATCGCGGCGCTGCTTGGCGGTACCAAAGCGGGCCTCGACTTCGCCTCCGTAGGCCCGACGGTCGTTCTGCTCGTCGGGTTACAGGGATCGGGGAAGACCACCACCGCGGCGAAGCTCGCGAGGCGTCTCAAACTGGAGCAGAAAGCGCCCGCGCTCGTGGCGGCCGACATTTATCGCCCGGCCGCGACCGAGCAGTTACGGCAGCTCGGGCAGCAGGTGGGAGTGCCGGTTCTCCCGGCCGAAGGGGGAGGGGAGAAGGACGTTCCGGCGCTCGTGAAGAAGGCGTTGCGTGAAGCCGAGTCCGAACGCGCGCGGACGGTCATTGTCGATACCGCGGGCCGGCTGCAGATCGACGCCGAGATGATGGACGAGCTGAAGGCGCTGAAGGCGGCGGTGCCGCCAAAGGAAGTCTTGCTCGTCGCGGACGGCATGACGGGGCAGGATGCGGTAAAGATCGCGCGCGGCTTTCAGGACGGCGTCGGGCTGACGGGCGTGATCCTGACGAAGCTCGACGGCGATGCCCGCGGCGGCGCGGCGCTGTCGATTCACGGCGTGACCGGCGTGCCGATCAAGTACATCGGCGTCGGTGAGAAAACCGACGCGCTCGAGCCGTTCGACCCCGGCCGGATGGCGGGACGGATCCTTGGACAGGGCGACGTCGTCGCGCTGGTCGAAAAGGCGACCGCGACGATCGACGCGGACGCCGCGAAGCGGCTCGAGCAGAAGGTGAAGTCGAAAAAGGGCATGGACCTGCAGGATTTTCTGGTCGCCCTGAAGCAGATGCAGAACATGGGTCCGCTGAAGCAGGTGCTGGGGTTGTTGCCGGGGATCAACGCGAAAGCGCTCCAAGGCGTGTCGATGGACGACAAACGTCTGAAGCATGTCGAGGCGATCGTACTGTCGATGACGCCGGCGGAGCGCGCCGATCCCAGTCTGTTGAACGGCAATCGCAAGCTGCGGATCGCGAAGGGTTCGGGACGGCCGGTCCAGGAAGTGAATCGCCTGCTGGAACAGTTCCAGCAGATGCGCAAGATGGGCAAGTTCCTAAAGAGGATGTAAGGCACTATGGCAACTCGTATTCGGCTGCGCCGCGAGGGACGGAAGGGACAAGCGTACTTTCGCATCGTCGTCGCGGACTCCAAGTCGCCGCGCGACGGACGGTTTGTGGCGGCGATCGGGAATTACAATCCGCGCGCGAAGCCCGCGGTAATCGAAGTGAACGCCGAGCAGGCGCGGGCCTGGCTGGACAAAGGCGCGATGCCCACCGACACGGTGCGTTCGCTCCTCAAGAAGGCGGGCGTACTCGGAAAATCGCCCACCGCGTAGTCGGGCGGCTGCGCAAGCCGCACGGCCAGCAAGGCGAGGTAGCGGTGATCCCGCTGATCGAAAATGTCGGGACGGTGTTCGTGCCGAAGGCGCGACTCTATGTCCTGAGCGAGGATCGCAGTGTGCTCGCGGGACCGCTGGTCGTGGCGCGGCGCCGCTCCTACCACCGCGAGTGGCTGCTCGGGTTCGAAGGCGTGACATCGCGAGCGGCGGTGGACGAATGGCGCGATCAGCTCGTGGCGGTGGATGAGTAGCGATGCTGCGCATCAACGTGGTGACGTTGTTTCCGGATTGGTTCAGCGCGCCGCTGTCGAGCAGCATTCTGGGACGGGCACAGAAAGCCGGCATCGCGCAGTACCGCGTCGTGCAGCTGCGTGGCTATGCGCACGACAAGCACCAGACGGTGGACGATGCTCCCTATGGGGGCGGTGCCGGGATGGTGCTGAAGGTGGAGCCGATAGTCGAGGCGGTCGAGGATCTCGAGGTCTCCGAGGGTCCCATCGTGCTGCTGTCGGCGCGCGGAAAACCGTTTACGCACGATAGCGCGGTTCGATACTCGCTGGGCCGAGAGCTGACGTTGTTGTGCGGGCACTACAAAGACGTCGATCAGCGTGTCGTCGACGTGCTGGATGCGGAAGAAGTATCGATCGGTGATTTCGTGTTGTCGGGCGGTGAGCCGGCGGCCCTGTGTATTATCGATGCAGTCGTTCGGCTGCTGCCCGGCGCACTGGGAGATCACGAATCGGCTTCGACCGATTCGCATTATGAAGGTCTGCTGGCGCCGCCGAGCTATACGCGGCCGCCCAGCTATCGCGGGCACGACGTCCCGGAAGTATTGTTGGGTGGCGATCACGACAAGATTGCGGCATGGCGGGAGGCTGAGGCCGAGCGCCTCACGCGCGAACGGAGACCGGATTTATGGCAAAGGCACGATTCTTAGAGGACGTCGTCAAGGAGAACCTGCGGGCTGACATTCCCGCCTTTGCTCCTGGGGACACGGTGCGCGTCATGGTGCGCGTGCGCGAAGGGGAAAAAGAGCGCCTCCAGGCGTTCGAGGGGATTTGCATCGCCCGCCGCGGTGGCGGGGTCAATGAGACGTTTACGGTGCGCAAGATTTCCGCGGGCGTCGGCGTCGAGCGGATCTTTCCGCTGCACGCGCCGTCGATCGCCGAGATCGGACTGATGCGCAAAGGCCGCGTGCGCCGCGCCAAGCTGTACTTCCTCCGCCGGCTCGCCGGCAAGGCGGCCCGGATTCGCGAGAAGCGCGGCGCCGGACAGGAGCTCAGCGTGCCGGGCGCCGGGTCGTCGGAACAGGAGCAGGCGCCGGCGTGAGCAAGCGCCGCCCATCGCTGAAACGCGAGGCGGCGTTGTGGAGTGAAGGTTGCAGCATCGTCGCCGGAATCGATGAAGTCGGCCGCGGCCCCCTGGCTGGTCCAGTGGTCGCCGCGGCCGTCGTGTTTCCGATGGGCGCGAAGCCCATCCGCGGACTCGACGACTCAAAGGTCTTGACGGCCCTGCAGCGCCAGAGGTTCGTGCCGAAGATCCGCGAACGGGCCGTTGCCGTGGCGATCGGCGCCGCCAGCGTGCGGGAGATCGATCGGATGAACATTCGGCGCGCTTCGATCCTGGCCATGGAACGGGCGCTGCGTCGCCTGGGCTGTGAGCCCGCGCACGTGCTGGTCGACGGTCTGCCCTGTCCCGAGCTCGGCTGCGCGCACGAAGCGATCGTCGACGGCGACGCGAAATGTCACTCGATCGCCGCCGCCTCGATTATCGCGAAGGTCTTGCGCGACGCGCTGATGGACCGGCTCGCCGCACGTCATCCAGGCTATTTCTGGGAAACGAACAAAGGCTACGCCACGCCCGAGCACCTCGACGCGATCCAGCGGCTCGGTCCTACGCGGCATCACCGCTACAGCTTCGAGCCCGTCGCCCAGATCGAGCTACTAACGGTTTCGGCTGCGACGTAGCCCTTTCAGAAATTCCGCGAGCGGCCGCGTGTTGGCGACGTCGGCCGCCTCGAGTCCCGCCCGCCGCGCCACCGCCACCGCAAACTTCATGAAGCCAAGCTCGCGGACATTGTGCGCATCCGTCGAAAGCACGAAGCGCACGCCGTGCGATTTCGCTGCCGCGGCGAGGGTATCGGGAAGATCCATGCGCTCGCTGCCATTGATCTCGAGCAGGCATTTCGCGCGGGCCGCGGCCTTTGCCACGACGTCGAAGTCGAGCAGATAGGACGGCCGCACCGGCACGATCCGTCCCGTGGGATGGCCGATCGCATCCACCCAGCGATTCTCGATGGCGCCAAGCAGTCGATCGGTGATCTGCCGTTCAGTCTGCTTGAGGCCGTAATGGATCGTCGCCACGACGTAATCGGCCTCGGCCAGCAGGTCGTCGGGCAGGTCCAGCTTGCCGCTCTCGAGGATGTCCATCTCGACGCTTTTCAAGACGCGGAAGCCGCGCGTCCCCTTGTTGAGCTTGTCGATCGCTTTCCATTGTGCGCGAATTTCCTCGGGCGATTGACCGGCCATGGATGTGCGCGGCGAATGGTCGGTGATCGCGATGTACTCGTAACGAAGCGCGCGCGCGGCGTCTACCATCTCGGCGAGCGTGGCCTTGCCGTCGCTCGCGTCGGTGTGCATCTGCAGGTCGCCGCGGATGTTCTCGAGCGTGACCAACGCGGGGAGTTTGTGCGCCTTGGCGAGCGCGATCTCGCCGCGATTCTCGCGCAGCTCCGGTGGAATCCAGTCGAGGCCGAGTGCGGCATAGACGTCGCGCTCGGCGCGGCCCGAAACGCGTTTCGAGCCGCGGAACACGCCGTACTCGTTCAGCTTGAGCTTCTTGGCCTGCGCGATCTTGCGCAGCTCGATGTTGTGCGCCTGCGAGCCCGTGAAGTACTGCATCGCGGCGCCGAAGCTGGCCGGCTCGACCACCCGCAGGTCCACCTGCAGGCCACTCGTGAGCCGTACGGTGGAGCGGGTGTCACCCTGGGCCGCGACGTGCGTGACCTCGCCGAACTTGCCGAACCGTTGAATCACGGCCGCCGGTTTCGATGACGTGACGACGATGTCCAGGTCGCCGATCGTCTCCTTGCGGCGGCGGAAGCTTCCGGCGACGTCGATCTCGGCGATGTCACCGCCGGCCTTCAGGTACTCGACGATGGCGCGGGCGTATTGCTCTGCCTCGTGCAGCACGATCCGCTTCTGGCCGTCACCGCTCGCGGCCGCCGCTACGCCCTCCCGAATCTTTTCGAGCAGCTTCGGGCCAAATCCAGGAAGGGTGGCGATCTTGCCGGCGTCGAGCGCCGCCTTGAGATCGGCCACACTGTTCACCTTCAGCTCGTCATGAAAAAGCTTCACGCGCTTTGGTCCGAGCCCCGGAATCTTGAGCAGATCGAGGAGGCCGGGCGGGATCGCGGCGACCAGTTGCTGGCGTTGGGGCAGGGTGCCCGTCTCGACGAGCGCCGTGATTTCCTTCGCGATTCCCCCGCCGATGCCCGGCAGCTCGGTCAGATCGAACGCGCCGCCGGAAACCAGCTCGGCGATGGGATCGGGATGGTCGGCAACCGTACGCGCGGCATTGCGGTACGCGCGGACCTTGAATGGATTGCCGTCCGAGATCTCGAGGAGATCCGCGACGTCGCCGAGCAGACGGGCGATTTCGGCGTTCTGCATCCCGAAAACTAGTTCCTTTCCGTGCTTGCCATCTATCAATTCGCGTGATACGCTAGCCACTCCTAGGAACTCACCACCCCCGTTACGGAGGCAGAGGCATGCTGCGGAAGCTCCTCGCGTCGGTGGCAGTGGCGCTCGCATTCCCAGTCGCTCTCGCTGCACAATCGCAGGCCACGACGGCGGTCATTCGCGGCACGGTCTCCGATCCCGCGGGGGCCGCGGTCGCCGGCGCGACGGTAGTGCTGCGCGAAACGCAGACCGGCTTCCAACGGCAGGTCACGACCAACGAGCGGGGTGTATTCATCTCACCCCTCATGCCCCTCGGCACCTATGAGGTGTCGGCGCGCGCGGTAGGGTTCAGTGAGGCGCGCCAGACCGGCGTCCGGGTCGGCGTGGGCGAGACCATAAACCTGAATCTCGCGCTCGCGGCGGTGCAGCTGCAGGCCATCGTGGTCGAAGCGACGCAGCCCGTGGTCGAGGCGACCAAGGTCGAAGCCTCTACCCGGGTGCCGAACGCGGCCGTCTCACGCCTGCCGAACAACGGCCGCAACTACCTGAACTTGACGCTGCTCACGCCCAACGTCGCGATCGTGCAGGGTCCCGACGGCGATGAGCTGTCGATCGGCGGGCAGCGCGGGATTCACAACAACGTCTCGGTGGACGGCGCCGACTTCAACAATCCGTTCTTCGGCGAACAGCGCGGCGGCCAGCGTCCGCCGTTCACGTTCAATCTCGACGCGGTCCAGGAGATCGTGGTCACGTCATCGGGCGCCAATGCCGAGTTCGGCCGCTCGGGCGGCGGCTTCGTGAACGTCGTGACCAAGTCGGGCACGAATCAGCTCCACGGCTCTCTCCACTACTATGGGAAGGACGGCGCGCTCTCGGGCCAGCCGCACCACGGAAGTGACGTCCTGCCGCCCCCGGACTTCACGCAGCATCAATTCGGGTTCACGCTGGGCGGGCCGATCAAGAAGGACCGCGCGTTCTTCTTCGTCGCGTACGATCAGCAGATCTACGATGAGACCAAGCAGACCAACCCAAACCGGATTGACCCGCTGTTACGGGCCTGGATGGACACGGCGTACGGTGGAGCGTTGGCCGGCGACTACGGCCCGATCGATCGCACGAACGATGCGCGGGCATTCCTGGCCAAGGTGGACTTCCGGCTCTCGGCCCGGCATAACCTCTCGCTCAAGTACAACTACACGTGGTCAGAGCAGAAAAACGGCACGTTCGACTACGATCACTGGGCGCGCAGCTCGAACGGAATCGAGCAGGATCATTCGAACGCAGTCAACGGCAGCCTGATGTCCTACTTGAAGCCGAATCTCGCGAACGAGTTCCGCTTTCAGTTCTCGCGGGAGGATCGGCCGCGGCCCTATGCGGGTCCGCGCAGCGCGTTGCTCGGCCCCAACCGCGTGGATGCCGGCGACCGGCCGTTCCCGGACGTCGCGATGGACTTCACCTACGGCTACCGGTTCGGCCTGCCGTTCTTCCTGCCGGTCGCGTATTACGACACCCGCACCCAGCTGCTCGACAACATCTCGTTGTCCCGCGGCGATCACTTCTTCAAGGCGGGGTTCGAGTACAACAAGGTCCACTCGATTCAGACCTTTGTCGGTTTTGCGAACTCCCGTTACATCTTCGCATCCGTGCCCTCGTTCCTCGCGTTCCAGAGCACCGGTGATGCGAGCGGCTTGCTGCTATTCCTGCAGCAGGCGGGCGTCGGACGGTCCGTGCAGGAGGCCGGAACGCAGAACATTCCACAGACCGAGTACGCCCTGTTCCTGCAGGACACCTGGAAGCCCAACAGCAAGCTGACCTTGGATTATGGGTTGCGGTGGGAAGCCCAGATCGAAGCTGATCCACTGACACCGCCGTCCCAGGTGTTTTTTGCGCCGTTTATCGGCCAGACCGTCACGACTGGCGGGGTTACCAGCACGTTCCCCTCCGACGGGACGATCCCGTCCGACAAGAAGATGTGGCAGCCGCGGTTGGGCTTTGCCTACGATCCGGCGGCCGATGGCCGCAGGGTCTTTCGTGGGAGCGTCGGAGTCTTTTATGCGCGGATCCCCGGCTTGAACCTCGCCTCGAGCCGCAGCACGAATGGCTCTATCGGCATGTCGTACTCGAATTTCAACAGTACTGTGCCGGCCTTGAACACCCAGTTGCCCGACAACGTGGCACCCAACGCCGTGAATCACCCGGATGTATTCGTGTTCGATAGAAACTTCCAGAATCCCCGGACACTCAGCGCCAGTCTGGCGTATGAGTGGCAGGCTGGGAAAGACCTCGGGATGTCGTTCAGCTTCGAGCACGCGCGGACGGAACACTTGACGCGGTTTATCAACCGGAACGATCCGGCGTTCGGCAGTCCGTGGAGTACGGGCCTTCCCGACACGCTGGGCGGAAACACGAACGGCGTCACCACACTGACCACCGTCGAGTCGAGCGCCAAGTCGAACTACAACGGCGTTACCTTCATGTTGAGGCGCGTCCTCGATCCGAACTTCCAGTTCCAGATCAACTACACCTTGTCGTGGGATAAGGCGGACGATGACAACGAGCGCGATCCGTTCACGTTCCGGTACGCCAAGGCGGACAACCTCGCGCCGGAGTACAACTGGAGCGACCGCGACCAGCGTCACCGCTTCAATGGCTGGATGTTACTGCACATCGGTGGCGGGTTGTTCCTGAACAGCCGCATCAGTCTGTATTCGGCGCAGCCGGTATCCGAGAAATGCGGCAACGGCACGAACAAGGGCAATGGCCAACGTGCCGCGACGCCTCAGGACCGGATCTGCTACGACGCGGCGGGAACCACACCCACGGGCGTCATCCTGAAACGCAACACGCTGCGCAAGGACAACGCGTATTTCTCGTGGGACCTCGGACTGACCTGGCCCTTCAATGTCGGGAACGGGAAGCTCGAGCTCATCGCGCAGATGTTCAACGTGACCGGCTCCGAGAACTTCCGCGACCCGGCGCAGGGCAGCTACCTGTTCAACTTCGACGGCACCCTGCGCAGCGGATTCGGGGATCCGCAACAAACACAGATCGGGATGCACTGGCTGTTCTGAACTAACGGGCGGCAATAGGCGGCATGAGGCGGCAACGGTCTCAGATCGTTGCCGCCTTTTGCCGCCCGATGCCGGCCTAGTTAACGGTGACTTCCTTCACCATGCCATGCATAAGGTGCGGTTTTCCATCCTTCACGTCGGGCACATAGCAGTTCAGGAGATAGTGACCCGGCGTCAATGTGATCGTCACCCAGCCGACCTTCCCCTTATCCAGTGCGGAATAGCCACCGGCTGGTTCGGCGGGAGGCGCGCCACGCATCCCACCCGCGACCCATTGCTGGAAGTCGGCCAGCGTCTTCCCCGGCGCGAGGCGCTCGATCGTCACCTCGTGAAGTTGGGGGCCGTTGTTCTCCACGCGAATCGTATGCGTTCCGGCTGTGAGGGGCGCCGACAGCGTGAACGTGTAGTCGGAGAGCGTCACAGTCACGTCGGCAGTCGGCTCCGGTGCCGGCGCGCCAGTACTCGACGCGGGCACCACAACGAGGTGGCGAAACATCCCCTTCACGACGTGCGGTTTCCCGTCGGGACTCGGGATGTAGCACAGGATCAGGTAGTTCCCCGGCGCCAGGTTCGCGGTGACGATCGAGCTGTCGCCGGCCCCGACGGCGCCGGCTCCCATGGGAACGGTCAGCCATTCGGCGATCTTGGGCTCAGCACTCACGAGCGCAGACTCGAGCTCGGCGAACGTTTTCCCTGCACCTCCCGCGATCACGGCTTGATGCGGCTCGTGTCCGGCGTTCATGAGGCGCAGGGTCGTAAGTCCCGCCGGAATCGTGTCGGCGGCACCGAACGCATAATCGGTTGCCGTGATCGTCACGACGTTGGGACCGGTTGGGGAAGCGGGTTTTGGTCTCGTGCAGCCGGCAACAAGAGCGAGCAGACACAGAGCGCGCCACGAGGTCACGAAAGTCTCCTAGAGTTGGCGTGAGAGGAGCACGACACCGGAGAAGCGCTTGAACTGTCCCCGCCGTTTCTTCGATGCAAACACGGCGAGCAATCGCCACAGCCAGGCCATCCTGGGCGCGCGCTGCCGACGCAGTGCCTCGTCCAGAATGGGCCGGTACTCCGTCTCGACCCAACCGGCGGGCGCGAAGAACGCCGTGCCTTCGGCGGGCGCAAACACCATGGGAGCATTCCCCGAGCGCAGCTGGTTTCCCCAGGTGCGCTTCAGGAACTGCAGCAGCGCCGGCGAGGCCAGGTCGATCAGCCACCAGCGAAACGCGGATTGCTCCGCGAGATCATTCGCGAGTGATATGACATCTTCAGGCTTCAGATAGACGAGCAATCCTTCCGCGATCACGAGCGCCCGTTTGGCCTGACTGCCGACGCGCTCAAACAACGCGCGGCGCGCGGCCTGATCGGTGAGATCGGCGCGCACAAACTCGAGACGGCAGCGCGGCTGCTCGGCGCTGAGCGCCGCTTCCTTGTACGACAGGATTCCCTCGAGATCCACGTCGATCCAGTGTAGTTCTTTAGGAAGGTCGAGACGAAACGGTCGTGCGTCCAAACCGGCCGCGAGGTTGAGGATTGTATCAACGCGCTCTGCCTGGACGAGACGCAATATGATCTCATCCATAACCGCGGTCCGCACCACCATTGGCCAAGCCCACCGCCGGCCCTGCGGCATGCTCGCCAAAATCTGCTCGCCCTTAGGACCGGCCAAACGTCGGGCATAGGGGTCATCGAAGATTGCATCGGGTCGCTCGGATTCCATAGCTCGATACATCGCAACCCAACGGGCAGTGTCTGAAACGCTTGTCAGAGGGGATGCCATCGACTGGAAGGTACTAGCGTCAAAACGAGAGCGTCAATCAAACTACCTATCGGGAGGGGATGCTCTTTCTACGTCTCTTTCGACGTTTTAGCTTTGACGAGTCTGCAGTTCTCAGGAGCCGGTAGCTCAGTTGGTAGAGCAACGGACTTTTAATCCGTAGGTCCCGGGTTCGATCCCCGGCCGGCTCATGCCCCTGTTGTGTAACCAGGAACCGACGCAGATTTCGTCCCGATGCCCTCAATGGTATGGGTCGATGGGAAGTGGTACGACCGCGACGCCGCGGTCGTTTCTGTGTTCGACCACGGTCTGCTATATGGCGATGGCGTCTTCGAGGGCATTCGTGCCTATAACGGGCGCGTCTTCCGCCTGGATGCACACCTGGATCGCCTCTATGCTTCGGCGAAGGCGATTTGGCTCGAGATTCCCGTAGCGCGTGACGCCATGGCGCGGATGGTCGAGGCGGGCGTAGAGAAGAGCGGAATCAAGGACAATTACATCCGGCTGGTCGTTACGCGCGGTGTCGGGGACCTCGGCCTCGATCCGCGGAAGTGCGCCAAGCCCACCGTCTTTTGCATTTTCGATACCATCAAGCTGTGGCCCCAGGACCGGTACGAAAAAGGTCTGACCGCGTTGACTGCCGCCACACCGATCCTGCACAGGGAATCGCTGTCACCGCGGGTGAAGTCGCTGAACTATCTCTCCCATATTCTCGCCAAAGTCGAAGGTATCGCTGCCGGAGTGGACGAAGTGATCATGCTCGATTCGACTGGCTATGTCGCCGAAGCGAGCGGGATGAATCTGTTCGCGGTGACGAATGGCACACTCAAGACGCCGCCCCCGTACACCGGCATCCTCCGCGGCGTCACGCGCGACACGGTGATCGAGCTCGGGCGCGAGGCGGGCTACGGAATCGAAGAGCTGCCCATGAACCGCTACGACCTCTATACCGCAGACGAGGTGTTCCTCACCGGAACTGCCGCCGAGGTCATCGGCATATCCAAGCTCGATGGCCGGGCGATTGGCAAAGGAGTGTCCGGGCCCGTCACCCGGGACCTGGCGACCCGCTTCCGCGCCTACGTAACTCGCGACGACTGAAACAGGCTTAAACCATTGACTGTACTACATCTAACCCTCATATTGGGGGCCCTTTGCGCTCGTCTTCCCCGCTCGAGGTGAGCCATGTCATGGCGAGTAATTGCGCACGGGGATCAGGTTTGGCACGTGGACGCGGTGGCCGAGCGTCGCGCGAATACGGCTGCATGGCAGTTGGTCTTGTCGTTCCGCGCTGCGTCTGAGGCTCTCCCGGGAAGGCGCCGCTCGTTTTGGACGCCATATCCGCTGGAGGCCACCTCGAAGTCGTCATTGTTCATCCAGGCCGAGCGAATTCCCGACGCTGCGCTTTCGCAGCTTCTCGCGGAGCGCCTCGCGTGAGCAGCGCCAAGCTGCAGGATTTGCGGCGCGTGGTCCTGGCTGTGACCCGACTCCGGGGTGAAACGGTCAAGCAGGTGACTGTGCGCTCCGACGTGCGGCACGTGAAGGTGGAATTCGACAGCGGATTGATTCTCGTCATCTCCGCGGAGCGTGACGAGCAGGGACGGCCCAGGCTCGAGGTGGACGTCGTCGAGGCGGTGCAGGACGCCGCGCAGAAACAGCAAATCGAAGTCCGTTTCGAGTGAGGGTCATACGTGCACGACGAGCGGCTACGCTTTCAGGAGTTCGGCTTTCAGCGGTTGGCGAATGGCCGTTGTCGCGCCAAAGTCGTCCTGACCTGGTCTGACGGCCGTCGGTTTGAAGGCTCATGCGACGGCGTGACGTCCCAGACCGGCGAACTGCGCTGCTGCGCCGTTGCGGCGGTGAATGCACTGGAGCAAGCGGTCAGCCCACAGGTGACGTTCGAATTGTTGGGAGTGAAAGCGGTGCGTGCGTTCGATGCGACAGTTGTGATTGTTTCGCTGTCAGCACGCGCCAAGGAAGCCACGCGGCTGGTGGGTTCGTGCCTCACGGAGGTAGATCCGGCCCGTGGCGCGGCGCTTGCAGTCCTGAATGCGACGAACCGTCTACTCGGGAATTACTTGGCTACACGATGAAACGTCTGACGATAGGCTCGATCTCGTTGCTTGGCGCCGCGGCGCTCGCCGCCTGCGGTGGCGCACGTGTCGCGCCGCCTGCAGTATCTCCTGCCGCGGCCCCAACAGCCACGACGACGAGCGCGACTTCCCCAACGACGCGCGACAGCTCCGCGGTGCAGCTTGGGACGGCGCTCGCGCGCGTGGAGCAGGATTCCGCCGCCGACCAGTCGGCGCTCGACAGTTTGCAAAAGCGCTCGGCGGACTCCATCACGGCCCCCCGCACGAACGTCTCGGTACGTGGCGAGGACGTCGCCCAGGAAGCGGAGAATCTCTTCGGCAACGACGCCGCAGCCACCTTCGACATCGACGTCTCGAGCTTTGCCGGCAATCGTCGGGTCCTCGAGTACCTCGAGTTCTTCCAGCTCGATGCTCGCGATCGCTTCGAGATCTGGCTGTCCCGCTTGGGCCGCTATGAAGGCATGATTCGCGAGCGCCTGCGCGCCCATGGTCTGCCCGAGGATCTGGTCTATCTGACGCTCATCGAGAGCGGGCTGTCGAACACCGCCGTGAGCCGCGCCCGCGCCGTGGGCATGTGGCAGTTCATGACGTCCACCGGCCGCGGATACGGCCTCCTGATCGACCCGTGGGTGGACGAGCGGCGGGACCCGTTCAAGGCCACCGACGCGGCCGTCAGCCATCTGCAGGACCTGGTCGAGCGGCTCGGCAGTGTCTATCTCGCGGCGGCGGCATACAATGCCGGTGCCGGCAAAATCGAGCGCGCGATTGCGCGGCTCCCGGGTGAGCCCGATTCGGTGGACGACCAGACATTCTTCCAGATTGCGGACAACCGGCGCAGCCTGCGCCGCGAGACGCGTGATTATGTGCCGAAATTGATTGCGGCGGCGCTGATCGCGAAACAGCCGAGCCGGTACGGCTTTAGCAGCATCGAGCGCATGCCACCCCTCGTCTTCGACGAAGTCTCGGTTCCCGATGCGACGGGATTGGACGTAATGGCGCGCCTGGCCGACACGTCGGTCGCGGCCCTACTCGAGCTGAATCCCCAGTTCGTACGCGGTATCACGCCGCCTGGACGGGATGTGATCGTGCGCGTCCCGCGGGGCAGGGGTGCCCGCGTCGCCGAGCGCTACGCCGATCTGCCTGCCAACGAGCGGATCACGTTCGTGGATCATTACGTGACGTACGGTCAGACGCTCTCGAGCATCGCGCAGCGGTACAAGGTCACCGTTACCATGTTGCAGGCGGCCAATCCGCACCTCCGCGCCCACGCGCTCCGAGTGGGCCAGCGGGTCATCGTGCCGATGAGTGGCCGGGTAGTACCGCGCGGGGCCTGGAGCAACCCGCCGGAGCCACGGGTCCGGCGCGTGCCCACTCGCTATCGCACAGTGAGTAGTGTCGACGCCGGCGACGGATCGACCCGCCACCGGGTGGTCTCCGGCGAGACGGCTAGCGCCATCGCGCGTCAGCACGGGGTCGGGCTGGCGGCGCTCCTCGAGGCGAATGATTTGACGATGCGGAGTGTGATCCGGCCCGGTGATGTGCTGCTGATTCCGAGCCGGTAATCAGGCCGGCACCCGAGGTTAGTGGTGCCGGAATCCCTTCATGACTTCTGCCTCATAGCCGTTCGCGGGGTCGCGACCGGCACCCAACAGCTGCTCCACCTTGGCAGGACCCCGATTATAGGCCAATAGCGCGAGCTGCATGTTGGACGGATAGCGGTCCAGTAGGTCGCGGAGATAGCGGAACCCAATTCGCAGGTTCGTATCCCGGTCGTACAGCTGCTGCGTGGTCAGCCCGGGCTCGTACAGCCGCGCCGTGCTGGGCAACACCTGTGTGAGCCCGATCGCCCCGACGTGACTGATGGCGCGCGGGTTGAAGCCCGACTCGACCTTGACCAGACGGAACGCCAGGCCGGGATCGATTCCCTCGCTGAGCGCGACGTCGTACACTGCCGTCGCCATGTCGGCCGGCAGCTTGTAGTGGGTCGAGTACTGCATGATAGCGTCCACACGGTCGAGCTGCAGCCGGGCGACTTCCAACTCGCCCTGCTTGGCATCGAGCTGCTGCCGGAGCGACCGCAGTTCCCCAAGGAGCTCGGGGCCTGAGGTCGGCGCACGGTCAGCCTCGGTGGTCGTGCCGCCGGCCCAAGCGCCCACGGTACTGACGAGCACTGCGGCCAGCACGATGATTCCGCCGCGCAGTATCAAACGCTGAGTTCTCGCTTGCATACTCCTCTCCTGTTCTACGGCTTGTGAGTCAAACTGCAGCGCCCGCATCAAGCCATCGTCAATCATGCCGCGGCGCCTTTTGCTTCTCGACCAGCTGCACATCCCCGATCACCATGTTGCCGTCGACCGCTTTCACCATGTCGTACACGGTCAACAACGCCACGGCGACCGCCGTCAGGGCCTCCATCTCCACGCCGGTGCGGCCCACGGTGCGCACCTTCGCCGACACCTGCACCCCCGGCAACGACTCCGCCAGACTTGCCTCGACCTCGACATGATCGAGGCCGAGCGGGTGACAGAGCGGGATCAGCTCCGCCGTTCGTTTCGCCGCCAGCGTTCCTGCCACCTCGCTCACGGCGAGCACGTCGCCCTTAGCAACCGCCTGCTCTGCGACCTGGCGAAACGCTTCCGGCGACATCCGAATCGTGCCGGTCGCGGTCGCCGTGCGGTCCATCAGCGGCTTGTCGCCGACATTGACCATGCGGGCACGACCCGCCTGGTCCAAGTGCGACAACTTCATGACGCCCGACTCGCTTGCAGGTCCTCGGCCAGTACGGCCGCCAGGAGCTGCGGGTTCACGTTCCCCTGCGCGAGGTCGCGGGCGTCGAGGACCAGCGCGATTGCTTCAACCAGCTTCTCGGTATCCCCGCCACGCTTGGCCTCGCTACGCAGTCTGCTCGCCAACGCATCCAGCATGTCGGTGAAGCCACCACGTGCCTGAAAGGGCACCTGACCGAGTGCGAACAGCAATGGTGCTTCCGTGAAACGCGCTGCCTGATCTACCTGCCCGGAACGACGCCCATCCGTTGCAAAGAGCTTGCCAATACACCCTTCCGCGGCTGTAACTCGTTGCTCCAGTTCAGGTTGATCACGAGCTGCGACCTTTTGCTGCACGAAAGCTGTCACGTCACTGTCGGCGATTCGTGCCACACGAATGAGCACAACACGTGACAGAATCGTCGGAAGCAGGGCGTTGGGGTCCGCGGCCGTGAGCAAGATGATCGAATCGGCCGGTGGCTCCTCGAGCGCCTTGAGCAACGCGTTTGCCGCGACCTCCGTCCCGAGCTGCGGGATCAGTCGTTCCGCGTCGCCCAGGATGAAGACCTTACGATTTCCCATCGCCGGCGTCAGGGCCAGAC
Organism: Gemmatimonadales bacterium; assembly: GCA_036558345.1. Taxonomy (GTDB): domain Bacteria; phylum Gemmatimonadota; class Gemmatimonadetes; order Gemmatimonadales; family GWC2-71-9; genus 20CM-2-65-7. The sequence continues at coordinate 20,311 of DATBFV010000098.1, read as the reverse complement.
GCTTGAGCAACAGTCGTATGGACGCCACCGGGTGGCTCGCCAGCCCGACAACCGGAGCGTACAGCGGCTGCTCCCTGCGCGCGGTCATCTCCTCTGCCAAGGCATCCGCGGCCGCATCGACCTGCTTCTCGGCGTCGGATCCTCGGTTACTCAACTCGAGCGGTACAAACCAATGCACGTCTGGGTGCTGCAGTGAGAGCACGAGCCGACAGGAGCGGCATTCTCCGCATGGCTCCGGCTGCGACTCCCCGCGTGGGGCTTCGCAGTGGATCAGCTGGGCAAGCCATAGCGCGAGACGCTGCTTCCCGACGCCGCGTGGACCGGCGAGCAGCACAGCCTGCGGTAGCTTTCCGGAGGCGTGGGCGCCCGCCAGTCTGGCCTTAACCCTTTCGTGCCCGATGAGGGGCGGTAAAGGCATGGGCTGGAATCTAGCTTGGGGGTCAGTGCGCGGCGCCACCGACAATGCTAACTCATTGTTATACTTGCTTGTACGATTGTCTTGCCGGCCTTGCGCTTAGCTAATTCTTGGTGTAGCTATTGTTTACGAGAGGAAGTGAGTGCACACTCGCCAGATAGTGGCGGTATTATCGATTTTTTTCGGGTCCTATTCGGGAAAAACCCTATGAAGAGGCGCGGAGGGCGGCTGGGCTCACCAACCCGTGCTGTGTTGCATAGAAGGTCAACTCGGCGTTGGAGCGCATTCGCAGTTTGTGCAGCAAACGGGCGCGATAAGTGGTCACAGTCTTGGGGGAAAGACCCAACTGCCGGCTGATGGCTGTGATCGGCCGGCCGGCGGCGAGAAGCCGGAGCACTTCAAGCTCGCGATCCGATAATTGTTCGTGCGGTGTGGGTGGCGGCCCGCGAAGCCCGTCGGCAACTGACTGTGCCATCCCGGCGCTCAAGTACTTGTGCCCGGCCAGCACTCGTTCAATGGCGCGCACCAACTCTTCCGGCGCGGACTCCTTCGTGAGGTATCCGGACGCGCCCAGCTCGAGCATCCGCAGTGCCAGCTGGTCTTCCGGGAACATGGTGAGGATGAGCACAGGTAAGTGCGGCTTCGCCTCGTGCACCTCCTTGAGGACTTCGAGGCCGTGTCGGTCCGGCAGGCCCAGATCCAGCAAGACGACGTCCCAGCGCTCACCCATTGCCAACGCGATGGCCTCGCTTGCCGTGCCCGCCTCACCGAACTGCACCCCGTCGGAGGGAGGCAGCCGCTGCAGGAGTTCGATGAGGCCGCGGCGGACGAGCGCGTGATCGTCGACGACGAGGATCCGGATCATGACGCGGACACCGGAGGATGCTCCGACAGCGGCGGGAACCACGCCGCTACTCGCGTACCGCCCTCCTGTCGCGGGGCAACCTCGAGCACGCCGCCGAGCGCCGCCGCGCGCTCACGCATCCCGAGAATGCCGAGCGAAGCCGGTCCGGTCGTTCCGGCCTCGGTAATGCCGCGTCCGTCATCAGTGATCTCGAGTGTCACGCACCCGCTCTTCAGGCCGAGCTCGATGGTGACGCGTGTCGCTTGGGCGTGGCGCAGCACGTTCGTGAGAGCCTCCTGCACGATTCGGAATAACGCCGTGCCCAACTCACTTTTGATGCCGACGTTGCTGGCCAGGATCGTTGCCTTGCAGTGAATCCCGGTCCGGCGAGAGAAATCTTGCGCGAGCCATTCGAGCGCTGCCGGAAGGCCGAGTTGGTCCAGGATGGGCGGCCGTAGCTCACTCGCGATCCGGCGGATGGCCTTTACCAGATCGTCGACCATGGCCGCGGTCTCGTGCAGGCGGCCGCTGAGCGCGGGTGTTTCCCGGGACGCGGCATCCTGAGCAGCTGCAAGCTGGAGCTTCAGGGCGGTCAGCGCCTGACCCAAGCTGTCGTGGATCTCGCGCGCAATGCGGGTTCGCTCGTCCTCGCGAATGTCTTGTTGTCGCGTGGCCAGGCTGCGTAGCGCTGCGCGTGACGCGCGCAGCTGCTCCTCGGCTCGCTTGGCTTCGGTAATGTCGCGATACGTTCCCAATGTACAGTCCTGACCGCCAAGCTCCATCCGCACGAGGGACAGCAATCCGGTGCGTGGTGGACCACCTTTCGTCCGGATCTGAAGGGCGATATCGCTGACCATCCCCGTCTGTTTCAGCGTCTCGACGACGGCGGCGTGGTAGGCGGCTTCGATGATGCCGAGTGCGACCGTGGTTTGTCCGATAACCTCATCGCGCGACCGGTTGATCAGGCGGGTGAGCGCCTCGTTCGCGTCCAATATCATGCCGTCGGCCATGCGCGTGATCATCAGCGGCAGCGCGTTTGCGTAGAATGCCTTGCAGAACCGTTCCTCCGATTCAACCAGGGCCCGCTCCGCAATCCTGCGGCGCGAAACGTCGCGCGCGATTCCGAGCAGCGAATGGATGGCGCCTGAGCCGTCGCGCAGCGGCACCGCATGCATCGCCAGCCAACTCCGCTTGCCTCGCAGACCGATGATTTCGAACTCCAGCCTTCCAGGCTCGCCCGCGAAAACCCGCCGGTGCAGCTGGGTAAACGCGGTACGGTGCTCGATCGCGACGAGATCGACGATGGGGCGGCCGCGCACAGTGTCGATGGCATCGGCTTCGACCATCGCGAGCCCGGCAGGATTCATCTCCAGCAATCGGCCTTGCGCATCGACCAATGTTACGCACTCCGGCTCGGTTTCGAAGATCGTGCGGAGCCGCGCCTCGCTTTCGCGCAAGGCGGATTCGACCTTGCGCCGCTCCGTCACGTCGACCGCGAGGCCGACGACCCCAACAATGTCTCCGCCGGCGTCGACCAGCGGTTCGACGGTTGATGTGAACGTGCGGCCCCGAAAGCGAGTTTCGTAGGTGGCGGATTCGCCACGCAATGCGGTCTGATGCGCGGCTCGGACGGCGGGGAGGTCGTTCGGATCTGTGAAGTCCGCGATCTCCGATGCATCCAGGGTTCCGGCCGCGAGGCCAAACGGCGCCAGGCCGCCGCCGTAGCGCGACGTCACGTGCAGCGTTGCATCCGTGGACCACACGATGACGGGCAACTGTGCAACCAGGCGCGTGAAGTGATCGGCGCCGATCCCCATGACGGTCTGGGTCACGTTTGTACGGTACTCGTTGCGCCGTTACGCGTCCAGCACATCGCGGACCTTTCGCGCCAAGGCGTCGGGAGAGAATGGCTTCTGCAGGAACGCGCTGCCCGTGGGCAATGTCCCGTGCTGCACGACGGCGTCGCCTGGATAGCCCGACATGTACAGCACTCGAATCCCGGGCCGGCGGGAGGCCAGCTGGTCAGCCAGGTGCTGTCCCGACAAACCCGGCATCACCACGTCTGTCAGGAGCAGATGGATCGTACCTCCGTGGCGCTCGACGATGCGCATCGCGGCGGGTGCATCGGTGGCCGCCAGCACGACATATCCGTGCGCCTCGAGCGCGCGGCGACTGAGGCTCAGTACCGCTGGCTCGTCCTCGACGACGAGCACGGTTTCGGTGCCGCGCTTTGGCCCGATCTTGGGCGGACCACCGGCGCCGTCGGTTGCTGTGGCGATCCGCGGTAGATAGATCTTGAAGCTCGAGCCGCGGCCGGGCTCGGAGTATACCGAGATGTAGCCGCCGCTCTGCTTCACGATGCCGTACACCGTCGCCAGCCCGAGCCCCGTTCCCTTGCCGACGTCCTTGGTGGTGAAGAACGGCTCGAAGAGATGCGCCCGGATCTCGGCGGTCATGCCGTGCCCCGTGTCGGTCACGGCGACCATCGCGTAGGGTCCCGGTGTGGATCCGAGGTGCGACTGCGTGAACGAATCATCGAGATCGATGTTAGCGGTCTCGATCGTGAGCTTGCCGCCGTTGGGCATCGCATCGCGCGCGTTGATCGCGAGATTGACGATCACCTGTTCGATCTGATTGGGATCGGCGCGGACGCGTCCAAGGTCGGGCGCGAGAACCGTGGCCAGCGCGATGTGCTCGCCGATCAGGCGGCGCAGCATCTTGTCCATCTCGGCCACCACGACGTTGAGGTCGAGAACCACGGGCTGGAGCATCTGGCGGCGGCTATACGCGAGCAGTTGGCGGGTCAGAGAGGCCGCGCGCTCGGATGCCTTGCGGATTTCCTCGACATCTCCGCGCTTCGCGTCGCCCGCGGGCAAGTCACGCAGCAGGAGCTGCGTGTTGCCGAGGATGGCGGTCAGGAGGTTGTTGAAGTCGTGCGCGACGCCGCCCGCAAGCTGCCCAACGGCTTCCATCTTCTGTGACTGCCGGAACTGCTCTTCCAGGTGGCGCTGCGCCGTCACATCGCGCTGCGTGCCCCAGACGCGCACCAGCTGGCCGTCCTCCAGGAAGCCGATGACGTTATTGAGGAAGACGCGCGAGCCTCCCTCGCGGTCGTGCTCTCGCGTCTCCGAGTCCGAAATGCGGTAGCCACCGCGAAGAAACGTGCGGATCTGCTCCCGGTTCGCCGGATCGGAAACGGTGTGCAACTCCGAGAGCCTCGTCCCGACGAGCTCTCGGGCTTCGGTGTAGCCATACATGCGGGCCATCGCGTCGTTGCATTCTGCGATGCGCGCGCCGGCGTACAGCCGGTCGATCTGCTCCTCTTCGGGAAGATTGATCGGCACCGGCGGATCGATCTCGATGCGCGAAACGCCCTCCGAGCTTTGCGCGATGAACGAGCGATAGCGTTCTTCGGCGCGCTTGCGCTCCGATACGTCCATGCCGATGGCCAACCAGCCTCCACCGGTCAACGGGGCATTCGCCCAGATGGTGTCGAGGACCATGCCCTGGCGCGTGCGCGTCCGGAAGTCGGTCCAATGGCCCACAGGTGCGCCAACGGACTCCTGCACTCGGCGCAGATCCTCCGGATCGGGATACAGCTCCGGGAAGATGTCGCGCGACCGCGCTTCGGTGATATCGTAGCCGAGGGTGCGCGTCCATTCGCGGTTGCCCCACTGGATCCGCCCCTGGTCGTCGAGGAACACGAGCATCACCGGAATGTTGTCCACGATCCGCTGCAGCAGCTCGCTCTGCTCGCGCCAGGCGTCCACGACGCGCTTACGCTCGATCGCCATCGCCATCTGCGACGATACGAACGTGAGAATGTCGCGCTCGCTCTCGCCGTAGCGCACGCCCTGCTCGTACGTTTGCGTCACGACGACACCAATCGTACGGTCTTTGACTTTGAGCGGGACGCCCAGCCAGTCGATGGAGGGGGCGCCGATCAGCTCCGCCTCGCCAGCCGCGACCAGTCGTTCGTACACGTCGGGGGTTGCCAGCAACGGCTCGCCCGTGCGCAGCACGTACTCCGTGAGTCCCTTGCGCAGCTTGCGCGGCCGCACATCGCACGTCGTGTCGATCTCGTCAACGAAATACGGAAACTCGAGCTGGTCGGTCTTCTCGTTGTACAGCGAGACGTAGAAGTTCTTGGCGGGCATGAGTTCACCGACGATTCCGTGAACGACACCGAGCAGCGCCTGCAGATTCTCGGCGGTATGGGCGGTGTGCGAGATACGATACACCGCTTCCTGCACGCTTTCGGCGCGGCGCCGCGCCGTGACATCCCGAAAACTCCAGACCCGGCCCACCGACCGGCCATCGAGTCGCAGGGGAATCGAATACCGCTCGAGAGTCCGGCCGTCCTTGAAGTCGAGGATGTCAAAACTGTCGGACTGCGGTTCTGCGTACCGCTCTTGAATCCCGTCGACGAAGAATTGCGGATTGAGGAGCTGCGACTGTACGTGCTGAATCATGCGGCGCCGTCCCGCCGCGTCGCTGTTGGCGGCAATCATCGACGCCGGCAGTCGCCAGATCTCCTCAAAGCGGCGATTGTGCGCGAGGATCTTCCCGTCCAAGTCAACGACGAGAATGCCGTCTGCGGTGGACTCGAGCGTGGCCTGTAGGACGGAGACGGTCAGTGAATCGACCGTCCTACGGGGTTTCTTCGCCCTCGACTTTCGCTTCGATCGCTCTGGTGCCATAGGCCGAATTTACGAGTCGGCGCTCGGGTGACCAGCCTCACGGGCCCAACAGAATACCACACCTAGCTTTGGCACCCTTCCATGCCGCCCGGACCAAGGGAGGGGGGGATCTGAGACCCAAGCGGTTTCGCTGGCTGGGTGTCGAGGAGGCTTCGCGCGCCGAGGTCCAGCTGCGCGCTGCGGCGCGGCAGCAGGAAGCGGTCGCGCGCCTCGGCCAGCACGCGCTTGCCGGCGCTATGCGGGGTGACCTCTTCAGCACCGCCGTGAAACTCCTGGCGCGGGGTCTCGACGTCGAACTCAGCGAGCTCCTCGAGCTGCGACCTGAGCACCGCAGTCTCGTTGTCCGTGCGGGAGAGGGCTGGCAGAATGGAGATGTGCGCACCGTCGTAACGGCGGACGTGGCCGGACTGGCTGGGTACGCGCTGAACGCCGCTGCCCCGATCGTGATCGAAGATCTGCCCACCGAAACTCGCTTCAACGTCCCACCCCATATCGAGCAGCACGACGTTCTGAGCGGCGTCTGCGTCGTCGTGCAGGGCCGCGACCGCCCCTGGGGGGTGTTGGGCGCCTACAGCGCGCGCCCGCGGGAGTTCAGCGGGCCTGACGTGCTGTTCGTTCAGGCGCTCGCCCACGTGCTCGCGACCGCGCTCGAGCGCGCGCGCGTGGAAGAAGCGCTACGCAGCAGCGAAGAGCACTTCCGCTCGCTGACCGAAAACGCGTCGGACATCGTGACGATCCTCGGTGACGACGGCATCCTGCGGTATGTGAGCCCGTCCGTGCAACGCCTGCTGGGCTATGGCATGAACGAGCTACTGGGTCGCAATGCGTTCGAGTTCATACATCCCGACGATCTGTCGCCGGTCATGGAAGCGTTGGCGGATGCGATCGAGCGGCCGGGCACGCCACACACCGCGACATTCCGGTTCAAGCACTCGGACGGCAGTTGGCGCGTGCTGGAATCGATCGGTCAGGCGCGGCTCGACCAGCCGAACGCCTACAGCGTGATCGTCAACTCCCGTGACGTGACCGAGCGTATCCGGCAGGAAGAGATTCTACAGGCCAGCAAGCAGCGCCTCCGCACCGTCGTCGCGGGATCTCCCGTCATTCTGTTTTCGCTCGATCCCAAGGGTGTCTTCACGCTCGCCGAAGGCAAGGGCCTGCACTCGCTCGGTGTACGGCCCGGCATGTTGCTCGGCAAGTCATTCTTTGAGCTGCTGGGAGACGTGCCGCAAGCGATCGATGGTGTGCGCCGTGCGCTCGCCGGCGAGTCGATTACCGCCACCGCCGAGCTGTTCGGCTTCGAGTTCGAAGCGCAGTACTCTCCCGTCCGTGAGCGGGACGGCAGCATCTCGGGCGTGGTGGGCGTAGCCACCGACATCACGGAGCGGCGCCATGCCGAGCAGGCCGCCCGGCGTGCCGATGCGGCAAGCCGGACTCTGGTGCAGCAGGCACCGTTCGGAATCTTCCGGGCGACACCCGAGGGGACCTTGCTGACCGTCAATCCCGCGCTGGTCGAAATGCTCGGCTACGAGAGCGAAGCCGAGCTACTCGCGCGGCATCTGGACCGCGACGTGTTCAGGGAACCAGCGGCGCGCGCGCGCTATCTGTCGCAGATGAACGAGGCTGCCGGGGCTGTCGAGACTCAGGCGGTGTGGCGTAGAAAGGACGGCGACCCGATCACCGTCCGGATGTATGGTCGGTCGGTGCGCCACGAGGATGGCCGCGTCGAGTGCCATGAAGTCTTCGCGGAAGACGTCAGCGAGCGGCGGGGGCTCGAGGAACAGCTGCGTCAGGCGCAAAAGATGGAGGCGATCGGCCAGCTCACCGGCGGCATCGCGCACGACTTCAACAACCTGCTCACGATCATCCTCGCCAACGCCGAGCTGTTATCGAAGGGTCCGGACGAGGAGAGCCTGCGCGACATCGTATCGGCAGCGGTGAGCGGCCGGCTGATGGTGAATCAGCTGCTCGGATTTGCGCGCCGCTCCACCCTCACGCTCGAGCCGGTCCACCTCGGACAACTGGTCAACGATCTCGCCGGGGTGCTACGTCGCGTGTTGCCCGCGGACATCGAGCTGCTCGTCTTTGCGGACGAAGATCTGCCCGAGGTCTCGGCCGACGGCCACGCCGTCGAACAGATTCTGCTCAATCTCGTGAACAATGCGCGCGACGCCATGCCGGATGGCGGCGTGCTGCGTCTGGAGACGAGCTGCACCTGGATCAGCGACGCGCATCGCGACGTCCTCGGTCCGGGATCAGCATCGGAATACGTCTGCCTGGCCGTGGACGACACCGGCGTCGGCATGGACGAGGCCACGCGCGAGCGCGCATTCGAGCCGTTCTTCACAACCAAGCCAGTAGGCAAGGGAACGGGGCTTGGACTGGCGACCGTGTACGGCATGGTGAAGCAGCACGGCGGGTTCGTGCAGATCGACAGCGCTCCCGGCGCGGGCACGCGCCTCAGGATCTATTTCCCCGTGACCGAGGAGACCACACGACGTCGGGCATCCGGGTCACATGAGCGGCTGGAACTCCCGGTCGGCGGGCAGGAAACCATCCTGGTCGTCGAGGACCAGGCGCAGCTGCGGCGCGCGACGGTGTACACCCTCGAGAATGCCGGTTATACCGTGCTCGCGGCCGGCGACGGCATGGAAGCGCTCCATCTGCTGCGACAGCACCCGGCGCCTATTCACCTCGTGTTCACCGACCTCGTGATGGGTCGGCTTGGAGGCCGCGGCCTTTACCAAATCAACCAGCGGGAAGGTCGACAGACGCCTTTCCTCTTTACAAGTGGCTACGCGGGAGCCGGGCGGGACAACGAGCCGCTCGATCCCGCGTTGCCGTTCCTTCCGAAGCCTTGGACGAGCGCCGACCTGCTGGCGCGCATCCGTCAGCTTCTCGACGCGGCGAAGCCTTCGTGAGCTGGTGGTAGTCGGGGGGGGTCGAAAACAAATGGCCAGCTTCGTCTGAAGCTGGCCATGTACAACTCCCGAGGCAGGACTCGAACCTGCGACCCGCCGGTTAACAGCCGGCTGCTCTACCAACTGAGCTACTCGGGAATTCGGCGCGAAATATCGCGGCGCGGAGCCGCGAGTTCAACCGGTGACCGGGACGCGTTCGCCGCGAGCCTCGCCAAGGACGGCAAGAATCATCCCAGCCAGGATCATGGCGGCCCCGACTCCCTGGGAGAGCGAAAACTCCTCTCCCCAGAACAGCCACGACGTGACCGCGGCAAATACGGGTTCGAAGCAGAAGATCAATGATGCGCGCGCCGAGGACATCTGCCGTTGCGCTCGAAACTGCCACACGAGCGCCACGGCCGTCGACATGATCGCAAGAAAGAGCAACGCACCCGCAAGGCTGAGCGACCAGTCCAGGCGCATGTCCTCCAGCAGGACCGCGGCGATGGCGCTGCCAATCGCAGTCCCCGGAAGCTGCAGCCACACAAGTCGCTCCGCCTCGAACTGCTTGGAGAACTCCGATACGGCGACGATATGGCCACCGAACACGACTGACGTAATGAGTGTCCAAAGGTCGCCCTTGTTGAGCCCGCCCGCGTCCGGGGCCGTAAGGAAGTAGATCCCGCTGCCAGCGATGAGCAACGCGACGATCACCATCCAACCGGTGCGATGTCTGAGCAAGACGAGCGCGATGAGGGGGGCGAGTACCGACGACATCGCGACGATGAACGCCGAGCGCGCCGGTGTCGTGTACTGCAGCCCATAGGCCTGCGTCGCGAAGCCGGACGCGAGCAGCACGGTCAGAATCAGTCCCGCGCGCAGCTCTCCGCGCGAGAATCCACCGCGGAGGTGGATGAACGGCGTGAGGGCGATCGTGGCGATGGTAAAGCGCAATGCGAGAAAGAGCAGGGGAGAGGCTGAGCTGAGTGCTTCCTTCACGACGACGAAGCTCACGCCCCACACGGCGGCGGCCGTGAGCAGCAGCAGATCGGCGCGACGCCGGGTCACGCGAGATCCCGCAAATATCTTCCCGTGGCCGATTCGGCGATCCGCGCGACCTCTTCCGGCGTGCCGGCGGCCACCAGACGTCCTCCCCCACTCCCGGCTCCCGGTCCCAAGTCAATCACCCAGTCGGCGCGTTTGATGACGTCGAGGTTGTGTTCGATGACAAGTACGGTATGCCCCGCATCGACCAGCCTATCGAGCACGCGACACAACACGCGAACGTCGTCGAGGTGGAGGCCCGTCGTCGGTTCGTCGAGGATGTACAACTTCCGTTTGCGGCTCCCCCGTTTTGATCCGGCGGACGAAAGCTCGCGCGCGATCTTGAGACGTTGCGCCTCACCGCCCGATAGCGTCGTCGCCGGCTGACCGAGGCGCAGGTAACCGAGTCCGACCTGCTGCAAGTACCAGAGACAACGGGCCAGGCGCGCGTGACGATGCAGTCGCCTGAGGGCGTCGTCCACGGTCCACTCGAGCGCCTGCGCGATGCTCGCGCCCTGCAGCTTGACCTCGAGGACTTCGCGCTTGAAGCGCGAGCCGCCGCACACTTCGCACGGGACGAATACATTGGCGAGGAAGACCATCTCGATCAGGACGTGCCCCGCGCCCTCGCACGCCTCGCACCGGCCGCCCGCGACATTGAAGGAGAACGTGCTGGGCTCATAGCCGCGCGCCCGCGCGATTGGCTCGCTCGCAAACATCGTGCGCAGCTCATCGAACGCCTTCACGTAGGTCACCGGATTGGACCGCGGCGTGCGACCGATAGGTGCTTGATCGATCAGGACGGCGTCTTCGAGATACTCCCAGCCCTTCATGCCCGCGATCTCACCGACCGGCTCGCCAAGATGTTGCTTGGCACTGTGCTCACCGCGCAGTCGGCGCTCGAGCTGCCGGTACAGGACGTCGTGGACGAGCGTGGACTTGCCGGAGCCGGAGACGCCGGTGACAGCGGTGAGCGTCCCGAGCGGAATCCGGACGTCGACGCCCTGCAGGTTGTGCAAGCGAGCGCCGGTGACCTCGAGCCAACGCGCCGCGGGCCGGCGGGCCGACGGCACGCTGATCCGCTTCTCGCCCGAGAGGTACTGCCCGGTGAGCGTGCCGGCTTCACGCACGGCCGACGCCGGACCCTGATACACGAGCTGCCCGCCGGCCTCGCCACTCGCGGGCCCGAGCTCGACCATCCAGTCGGCGGCACGCATCGCCGCCGGATCGTGCTCGACGACCACGACAGTGTTGCCGGCATCCGAAAGCTTCCGCAACAGTCCGAGCAGCCGGTCGACGTCGGCGGGATGCAGGCCGATCGATGGCTCGTCCAGGACATACAGCGTATCGACGAGGTGTGAGCCAAGCGCATTCGAGAGCGCGATGCGCTGCGCTTCGCCTCCCGAGAGGGTGCGGGTCTGGCGGTCGAGCGTGAGATAGCCCAGTCCGACATCGTTGACGAAGCCGACACGCGCCCGCAGCTCGCCGAGAATGTGGTTCGCGATGGTCTGCTGGAATGCCGGCAGCTCGAGTTGATCGAGCCAACTGGCCAGCTCTCCCGCGGTCAGCGCGGCTGCCTCGGCGATTGTCTTTCCTGCGACGCGGACAGCCAGGGACTCCGGTTTCAGCCGCGCACCTTGGCATGCCGGACAGGTCTTGGCGAGTTGATACTGCCGCAGAAACACGCGGATGTACTGCTTGTAGCGCTTGTCTTCCAGCCGTTCGAGAAACGGAAAGATGCCGAGATAGCGGCCGCCCTTGTTGCGTAGCAGAAACTGGCGGTCCCGCGGTGCTATCTCTTCCCATGGCGTGTCAAGACCGATGCCACGCGCGCGCGCAGTCTCACGCAGTAATCGACGCCGTCCCTCATATCGGGGCTTGGTCCACGGATCCATAGCGCCGTCCGCGAGCGAGCGGCGCGGATCGGGCACGATCAGGGATTCGTCGTATTCGAGGACTGCTCCAAAGCCGTTGCAGGTGGGGCACGCACCACGCGGGTTATTAAAGGAAAAGAGCGTGGGTGTGAGCACCGGCGCCGCCGTGCCGCATGCCGAGCATGCGGGGTGTTCCGAGAAACGGCGGCGATCCCCGTTGTTCAAGGCCATGGCGACGCCTTCACCTTCACTGAAAGCGGTGGCGACAGCGTCGGCCAGGCGACTCCGGTTCTCCTCGGCAGCCGCGATGCGATCCACGATTACCAAGACGTCCTGGCCCGCACGCACCCGCGCTTCCGCACCATCCTCATCGAGCCGCACCACCGTGCCGTCGACCTGAGCACGGACAAAACCGGCGGCACGCAGCTGCGCGGCGACCTCGACATCCGGCCGATGCGCTGATGCCGGCAATGGGAATGCGACGATCGTTTCCCGCCTCCCGTTCTCTGCCACGACGGCATCCACCACTTCCTGCACCGTGTCTCGTTTCACTTCGGCGCCGCACTGCAGGCACGCCTGCGTACCCGCGCGCGCCCACAGCAAGCGCAAGAAATCGGCAATTTCGGTGGCTGTGCCGACCGTGGAGCGGCTCGATGTCGTGGGATTCTTCTGTTCGATGGCGACAGCCGGCGACAAGCCTTCCATCGCATCGACCAGCGGTTTTGGCATCCGTTCGAGGAACTGTTTGGCATACGTCGACAGCGATTCGATGTAGCGCCGCTGCCCCTCGGCATAGAGCGTGTCGAAGGCGAGCGAGCTCTTGCCCGAGCCCGACGGGCCGGTGACGACCGACAACGCGCGCCGCGGGAATTCGACGGTGATGCCCTTCAGATTATGCTGGCGTACGTTGCGTAGAACGACGCGCTCAGGGGGATGGCGCATAACCCACAAAAATAACAGCTTTGCCCCTGAGATGGCCCTCGCCCTGACCCCGCGGCTGCTTCGTCGTGGCCTAGAGCTGTTCGCCGTCATCTCCCTCTGCGGAGTCGGACTCCTCGTCGGCTATTACGTCGTTTTCAAAGGCGACCGCGTCGACGTTTTTCTCTCGCCATTCCTCCGGCTGCATTGGGGCTGGCTCGCCGCAGGGCTCTGTCTCGCGTCCATGGACTGGGTAGGCGGCGGCTTGCGCCTCTGGGTCTGCACCCGTCACGTCTATCCCGCCGTCCGACTCCGAGACATGATCCTCGCCGGCGGCTTTGGGGCGTGGGGAGCGTATCTCACCCCGTTTCAGTCCGGTTCGGCCCCTATGTCCATGTGGGTCATGAAGCGCGCGGGCGTGCCGGTGCCCATCGCCCTCAGCTCGATTTTCGTCACCTTCATCGCGACTGTCGGCTTTTTTGCCATTGCCGGACCATTGGCGGTCTGGTTTGGGGCGGGGAAGTCGCTGGCCCAACACGGCATCGTCCTCGGCATCACATTGTACGACCTCTTCAAGACCAGCCTCTCCATCTTCGGCATCATCGGGCTCTTGATGCTGGTCGCGATCATAGCTCCCGGAATGGTAAAACGATTCATCCAGCGGGTGGCCCTCCGAATCGGGCGGCGGAGTCCCATGGCCGCCGAGCGGATGGAGAGGCTGTCGGCAGGAGTCGATCACGCGCACGACTGTATGGTGGCCTTCGGCTCGCCCAAAGGTCTGTTCACGCTCTTGCTCGCGATTGTGATTTCGGCGCCCTCGCACGCCAACAAGCTGCTGGCCGGCTACGTGGCCCTGCGGGTACTCGGCGTACCGGCGGACTTTACCGACATTCTGCTGCTGCAGACGCTGATTTCGTTCCTGTTGTATTTCGCGCCCACGCCGGGAGGGTCGGGACTGGCGGAGCTGACCTCGGCCGCGGTGATGTCGATCTATGTGCCGCGCGAGTTGACGCCGAGCTACACACTGATTTGGAGGTTCATCAACAGTTATGCGACCGTAATTGTCGGGGCATTGATCTTCTGGTATTGGTTGCGAAGCGGTCTGATCGGGCGTGAAGAACCCGTCGGGATTAGCTAACCTCAGCTTCCTTGCCCGGTTATACCCCCGGGCGTAACTTCACGGCCTGGCCACACATACAGGAGCACACCTGCATGGCGTTGCTTGAGATGGGAGGGAAGCGGTTCAAACTCCCACAAGGGGAAGTGCTGCTCGGTGCCGATTCCGGCAGCGCCGTGCCGCTGGCCTTCCCTGGTGTTCTCCCTCGACATGCGAAACTGAGATCCCTGTCCGACGGCCAAGTCGTCATCTCCAAGGCAGTTCCCGAGGCTGAGGTCTTGATCAACGGCGTCCGGCTGGGCGCCGAGCCGACGCCACTGCTGCATGGCGACAAGGTCGAGGTAGCAGGACAAGAGCTGACGTTTGTGGACGAGCGCCGCAGCGGCAGCACTCAATACATCCAAGCGATGAACCTGCCGCAGGCGATGGCCCAGGCCAAAGCCGAAGCCAAAGCCGGCAAAGCGACGTCAAACACCGGTGGCCGCGTCGTATCACTGACGGACGGGCGCGAATATGCCGTCACCGGAGCGTCCCTCGTCTTTGGACGCGATGCATCGTGCGACGTTGTGGTCCCCGGAAAGGACGTTTCGCGCCGGCATGCGGAGATCGTGCAGACGCCCAAAGGCTATCTGCTCGTCGATTCCAGCACGAACGGGACGTCGGTCAATGAAGTGCGTGTCGAAGGGCAGCGGCTCCTGGCTCGCGCCGATGTGATCACGATTGGGGAAGAGAAATTCCGATTCTACGCCGATACAGCGGCAGCCCCGCCTCCGTCGTCAGCGCCAAACCCTCAGCCGGGGCCGGCCGCTGGCTCCCCCTCCCCCTCCCCCTCCCCCTCGCCGACCGTCCCCCCGACGAGGGGTGAGGTTCCGAGACTGCGCGAGACCGTGCACGGCGTGCCGTCGCCGCAGCCGAAGGCTCCAGCAGCAGCGGCCCGTCCATCCAGCGCCCCCGCTCCGCTGGCCGGTTTTCTGGTCCGCGGGGGGACCCTGAAAGGGCAGCGGCTGAGTGTGAAGACGCCCATCGTGAACATCGGGCGCGCCGACTACAACGACATCGTCATCCCGGACGAGTCCGTCTCGACCAGCCATGCGAAGCTCCAGCGCCGTGAAGGCGTATGGATCTTGGTGGACCTGGATTCGACCAACGGGACGTTCATCGACGGCGATCAGATCAAGGGGGAGGCACCACTCGCGCCAGGCGCCACGGTCCGTTTCGGGGAGATCTCGCTTACCTTCGAGCCAACCGACGATGGAGAGGGCGCCGCAAAGGGCAGCGGCACGCGGGTGATGGAAGTGCTGACGATGTCGCCGCAGCCGCCAAAGGTGGCGGCGAAACCCGTGGCGGCGAAACCCGCGGTGGCGAAACCCGGTCCGGCCAAGCCGGCGCCGGCAAAGCCAAAGGGAGCGAAGCCGGCTCCCCCGGTCGTCGCACAGGAGAAGAAGGGGAAAGGGTGCGGAGGCAGCGCGGCTGTGCTCCTGCTCGGTGTGGTTGGACTGGCGTACTGGCTGTTCATCTAGAGATCACGTGCACATCACTTCCGCGGGCCGCACCGACGTCGGCGTCATCCGGTCGGGAAATGAAGACAGCTTCCGCATGATCCCCGACCGGGGGATTTTTGTCGTGGCCGACGGCATGGGCGGTCACGCCGCGGGAGAAGTGGCGAGCGACATGGCGGTTCGGATCGTAGCTGACGAAATCCATTCGCTGCGCGGCCTGACCGATCAGCAAGTCGCCGACCGAATGCGCGCCGCGATTCGGACGGCCAACGGCCAGATCTTCCAGCGGACACTCACCGAGCACGATAAGCGGGGCATGGGGACGACCGTCACCGCGCTCACGCTCTACAGCACGCGATTTCTGATCGGTCAAGTCGGTGACAGCCGCGCCTATCTGTTGCGCGACGGCAAGCTCAGTCAGCTCACGAAAGATCACTCCTACGTGCAGGAGCAGGTGGACGCCGGCTATCTGACGCCGGAACAGGCGCGGACCCATCCGTACAGCAACGTGATCACGCGCTGCGTAGGGGCGAACAGCGAAGTCATGCCCGACGTCTACGGCGGGGCGGTCAAAACGCGTGACGTCTTCTTACTGGCGTCCGACGGATTGACGGGGATGTTGGAGGACTATCAGCTGGCGGAGCTGCTGTCGCCGGACCGCATGCCCGAAGAAGAAGTGGATGCGCTCATCGCGGAAGCGAATCGGCATGGGGGGCTGGACAACATTACGGCGATCATCGTCCGCGTCGATTCGATCGATCCGCCTCCAGAGGACGAGGTTACCACGCAGCAGAACCCAGCGGGCCGCCGCTGACCTCAACTCCTCGAGCGCAGTAGCGTACCACTGCCGAGCCGCGCGGCCACCTCTTCGCGCGGCAACGTGACCAACTCGATCACAGCCCGCGCCGGCACCTCCACTGGCTCCAGCACGAACACGCGTAGCCGCTGCGCCGCGCGATGCAGTTGGGCCGCGACGCGCGGAAGCCCAAGCGTCCCGAGGCCCGGCAGCGACACATCGAACATGTCGGGCTTCGAGGGAAAATCGAGAAACAACTGATCGGATCCCCCTCCGAGGCCCAGCTCGCGCGACAGCCGCTCCTCGACGCGCTCGAGAAGGTCGGGGTCGCGCGACGGCCAGTCGTAAATTGTGGTCGGCAATTCGGTGGCGGGGATGTCGAGCGCTCGCTTGGCGAGACGCCGGTCGCGCAACGCTCGCGCGAGGCCCGTCTGATCGTGCTGTAGCAGCTCGTGGCTCAGACCGTCGTCTGTCGCAACAGCGATGTGGTCCGGTGAGACCTGGCGCGCGGCGATCGCGCGGCGCACCAGGCGTTTGAACATCACGGTCGCGCTGCGCACCGCGTGATGCCAGTAGACATTGCGATACATCTGGTACTTGGCGAATAGCAGCGACTCAAGTGCCGCGAACCCTTTCGGGTGCAGCTGGACCCCATCAGCCGAAATCGTGAGTGATGTAAGCAGCCGGTCCACATCGATCACGCCATACGGCACCCCACACATCCTGGCATCGCGCGTGAGGTAGTCGAGTTTGTCGACGTCGATCGAGCCCGAGATGAGCGCCGCGAGCGGCGAGCTGCTCTTCCCCTGGATCAGCTCGAGCAGCGGCTCCGCGGCAACGTCCAGCTTCTCGAGTGTGGCAGCCAGCGCGCCCCCCGAGAGATGACGGGCGGCGAGAATCTCGTGATGTGGTAGACCTGCTTCTTCGAGCGCGTGCGAGAAGGGGTAATGGCCGATATCGTGCAGCAGCGCGGCCAACCGAACCACCCGATCCTGGGTGGCCCGACCGGCCAGATGATAGGCGCCGAGCGCATGCTCGAAGCGCGTGTGCGTCGCCCCGGGATAGACGAGAAACGCGTGCCCGAGTTGGCGAACGTACCGGAGGCGTTGAAACGCCGGCGTATCGATGACTGCGAGGGCCTCAGGCTCGAGGCGGATGTTGTTCCAGAGGGGATCGCGGATTACTTCGAAAGACAAGGTACTACAATACCGGACCAGCGTTGCGCACTGCCGGAGTTACGGTGTCTGCGAACTGGTCGAAGTTCGTCCTGAACAGGGCGGTGAGTTTTCTGGCCTGCGCGTCGTACGCAGCCGGATCGCTCCAGGTCCTGCGCGGGTCGAGGATGCCGTCGGGCACACCGGGGATCTTCGTCGGCACCTCGAGTCCGAATACCGGCTCCCTCCACGTCAGCACGTTGTCGAGCTCTCCCGCCAGCGCGGCGCGAATCATGGCGCGCGTGCTCTTCAGGTCCATCCGGTGGCCGATCCCGTAGGGCCCAGAGGTCCAACCGGTATTCACGAGCCAGCACCGCACGTTGTGCCGTGCGATGCGCTCGCCCAGCATCTTCGCATAGACCGCAGGCGGGAGTGGTAAAAACGGCGCACCGAAGCACGCCGAGAACGTCTCCTTCGGCTCCGTCACGCCGCGTTCGGTCCCCGCGACCTTTGCCGTATACCCGGAGAGAAAGTGGTACATCGCCTGATCCGGCGTCAGCTTGGCGATAGGCGGCATCACGCCAAACGCGTCGCACGTCAGGAAGACGATGTTCCTCGGATGACCCGCCATGCCTTCGGGAACGTGGTTGGGGATGTAGTGGATCGGGTAGGACGCGCGGGTGTTTTCGGTGATGCGCGACGAATTCAGGTCGACGGTGCCGCTTTCCGGATTCACGTCCACATTCTCGAGCACGGTGCCGAACATCTCCGTCGTGGCAAAAATCTCTGGCTCGCCATCGCGTGACAGCTTGATGACCTTCGCGTAGCAGCCGCCCTCGAAGTTGAAGATGCCGTTATCCGACCAGCCATGCTCGTCGTCGCCGATGAGTCGCCGCTCGGGGTCAGCCGATAACGTGGTCTTACCGGTACCGGAGAGGCCGAAGAACAGCGCGCAGTCCCCCTGCTTGCCGACGTTGGCGGAGCAGTGCATCGGCAGCACGCCTCGAAGCGGCAGCAGATAGTTGAGCAGCGTGAAGATCGACTTCTTCAGCTCACCGGCGTAGCGCGTGCCGCCGATCAAAATGGTTCGCTGCGCGAAGCTCGCAATGATGAACGTGCCAGACTTGGTGCCGTGAACGGCGGGGTCGGCTTGGAATTCGGGCGCGTGCAGCACCTCGAACTCCGGCTCGAAGCGGCCGAGCTCTCCATCCGCGGGGCGGAGGAACATGTTGTAGACGAACAGCGTGTGCCACGCATTCGGCGAGAAGAAGCGAATCGGCAGCCGGAACGACGGGTCCGCACCCGCATACACATCGCGCACAAACAGCTCCTGTGCGGCGAGATGTGCCTCGACGTCAGCCTTCAGCCGGTCGAACTTGTTCGCCGTGATCGGCTGATTGACTTTGCCCCACCAGATTCGCTGCGTGGACTCCGGCTCGTCGACGAGGAACTTGTCGTTTGGGCTTCGGCCCGTGTGGGGCGACGTTACGGCGCAGAACGGCCCGCTCCCAACCACCACGCCCTCGCGGCGACGCAACGCGTGCTCGTACAGCTGCGACGGCGTCAGATTCCGATAAACACGCTGCTCGGTTGAGATACCCATACGTTTATTTGCGTGACCGCGCGTGACGGCGCAGCTCCAAGGCGTCGACGGCCGCGATGACCGCCATGTTCACGATGTCGGGCACTTCTGACAACCGTTGCAAGACATGGACCGGCCGAGCCATTCCCACAAGGATCGGGCCGATCGCCTGCGCGTCACCGAGCCGCGCCAGCAGCTTGTACGCGATGTTGGCGGCGTTCAAGTCCGGGAAAATCAATACGTTAGCCGGCCCGCGCAGCTTAGAAAAGGGATACACCTTCGTCAGAATTCGTTCCACCACCGCCGTGTCAGCCTGCATCTCGCCATCCACCTGCAAGTCGGGCTCGCGTTCGTGCAGCAATGCGACGGCTTGCTGCACTTTCGCGGCAGATGGGTGCTTCACCGAACCGAAGTTGGAGAACGAAAGCATCGCGACGCGCGGCTCGATGCCGAGCCGCGTCACGAATTTGGCGGTCGCCGTCGCGATCTCGGCGAGCGTCTCGGCGTCCGGATCGATGTTCACCGTCGTGTCCGCGAAGAAGAACGTCTGCTGGCGGAAGATCATCATGTAGATGCCGCTGACGTGCTTGCGCCCGCGTTCGACGCCGATCACTTCGAGCGCCGGCCGGATCGAGTGCGGATAGTCGACTTCCTCGCCGGCGAGGAGTGCGTCGGTTCGTCCCGCACGCAGCATCAGCAGGCCGTAGTAGATCGGATCGAGCACCCGATCTCTGGCTTCGCGTTGCGTGATGCCGCGGCGGCGGCGCAGCTGCCACAGCTCGTCGGCGAGCTGGTCGCGGTCGGGCGCGACGCGCGGGTTCATCAGCTCGATGTCCTCGAGCGTGAGCGACGCGTCGTCGGCCTGACGGCGGATCGCGTCGAGGTCGCCGAGCAGGATGGGCCGCGCGATGCCTTCGTCGGCGAGGATGCGGGCGGCACGCAGAATGCGCGGATCGTCTCCTTCGGGAAAGACGATGCTCGGGGGCTCCTGCTGCACACGCGCGATCAGGCCGCGCATGACCTGGCGCTCGGGGCCCAGACGGGCGTCGAGGTCGGCGCGATATTGCTCGATATCGACGATTCGTCCCGCGATGCCCGATGCGATGGCGGCCCAGGCGACCGCAGGGGCGACCCACAGCAGCACGCGCGGATCGAACGGTTTGGGAATGATGTAGTCGGGTCCGAATTTCAGCTTGTCGATCCCGTACGCACGCATCACCGATTCCGGCACCTCTTCCTTGGCGAGCGCCGCGAGCGCGCGCGTTGCCGCCATCTTCATCTCTTCGTTGATCTGCTTGGCGCGCACGTCGAGGGCGCCGCGGAAGATGAACGGGAAGCCGAGGACGTTGTTGACCTGGTTCGGAAAATCGGAGCGGCCGGTCGCGACGATCGCGTCGGGCCGGGCCTTCCTGGCTTCGTCCGGCATGATCTCGGGCGTCGGGTTGGCGAGCGCGAAGATCACCGGCTT
>DATBFV010000097.1:0-36998 GCA_036558345.1 Gemmatimonadales bacterium | reverse complement strand
CACGTCGGCTCCTGCTCCATCTGAACCGTGACATGCTGGATGCCGAGCGCCCGCATCCGATCCTGCACCGCCTCGAGCACAGGCTGGTTGTCGGTCGGATTCTTGACGACCAGATGCCCGCTCATCGCCACGACGCCGCTCGTAACGGTCCACAGATGCAGGTCGTGGACCGACTCGACGCCGGGCACCGCGGCGATCTTGTCGTGCACGTCCGTCAGCGCAATGTGGCGAGGGGCCGCTTCGAGCAGGACGTCACTGCTTTCCTTCACCAGCCGCCACGCGCTCACGAGCACGAGCGCGCCGATCAACACTGAGATCAGCGGATCCGCCAGCAACCACCCGAACGCGAGCACGATGACGCCCGCCAGCAGCGCGCCGACCGATCCGAGGAGGTCGCCCAGCACGTGGAGGTACGCGCCGCGCTGATTGAGGGAATGCTCGTGGTCGCGATGGAGCACGATGACCGCGACCAGATTCGCCACGAATCCGACCGCGGCCACACCGAGGAGTAGCGGACCGTTGACGAGCTGCGGCTCGCGCATCCGGTGCCAGGCCTCGACGCCGATGCCGATCGCGATGGCAAACAGCACGGCGCCGTTGACGAGCGCCGCGAGAATTTCCAGGCGCATGAATCCGTAAGAGCGCTCCGGCGTCGCCGGCCGCTGCGCGATCCAGGCGGCGACCAACGCGAGGCCAAGGGCAGCGACGTCGGCCAGCATGTGCGCCGCGTCGGCAAGCAGCGCGAGTGAACCTGCCAACCAGCCGCCGATCAGCTCGACGAACATGACGATCGCGGTAATCGCGAGCGCCAGCGTAAGTCGCCGTCGAGTCTCGACGTTGAGCGGGGCGCGATACGTGCAGTGAGCTTCAGCGGGCAACACGAGTGTTTCCTCGCGGGGAAACATAATACCTTTTAGGTCGTGAACGCCCTGGGGCTGCGCCTGCTGGCCGTCATCGTGCTCGTCGCGGCCAACGCCTTCTTCGTGGCGGCGGAGTTCGCCCTCGTCGCCTCGCGCCGCACGCGCATCGAGGCCATGATCCGCCGCGGCGACAGCAAGGCGCGCCTCGTGCGCAAGGCGCTGGGCGAGCTGTATCGGGTGCTCTCGGCGACACAGCTGGGCATCACCCTGACCTCCATCCTCCTGGGCTACGTCGCCGAAGACACCGTCGCCCATTTCTTCCATGACTGGTTCGCGTCGCTGCCGCCAGCCCTGAGCTTCCTCGCGCGCGGCGGAATCGCGTCCGTCGTCGCCGTCGCCTGCGTCTCATTCCTCCACGTCGTCTTTGGCGAGCTCGTACCCAAGGCATGGGCGCTCACGTATCCGGAGGGCACGAGCCGCTGGGTCGCAGGGCCGCTGATGACGTTCTCCTGGATCACCCGGCCATTCAACCTGCTCCTCAATGTGAGCGCGCGCGCGTTGTTGCGTCTGATCGGCATCAAGAGTACTGGCCCGGCGCAGGACCGCGTGCATTCCCCCGAAGAACTGCGCATGCTGGTCGAGCAGAGCAGCAAAACCGGGGGCCTCGGTGCCGGTGATGCGAGGCTGCTCGAAGGTGTGTTCGAGTTCAGCGAAAAGAACGCCCGCGACGTCATGACCCCACGCACGGCGATGGTGTCGCTCCCGGCGGACGCCTCGCTCGCCGAAGCCGCCGACCGCGTCGCCGGCGCAGGCCGCTCCCGCTATCCCGTAACCGGCGAATCGCTCGACGACGTCGTCGGCATCGTGCACGCCAAAGACATCCTGCGCGGCCTGCTATCCGGATCCGATGCCCCAGTGCAAGACATCGCCCGGCCTGCGTTCTTCGTGCCCGGCACGCGAGAAGTCGAAGACGTCCTGGCGGACATGAAGCGTCAGAAGGTGCACCTCGCCATCGTGCTCGACGAATTCGGCGGCACGGCGGGGCTCGTCACGATGGAGGATCTGCTCGAGGAAATCGTCGGACCGATCTTCGACGAGTACGACAAGCCCTCAGCCGCCGGTGCGGGGACCGCGAGCACCGGGGGCGGCGGCGTGCCGATCCTCGCGGGCAGTACCGAGATCGGCGACGTGAACCGCGTGCTGAAGCTGCACCTCGACGACGCCGATTACACAACGATCGGCGGGCTGCTCTTTGGGCGGCTGGGTCGGCTTCCCAAGGTCGGGGACCGCGTGAACCTGCAGGGGGCGACCTTCGAGATTCTGGAGATGGATGGCCGGCGCGTGGGACGCGTGCGCGTGTGGCCCGCAACCACGCACGTGACGGAGCCTTCGGCCTAAGCGCGAGCTGCCTTCGCCAGGCGCGCGTTCGCCAGCTGCACCGCCAGCTCGAGCGACGCACGCATCGAGCCCGCGTCGGCAATCCCCTTCCCCGCGATGTCGAACGCCGTGCCGTGATCAGGCGAGGTCCGAATGAACGGCAGGCCGAGGGTCACGTTCACGCCGGTGCCGAATCCCGAGACTTTCACCGCTGTCATCCCCACATCGTGGTAGGGCGCGAGCACCGCGTCGAACTCGCCCCGCAGCGCGCGCACGAACACGGTATCCGCGGGCAACGGCCCGGCGGCATCGAGCGCCGCGGCGGCCGGCTTGAGCAGCCGATCGTCTTCGTCACCGAACAGGCCGCCCTCGCCGGCATGCGGGTTGAGCCCGCACAGCGCAAGCCGGGGCGTGCTGATTCCCCACCACTGCTGCAGCGCCTCGGTCGCGATGCGTCCCGCTTCCACGACCCGGTCGGTGGTGACGCTCGCAATCGCGTCGCGCAACGACAGATGCGTCGTCACGAGCACGACGCGCAACCGCCCGGTGGTCAACATCATTGCGACGGGAATGTCTCCGGCGACGTGCGCCAGAAACTCGGTGATGCCGGGAAAACGATAACCGGCGGCATGGAGCGCCGACTTGTTGACTGGCCCGGTGACGATGGCGTCCACTTCACCGGTTAACGCGAGCCGGGCTGCCGCCTCGATGCTCTGCGCTGCCACGCGCCCCGCCTCGACGTCGCCGGGCACGCCATCCTCCCAGCCGCCGACGATCCGGACCTCCGCGTCGAGCGGCTGTCGCAGGGCCTTCCGGACCACCTCTGGCCCGATGCCGCGCGGATCCCCTACCGCGACGGCCAGGCGTGGACGCGGAGCGGCGCTTCCCACCGTCAAAGCCGGATGCTGATGTAGATCTGACGCTTCAGCTGATCGATGTAATGCTTGATCGCGAGCTGATCAGCGAGGGATTGCCGGATCCGCATCTTCACGTCCTCGTACGCCAGGTCCCCGGCATCCTTTCGTCCCGTCACTTCGAGGACCACGAACTTCGGCCGGCGCGTATCCGCCCCCTCCGTGATCACCGGCTTGAGTCCGTTGGTCGTGTCGCCGGCAAGCAGTTGCTGATATTCCGGCGGCAGATCGGTCAGGGCCGCGTCCTCGGCGAGCTTCGGCTCCTCGGGGTCCGAGTAGAGTCGCGCGAGCGAATCGAAGGACATGTGTCCGTTGCTGCTCGCAAGCCGGTCATGCAGCGTGTCCGCCCGGGCCCGCGCGGTCGCGATCTGGGCCTCGCTCACCTCCGGCACGATCAAGATGTGGCGGGCCAGGATCTCCGCGGGCTGCGTGCGCTCGACGTCGATGATGTGGAATCCGAAGGACGTCTCGACTGGTGGCGAGATCTCGCCGGGACGAAGCCGAAATGCATAGTCTTCGAATTCCTTGACCATCACGCCGCGACGGAACCAGCCCAACTCGCCGCCTTGCGCTGCCGACGCGCTGTCGCCCGAGAAGCGCTTCGCGGCCGCGGCGAAGTCGGCACCCTTGCGAAGCTCGACCACCAGCGACTCGGCGAGTTGCAACGCGCGGAGCCGGGCGCCGGAATCCGCCACAGGCTTGATCACGATTTGCCGGAACGAGACGCTGGCGGGTCGCTTTGGTTGCTGGTCCTTGTTTTGCTCCCAGAACTCCCTCATCTGCTCGTCGGTCGGTGGAATCGGGCGCAGCTTGCCTTTCTGCTTCTGCGCTTCGATCAAGCGCTGCGCGTACAGCTGACGGCGCTGCTCGTCGGCCAGCCAGCGGCGCCATTCCTCCACGGACCCGAATCGCGCCTGCCGGATCTGGTCCCGGAAATCGTTTTCGGAGCTGAACTGCTTGCGAACGTTTTGGTAGGTCTGCTCGACCTGATCGAGCACTTCCTGGTCCGTCACCTTGATCGACGTGTCGCGCTCGGCCTGCTGCACCAGAACTTCCAGCTCGATCAAGTGGTCGAGAATCTGGCGCCGCACGGTCGCGAGCCCCGCCGGGTCCGTCGGCAGCTGCGCGCCCTGAGCCTGCTGCTGCACCATCTCCTCTTCGATCTGCGATGCCAGGATCGGTCGTGTCCCGACGATCGCGACGATCCGGTCGAGCGGCTGCTCTTGCGCCGCGACCGTGGCCGTCCCGCACACCAGTAACGCCAGTCCCGTCCCGAGCAGCGCGTTCCTCACTGCGACTGCCTCCGAGTCGTATCGATCGGCGCGGGTCCGGGTGCCGGCGTCATTCGTGGCCCAGCCGGCGTCTGGGTCTGGCCCGAATCGGCGCGAATCGCCTGACCCCGCTCCACCGCGCGCCGCACGCCGGCTTGGTCGACCCCCCAGTGCGCGGTCGCGAGCA
Source organism: Gemmatimonadales bacterium (assembly GCA_036558345.1). GTDB lineage: Bacteria > Gemmatimonadota > Gemmatimonadetes > Gemmatimonadales > GWC2-71-9 > 20CM-2-65-7. Next base: position 32,389 of record DATBFV010000097.1, on the reverse strand, counting down.
GAGTGTCGGCGAGAAATGCCGGCAGCGGGAAGAACCGCGCCCGTCCCCGGAACACGCGCTCGAAGTAGTCGTTCACGCGGCCAAGCGCGAACGTCATCCGTTCGTCCGCCGATTTGCCACCCGAGTCGCGCAAGGCCGCCGGCGTCAGACTGACAAGCGATTCGATCATCGCCATCGTTGAGTCGTGCTCGTCTTTCACGTGCGTCCAGTCGTCGACCGTCAGCGTGATCTTCGCGGAATCGGCCTGCTCCAGCATCAGTTGCTGCTGCGCCAACGACTTCAGGAATTGGCTGATTTGGTCGTCGGTGGCCTGCGGGAGGGCCTGCAGAATCTGCGGATCGAGCGCGCCAAGCCAGCGAATGAAATCGCGGACTTCCAGTGCCCCGCCGCGCCACTTCACCAGCACCCGGCCACTGGTCCGTGCCGCATCGATGTCCTGAACCGCGGCCTTCGCGTACTCCGGGGCCCGCTTCACGACCTCGATCTTGCGTTTGATGTTGAGGCTGTCGACGTACAGCGAGTCACCTTGCCGTGACATCCGGTCCAGCAGCCCCGTTCGGAACGAATCGCGCACCTCGGCTAGCGGCGGGCGGCGGATGATGTGATAGCCGAACTGCGTTTTCACGACAGGACTTACCGCGCCCGGCGCGAGCTGCCAGGCAGCATCCTCGAACTGCGGCACGAACTGACCGCGCGTGGATAGACCAAGCGACCCGCCGGCCACCTTCGATCCCGGATCATCGGAGTACCGCGAGGCGAGCTGCGCAAACCCTGCCCCTGCCGTGCGCGCCTGCGACAGCATCTGGTTCGCCTGGCGCCGCTTTTCTGCATCGGTACGCCTGGTGGCCGCCGAATCGTTCGGACCACCGGACGGCGGCACCCGAAACAGGATGTGCTGGAAGATGCGGAGTTGACCGGCCTCGTAGGCGGAGTCGACCTGCTGCGATGTCAGGCTTCGACTCGCCGCCAGGCGATCGTGGAATTTCTGCCACTTGAGTCGGGAAACGACGGGCCACATCACCGTCGTCACGGTGGCCGAATCTCGCAGATCGTCTCCGCGAGCCAGCGCTTCGGCAAGCAGTGAATACTCGACCCAGTAGCGCGACACCCGGCTCAGCGTGAGCGGATCGAGCGGCACCTGTTTGCTGGGCCCGGCCCACCCCGCGAGCCGCTCCACGGTCAAGGTCTGGTCGTTGGCGCGGGCCACGATATCGGCGCGCGAGGAAAACGCGTCGCGCATCGCGTTGCAGCCCGCCAGCATCAGCGTGGGAAGCGTCAACACCAACAACACCAGACTCAACCGTCGCATCCGTTTCCTCTTTCGCTATGAGCGATGATGATCCCGCAGAACGGCCGTGAGCGCCCGGACCAGTCCGGGCCCGATCGACTCTCCGCCGAGCCGGCGGAGCCTGAGGGAGAGCGGCACGGCGCGCCGCACGTCCGCTTCGAACTGCACCGCCTCGAGCGCCAGCTGCAGACCCGCCAATCGCGGCGCCGCGTCGCGCCGAAAGGTGAGCCGCGCCTCGTCACCTTTGATCAGTACTGTCTCCAGACCCGTCCTGGCACCCAGCGCGCGCAGCTCGGCGACGAGGAGCAACCGTTCAGCATCCGCCGGTAACGGTCCGAATCGATCGCGCAGCTCGTCACGAACGGCTTGAATCTCACCTTCTTGCTCCGCCCGCGCCAGCCGCCGATACATCTCGAGCTTCGTATCGTCGTCGGCGACGTAGTCGTCAGGCAAGTGCGCAGCGGCGTCGAGCGTGACGTCAGGCGGCGCAAACTCTTCCCGTTTCCCCCGTCCCCCGTCTCCCGCCTTGAGCGACCGCACAGCTTCCTCGAGCCAGCGCAGGTACATGTCGAACCCGACCGCCTGCACGTGTCCTGACTGCTCCCCACCCAGAAGGTTGCCGGCACCGCGCAGCTCCAAGTCGCGCAGCGCGATGCGATAGCCCGACCCCAGATCGGTATGATGCTCGAGCACCTGCAAACGTTCCTCGGCCTGGGCATCGATTTGATCGGGTACGAGAAGATAACAGAACGCACGCCGGTGACTCCGGCCCACGCGCCCGCGGAGCTGGTAAAGCTGTGCGAGACCGAGCCGATCGGCGCGATCCACGATCATCGTATTCGCGTTGGGGACATCGAGTCCGGACTCGACAATCATCGTCGAGACCAGAATGTCGATCTCCCCGCGAACGAACTGCCCCATCACGGATTCGAGATCGGCTTCGCGCATCTGACCGTGGGCGACGGCGAGGCGCGCACGGGGCGCGAGCGACTGCACACGCGCGGCGACGGTGTCGATCGTCTCGATGCGGTTGTGAACGAAGTAGACCTGTCCGCCGCGGTCGAGCTCGCGCGCGAGAGCCTCCTCCAGCAGCGCGTCGTCCCAGGGCTCGACGAACGTGAGCACGGGCGAGCGATCCTTGGGCGCCGTTTCGAGCAGCGCGAGATCCCGCAAGCCGGCCAGCGAGAGATGCAGCGTGCGCGGAATCGGCGTCGCCGTGAGCGTCAGGACGTCCACACTGAGCTTCAGCGCCTTGAGTCGCTCCTTGTGCCGCACGCCAAAACGATGCTCTTCGTCGACCACGAGCAATCCAAGATCCTTGAATGTCACGTCCGGCGACAGCAATCGGTGCGTGCCGATCACGATGTCGACTTCCCCGGCAGCAATGCGTTGCACGAGCGGAGCCGTTTCCTTGGTGCTGCGAAAGCGCGACAAGACCTCGATCCGCACGGGATAGTCGGCCAGCCGCTCGCGAAAGGTGCGGCCATGCTGTTCCGCCAGAATCGTCGTCGGTACCAGCACCGCGACCTGCTTCCCGGCCTGCACCGCCTTGAACGCCGCGCGAACCGCTACTTCGGTCTTCCCGTACCCCACATCGCCCACGAGCAGGCGGTCCATCGGCCGCGCGCGTTCCATGTCGCGCTTCACTTCCTCTGAGGCGCGGCGCTGATCGGGAGTGTCCTCATAAAGGAAGGCGGACTCAAGCTCGCGCTGCCACGGCGTATCGGATGGGAAGGCATAGCCATGCGCCAGCTGGCGGCGCGCGTAGAGGTCCAGCAGTTCGGCGGCCATCGCCCGGATGGCGGCCCGCGTCTTGTCGCGCTGGCGCTGCCATGTCGTCGCGCCGAGCCGGTGCAGTCGCGGCGGCGGAGCATCTCCATCTCCGGCGGTGCGGTAAGGCTCGAGTTGATCGATCCGGTAAAGCGGGACATTGAGCCGGTCACCACCCTCGTACTCCACTACGGCGACCTCGAGCGTCGTACCGTCCGCGCCAACCGCGATGGTCTGCAGGCCGCGGTAGATGCCGATCCCGTGCTCCAGATGAACGACGTACCCTCCCGGCGTCAGCGGACGCGACGCCGCGGTCGTGACGGCACTGCGATAGCGCCGCGGTCGCCGCAGCCGGCGCGCGCGCCGGAAGATTTCGTGGTCGGTCAGCACGCGCAGCGTCGGCATGATGAAGCCGCCGTCGAGCGCTCCGACCGCAAGCGTGGCGCGATTCGACCCCAGCAGCTCGTCCAACCGCTCCAGTTGGCCCTCGTTATCGCACAGAATGACCGTCGGAGGAGGCTCGGTGACGATCTGTCGCAGGCGCTTCAGGTCACGATCGACATGGTCCGGCGGCGCGAGTGGAAACCGCTGTTCGGTCTCGGCGTCCGATACTTCCACACGGGCCAGCCGGTCGAGCCGCGTGGACCATTGACGTGGCTCGATCAGGAGGTCGTCACGCGACGGCGGCTCCTCGCCCATCCGCCGCGCGACCTCGAGATGGTGAGCGGCATCGGTCCACGCACGTTCAATCTCACGCTCCACCGCGGATCGTTGATCGGTGAAGACGATGGTGTCCGTCGGCAACAGATCCAGCAGGTTGGAGAGACGGGGCGTGGCATGTTGTCCGCCGGCGTGATCCTGTCGCGACTCCGCGCGTATCGGCAAAATCGTCACGCGATCCATCGCGCTCCCGGACCGCTGCGTGTCGAGATCGAACGCCCGGACCGAGGCAATCTCGTCACCCCACCATTCGATCCGTGCAGGTGCTGCCATGCCAAATCCGTAGATGTCGAGGATGCCGCCGCGAACACTGTAGTGCGCGACTTCGGTGACCGTGGGCACGCGCTCGTACCCCATCGCGTCGAGCCGCTGCGTCATGTCCGTGAGACGCCGCTCCTGGTGGCTGACCTCGATCACCAGGCGCGCCTCTTCCAGCGCCGCCGGCACCGAGGTCCGCTCCGCGCTCGCCCGTGCGGTCGTGACCAATACACGCACGGCGCCACGCGTGAGCGCCGCGAGCGTCTCGATGCGCTCGCCTGCCAATTCGTAGTGCGGTTCTTCTGCGCCGAGCGACTCGCGCTGCGGGTACAGCGCGGTTGTCTCCGCACCGACGAGTGTTTGGAGATCCGCGAGCCAGCGTTCGCCATCGGACGGCGTGGCCGCGACGATCGCGAACACGCGCTGCGGCAAGGCCCGCGCGAGCGTGGCGACGAGCACGGCGGCGCTCGATCCTGGCAAGCCGCCTACCCCGATGCTCTTGCCCGGAGCTGGCAGGCGCTCGATGAGGGAGCGCGTTGCGGGGAGCTCGTGGAATCTGTCGAGAAGGAAGTCGAGCGCCATCAGCGTGTGCGAGTGGCGACCCCCAGCTCAGCGGCCGCAAGCAAGAGCGCGATCAGGAGCAATATCCCGCTCGCATCGGCCCGACGCGTACCGGAAAAGCGCTCGGCCGTGAAATGGTCGGCGTCCAGGATTTCCGCGCCGCCCAGTGCATCCGTCGCGAGTGACGCCGCCGCGGGAGTGAGGTCGGACTCGCGTCCATCCGGGCCATACACCGTCGCGCCGATCGTATCGGCGCCGCGCGTGCGAAACTCGACGCGGGGGGCCCCTTCTGCAACGGCAACGTCGGCCTCACCGACAACGACGCGGTTCACGAGCGCATCGATGAACGGCACGAAGCCTGGCGCCGCGGGAAGCGCGGTCCACGCCGTGTCGAGTCGACTCCCCAGCAAAACGACATCCGCCGAGCGCACAAGCCAGGGTTCGCCATTGACCGTCGCGAGCACATCCCCCACCCCGGTCTCCTGACTCCCTGTCCCCTCGAGCCGGTAGCGTCGCGCGACCGGCACATCGGAGAGAAATGGCAATGCCGGCGCCGCGATCACCCCCGGCGTCCCCAACAGCGTCCAACGCCACGGTACCCCGCGCGCCGCGATCGCGCGATTTGCCTGACCGAGGAGTGCCGGATCCGCGGGAGGCTGCACGATCGCGCGGGCCCCGATTGGCAGAGCGTTCTCACCGCTGCTGATCACAACATCGCGCCCGGGTACAACGCGCTTACCCTCTTGCAACACCGATAGGGCGGCGGCAGCGAAGGAACCCGCCTCGGCGGTCGCCGTGACGCGCGCCGGCGGCGCGACGCGCCAGGCGAACGGCCGCCGGTCATCGGCCCGGAGTTCGTCAGGCTCCAAGGCCGCTTCGCCCGCCCACCAGCCCGCCGTCAGAGATTGGGCCGGCAGCGAAACCGTGACCGCGGATCGGACGCCTCCTTCCGCGCGATCGGAGGTCGCCAGGCCACGCGCGGCGATCTCGCCCCGCCCGGCTCCCTGCCTGCCTACGCCAATACGAATCGTCACCGGGACTGGCGCCGGCGCTTCGCCATGGTCCGGGGACGACCCGGCCAACTCGATGACGGCTGCACCTTCAGAGACCGTCACGCCCGCGATTCCGTGATTGCTGATTTCGCGACCAGGGGCGAGCGCCAATACCCGCACACCCCTCGGCACTCTTGCGTGACCATTCTCGAGCGCCGTGCGCTGCAAGTCGCTCAGCACGTCCACCTCGCGACCCGCAAGCGGCTGAGCGTCCACGATCCGTGCCGCGCGTTCGACAGCCTGGACCAGCTCCAGCCGCTGCCAGCCTGGCCGCGTGCTATCGATTGTCGCAAGCAACGCCTCGCGTGTCCCGCCGCGCACCACACCATCGCAGAGAATGAGCCAGACCCGATCGGCCGCCGTCAGCCGTGCAACGGAGGAGCGTGCGAGTACGCGAAGCCGGTCGAGCACCGATCCACCGTCGACGATCGCGCCGGACGAAGGAGAATTGTCGAGTATGATGACAGCCGCAGTGGGTTGGTGTGCTCCGCCACCGCGCAGCGGCACCAGTGGACGCGCCGCTGCCAGCACGACCGACATGATCAACGCCGTCCGCAGAATCAGCAGCAGCAAATGCCGCAGTTTCAGCCGGCGGGCGCTCTCTCGCTCTGCCACGCTCAAATAGCGTACGGGCGGAAAGTCAACCTCAGGCGGGACGCGACGCTGCAGCAGGTGGAGCAATGCCGGAATCGTTGCGGCGACGAGTCCCAGTAAGGCGAGCGGATGAAGAAATGTCACGTCAGCAGGCGGAGGGCGAGGCCGAACGGCATATCGGTCTGAACGTGATGGTAGCCAATCCCGTGACGCCGGCACGCCTTCCGCCAAGCGGCGACTTCACGGCGCACCGTGTCGGCGTAGGCGCGGGCCAGCTCGCGCGGACGCACGACCACACTCACGGTTGATTCGGGATCCCGGAACCGAACCTCCGGAGGACCACTCAGTTCCACCTCGGCGGGATCCATGAGATGGAAGACGACGACCTGATGCCCGCGGTGACGGAGATACCGGAGCGCGGCGAGCGCTAATTCTCGATCGAAGAGCAAGTCCGAGAGCAATACAACGAGCCCACGGCGCGTCAGCAACGCCGTCAATCGCTGCAAGGCGGCGTCTGCCGCCGTGCCTTGGCCGTCGGGCGTGTCCAGGAGACCGCGCACGATCCGTGTCCATTGCCCCGCCTTCACCCGCGCCGGAATCACCTGCCGGACCTGATCGTCGAAGGTCACTAGTCCAGTCGCGTCGCGTTGCCGCAGCAGGATCAGCGCGAGAGCCGCTGCGAGCCTGTCCGCATAGGCGCGCTTCGTCAAACGCTCAGGTGCCCCGTGCCATGCCATCGACCGGCTCGCGTCGACGAGGATCATGGCGCGCAGATTCGTTTCTTCCTCGAATTGCTTTACAAACAGGCGGTCCGAACGACCGAGGATGCGCCAGTCCAGATAGCGCAGCTCGTCCCCTGCCTGGTAGGCGCGGTGTTCCGTGAACTCCACCGAGAAGCCACGAAACGGCGACCGATGCACTCCGGCCAAGAATCCTTCGACTACCCCCTGTGCGACTATCTCAATGCCGCCGAGGCGAGCCACTTCGGCGGGGTCGAGGAGATCTAGACGTTGAGTCAAGAAATGTCCTTGCAATGGGACAGTCGGAATCCGCTTGAACGTTGGCAAGTCATTACAATGGTATAATTTAGCGGCATTTTGGTGTTGGCACAGTGTCTGCCTAAGGCAGGGGCTGGAGGCACTATGTTCACAAACATTACGCTGCTCAGCCTGGCGATCCTGTCCCCCACCAGTGTGCGGGATCCGAGTTTATACCGTCCCAAGATCGAGCTTTGGACGAATAAGGGCGATGCGGCCGTTTATACCCGGGGCGATCGGGTCCGGCTGTATTTCCGCCTCGATCAGGACGCATACGTCACGATCTTCCGCGTCGATACCGATGGTCGCGTCCGCGTGTTGTTTCCGCGGGACCCTTGGGAAGACAACTTCGCGCGTGGCGGCAGAGATCTCGAGGTTGATGGGACTGCGCTGCGCAGCGAAGCGTTCATGATCGATGATTATCCCGGTGTCGGATACCTATTCGCCGTCGCGGCCGCCGATCCGTTTGTCTACGACCAAATCGAGAGCGCTGATCACTGGGACTATCGCGTCATTGCCGACGGTCGCGTGAAAGGCGACCCGTACGTCGCGATGACCGATCTGGCTCAGCGAATCGTTCCCGACGGTTATGCCGACTGGGACTATGACGTCCTCTCCTACAACGTCAACCAGCACTACGATTATCCGCGCTTTTTGTGCTACGACTGCCACAGCTATGTGAGCTACTCGTACTGGGATCCTTACAACTACTCTTGCGTCCGCTTCCGGGTCTTCGTCTACGACGATCCCTGGTACTATCCGTATCGCTACTACGGCGACAGCCGCGTCGTGTTCGTGCGGCCCTATCGCCCGCAGCCGCGCTACATCTTCAAAGACTGGGGGACCGAGCGTCCCAGCCGTGACGCATTCGTCTCGCGTGGGCCGGAGCGTCCGGTGAACGACAATGGCCGTCGGGGCGTGACCAGCCGCGATCTCGGTGGACTCGGCATCGCCCAGCCGCCTAGCGTCCGCGATCGTCGCGACGGAATGGTGCGGACCGGTGACGGTGCCGCGGACGGCAACAATGGCAGCGTTGACCGTCGCGGGAACGTCGGCGAGGTGCGTCGGGGTCAGCCTGTCGACAAGAGCTCCTCGGATCGGCCGATGGTCATCGAACGGAACGATCAGCCTCAGGTGCTGCCACGCCGCGACGAGCCGCAGCGCGATGAGCCGCGGCGCGTCGTAGAGCCCAGGAAAGAGCCGCGTGTGGTCGAGCCTCAGCGCGATGACCCGCGGCGCGTCGAGCCACGGAGCGAGCCGCGCCAGGTCCAGCCGCGCAGCGAGCCCAGGCGGGTCGAGCCGCGGAACGAGCCCCGTAGCGAGCCGCACCGCGCCGAGCCGCGCAACGAGCCCCGAAGCCAGCCGGCACCGCGCGCCCAGCCGCCGCGCGAGTCATCCAAGCCGCGGAACGAACCTGAAGTGCGGCGTCGTAAGCCGTGAACGTTCATCCTGAAACCTGACGCGCCCGAGCATAGTCGCACATGCCCGGGCGCGTTAGGTTTCTGTCCCTCTTTCTTTTGCCGAGGTTCCTTGTTCGGTCTCTTACTGATTTTGCAGGCGCAGGCCCCGGTGCAGCGGGCCGCGCAGAGCATTTCTCCTGAAGACATTCGGCGACGGATCGGAATCATCGCGGACGACTCGATGCGAGGTCGTGACACACCGAGCCCCCAGTTGGACGAGGTCGCGCAGTATATCGCGGGCGAGTATCGCCGGCTCGGGCTGAAGCCCGGCGGTGACCGCGGCACCTTTATCCAACGTTACTCACTCGATCGAATGAAGGTGTCGGCGGAAAGCTCTGTTGCGTTCGTTCATGGCGGTCCCGGCGCGACGCTCAAGTACACGACCGACTTCATGCTTCCCGATAACTCGTTCGAGAACGGCGACTACGCCGGCGACCTGGTGCTGGTATCCGGCCCACTGAGTGCCGCTAATGCCGACACGGCCAACTTGGCGGGCAAGATGGTGATTCTCACGATCGCACGCCTGCGCGGGCCTGATCGCGAGCGTGTCGCGTCGTGGAAGCCTGCCGGCGTCGTGTTCCTGAGCAACATGGCGGACTCCAGCTGGGGACAGTTCATCGCACGGTTCAACCGGCCACAGCTTCGTAATCCCGGCCGGGCCATCGGGGGACCGCTCACACTTGTCATTCGCCAGTCGTCCCTGGCGCCGGTGCTGAGCGCCTTGGGTGCGGACGTCGCGGCGGCGCAAAACGCGACCACCTTTTCCGTGAAGCCGCTCGGCGGCGCGCAGCTCCACGTGCACGCGCGCATCGAGGCGGTAGACAAGAACTCCGCGCCCAATGTCGTCGGTATTCTCGAGGGCAGCGACCCGGTGCTCAAGAATGAATACGTCGTGTTCAGCGCCCACATGGATCACGTGGGCGTTGCCGGGCCGCGCGGCAGCGGCGGGTGCCGGGCTCAGGGAGCCGACTCGATCTGCAATGGCGCGGACGATGACGGGTCAGGAACTGTAGCCGTGGTCGAGATCGCGGAGGCGTTCGCGCGGCTCAATCCTCGTCCCAAGCGGTCGGTCATCTTCCTGAACGTAAGCGGAGAGGAAAAGGGACTGTGGGGGAGCGATTACTTCACCACTCACCCCGCCGTCCCAATCACGAATATCGTCGCCGATCTGAACATCGACATGGTCGGACGCAACTGGAGAGACACGATCGTCGCCATCGGCAAGGAGCACTCGGACCTCGGCGCGACGCTGAACCGCGTCGGCGCAGCACATCCCGAGCTGCACATGCAGCCGATCGATGATATCTGGCCGGACGAGAACTTCTATTTCCGATCTGACCACTACAACTTCGCGCGCAAAGGCGTGCCCATCCTGTTCTTCTTCAACGGCACGCACGCGGATTACCACCAAGTGAGCGACTCGCCGGACAAGATCGATGCGGAGAAAGAGGCGCGCATCGCGCAGCTCATCTTCTACCTCGGCGTCGATGTCGCCAATGCGGCCGAACGCCCAAAGTGGAATCCTGACAGCTACAAGCGGATCGTCGTCGGTAACTAGGCCCTAGGGCGAGACGATCACCACGACCACCGACCCGGGAATGATCGGCGGTCGGGGTCGTGGGCGATCCGGCGTCGGCGCCGGCGCTTCTCCATACTGCGCCGCCACGGTGTACAGCCGGTGCGTGCGCTCATCCAGCGCGATCGTGCGGCCCCCGCGCTGCGTCTCCACCGTTGCCACGACGCGGAAGCTGTCGGGCGACTCTTCATGCACGAGCGTCATGGTGCCTTCGCCATTCGCGCTCACCGCAAGGCCGCGCGCCGGATCGAACGCGGCGCCATCGGTGCCGTTGCCGATCGGCAACGTGGCGATCACGCGGCCATGATCGGGGTCGACCACCGCCATGAGGGCGTTCGAGCACACGGCGAACAGCCGCCGTGCGCGTCGATCCATCGCAAGCCCCGACGGCTCTTCGCACGGCGCAAGCGACCAGCGGCCTTGGACCTTCAGCTTCTTCGGGTCGAACGCGACAATCTCGCTTTTGTCTTCGATGTTGACGTACATGTGACCGCGGCCGTCGGATACGGCATTCTCGGGTTTGCCGCCCAGGTCGAGCGTCCCGACAACTTTGCCTGATTTCGGATCGATGGCGGTGGCATTCGAGCCGCGGCCGTTGAACGTGAATACGCGACGTGACACGGGATCATAGGTGATCGCGTCCGGATTGGCTCCCGTGACCTTCACGGCCGAGAGCGTCGCCAGCGTCTTGAGGTCGAATACCGTCACGGTGGTATCGCGCCCGTTGCTCGTGTACCCGCGATTGAGCTCGTGCACGAAGGCGATACCGTGCACGCCGTTCGTGTTCGGGATGTCGCCGATGACGGAGTCGCGATCGAGATCGATGACGGCGACGTGGGTGCCACGAGAGACGTACAGCCGGTGCGCGGCAGTATCGACCGAGAGATAGTCCCACCCGCCTTCGCCGGCCAACGGAATCCGACCCTCGAGATGGTAGGATGTCTGAGTTTGAACGAGGAGTGCAAGGGCGAGCAGGCCGATCATGAGACCTCCAGGGGTGTGCTGAAGTGTAATCTGTAACCCGGCATCTAGCGCCCCCGCCACCCGACCGCGATCCTTTCGAAAATGCGCGTTCTGATCGTCGAGGATGATCCTGAGCTCGCCGCGCTCCTGCGCGACGGCTTACGAGAGCACCGGATCGACACCACGTCGGCACGCGGCTTTGCCGAAGGCCGCGAGCAGGCGCTGGTCGGAAACTACGACGTCCTCATTCTCGATGTGCGCCTCCCCGGCGGGTCGGGCTACGATTTATGCGCCGACCTCAGACGTCGGAACGTGAGCGTCCCGGTGCTGATGTTGACCGCGCTCGACGCCGTAGACGATCGTGTTCGGGGGCTTGCGGTCGGCGCCGACGATTATCTCACGAAGCCGTTCGCATTCCGGGAGCTCGTGGCGCGGCTGCATGCGCTCACGCGGCGCCGCGCGCTGGCGCTCACGCCCGCGACGCTGCGCGTGGCGGATCTCGAGGTCGACCTCGCGTCCCGGCACGTGCGCCGCGGAGGCAAAGCGATCGACTTGACGGCGAAAGAATTCGCGCTGCTGGAGTTCCTGCTGCGGCATCAGGATCACGTCGTGGACCGCGCCGCGATCACCGCACACGTGTGGGACAACAATCACGATCCGTTCGCGAACGTGCTCGACGTCCTCGTGCGGCGACTGCGGAGCAAGATCGATGATGGGCACGACCCCAAGCTCATCCGGACTGTCCGAGGCGCGGGGTACCGCCTGGGAGTTCAGGAATGACGCTCAGCCGGCTGCGCGTGCGTCTCACGCTCTGGTATGCCGGGACGTTCGCGTTCATCCTGCTCGTGCTCGGCGCCGGCTTATTTCTCTCCATCAGCACGCAGGTGTCCCGGCGGATCGACTCGTCGCTCACCGAAGCCACCGCGGCGATCGAGCGCGCCACGCACGATCTCGAAGCCGAGCGGGCCGCGGGACAGGCCGCTGACGCCGTGGAGGAGCTGCACATTCCCGACCGCGATCTCTACCTGTTCGACGGCACCGGCAAGCCGATTACTCCGCCGCACGCACCGGCCTGGATCGCCGACGCGGCCTACGCGGCCGCGGCAACGGGACGAACCAACGCGCAACAGATCTCTCGGGACGGCCGCCACTGGCGACTGCACGCCGAGCGCTTCGCCGCCCCGTCCGCCACCCGGTACGTCGCTGTCGCGGTCGCCGAGCGTCCGAACCTCCGGGAACAGTACGCCGGGTTGATCGGCATTTTCGGCACGGCCGCGCTGGCCGCGCTCATCCTGGTGGCGGCAGGAGGATTCTTCCTGGCCCGTCAGTCGACGGTGCCCGTCGAGCGAGCGATGGAGCAAATGCAACGCTTCATGGCCGATGCCGCGCACGAGCTGCGCACGCCGGTCACGATCCTGCGCACACGAGCCGAGATCGCGCTGTCCCACTCCCGAGATCCTGAAAGCGACGCCGCCACATTCCGGGCCATCGAGCACGAGGCGGATCGGTTGGGCGGGATCGTCGGTGACCTGCTCACGCTGGCGCGCGCCGATGCCGGCGAGCGAAAGGTCGTGCCCGGTGCGCTCTACCTGGATGACGTCGCGTCGCAGGCTGTGTCGTCCGCCAGGGCATTAGCCGAGCACAAGGGCGTCGCGCTGGTGGTCGGGTCGTTCGACGAGGCGCAGACGGCAGGCGATGCGGAATTGATCGAGCGACTCATCCTCATCGTGCTCGACAACGCGATCAAGTACACACCCGCTGGCGGCCAAGTCCGTCTCGACGTCATCGCTCAGGACGGCAAGCGCTCCGTCGTCGTGTCGGACACGGGCATCGGCATCCCGCCCGATCAGGTGCCTAGGATTTTCGAACGGTTTTACCGCGGCGAGAACGCGCGCAGCCACGCCGAAGGCTCGGGCCTGGGCCTGCCCATCGCGCGCTGGATCGCCGACCTCCACGGCGCGCGCCTGGCGGTTTCCTCGGACCCCAACGGCACGCGCGTCGAGATCGATTTCCCCCCCGGGCCCCACGGTCGTGTAAGGCTGCCGTAAGGTTCCGGTCGTTAGCTTCCGGGCCATGCGACTGGTCCGTCTCGCATTCGCCTGCCTGATACCCGGCGCGCTCTCGGCGCAGCAACCGGTCTCGCGTGCGGACGCGGTCGCCGCCGCGCTGCTGCGAGGCGCACGCATCGCGCTCGGGCGGGCCGACACCACGGCGGCGCGCGGCGCCGTGGGCACGGCGCGCGCGTTCCCCAATCCGACGGTTTCGGGCAGTTACACCAAAGACCCGCCGCATTACCACTTGCTCGGCGAGCTGCCGCTGGACTTGCCCTGGATCCGCTCGCCACGCATCGGAGCCGCGGAGGCCGCCCGTGACGCGGCGCGTTATCAATTCGCCTACGATCGCGCCGCGATCGTCTTCGACGTCGACACGACCTATACACGGAGCATTGCGGCGGCCATGCACGCGCGGCTCTCCCGCCGGACGGCCGACGATGCCGACAGTCTGTTCAAGATCGCGCAGCTGCGGCGCGAGGTGGGAGATGTGAGCGAGCTCGATGTGCGACTTGCCGCGGTCAACGCCGGGCAGCTCGAGAATTCCGCTGTCGACGATTCCCTGGCGGCGCTGGGAACGTTGCTGTCGCTCCAGCTTCAGATCGGCCTGAGCGGCGACGAGCCGTCGATCGTACTCGTGGATTCCCTCCTCCCACCCGGGGACAGCAGCGCGGGTCCCGGGGGAGTCGCGGCCGGTGAATACTTGCCCGTCGCCTCGGCGGCCGCGCTGGTGCGCTCGGCTGAGCGTACGGTGAGCCTAACACGCGCGAACCGGTTCGCGCCCAGTGTCCAGTTCGGATTCGACAAGGTGGACCCCGGAGCCGTAAACCCCGATGCGCTGCTGCCGGTGATCGGGTTCTCGATTCCCTTTCCTTTATTCAACCAGAGCGGCGGGGAGGTCACGCGCGCCATCGCGGACCGCGACCGCGCGCGCGCGGAGCTCGAGCTGACTCGACGCGAAACCGACGCCGCCGTGGCACAGGCACGCCGGGACCTCGCGGCGGCCCGCAATCGCGCGCGACGGTCGGCCGATCTCGTCGCGAGCGCCAACCGGATCGCGGCCATGTCACTGCAAGCCTACGCTGAGGGCGCGGTGCCGCTCGCCAACGTCCTGGAAGCCCAGCGCAATGCCCGGGAGATTCTCGCGCGCTACATCGACGACTTGGCCGCGGCCGACGCGGCGCTTCGCATGCTGCGCTGGATGACCGCGCCGGCGGGGCAGCCATGAGGTCGCGCCTCTGGCTTGCTCTGGCGCTGGCGGTGTCGCTGTCCGCGTGCAAACGCGGAGGAAATGAATCGGCGGCGGAAGCGCCGGGGGTGACCGGCGTTCGCACCGAGCTCGCAACGCGCGAGCCGTTCGCGTTGACCGTGAATACGATCGGGACGGTGAGCGTGCGCCCCGACCGCGATGCCGCGCTCGCCGCACCGGGGCCCACGAGGGTTGCACGCATCTTTGTCGTCGCCGGCCAGCGGGTGGCCAAGGGCGACTCGCTGATCGAGTTCGAGCACGGGCCATTCGATGCGGCAGCCCAAAGCGCCGAGGCGGCGCTGTCGAGCGCCGAGCACAGCGCGGCGCGCGCCGCCCGTCTCGCGCAGGCCGGCATCGTTCCTCAAAAAGAGGCCGATCAGGCCGCCGCCGATCTCGCAGCCGCGCGGTCTGCCGCGGTCACCGCGCGCCGGTCGCAGGAGCTGGCCACGTTGCGGTCCCCGCTCGCCGGGGTGGTCACGCGGATGAACGCCGTGCTGGGCTCCTCGGTGGACGCGAGCCAGACACTCGTCGAGGTCGCCGATCCTGCGGCGCTCGACATCGTGTTCAACGTCTCCCCCGCCGAAGCGGGCCGCATCCGCGCCGGCGACACGCTCATGCTGAGCGGGCGCGACGCGGCCGGCGGAGAGCCGCTCGGAACCGCTACAGTCTTCAGCGTCGGCGCCGCGCTCGATTCCGTTTCGCGAGCCGTCGCGGTGCGGGCCCGGACGACGCGCGCGACGTCCCGCGCGCTGCGCATCGGCGAGTCGGTGTTCGGCCGGATCGTGACGGCAGTACACGCCGATGCCATCACGGTGCCCGTCGAAGCGCTCGTTCCCGACGGCGACGCGTTTCAGGTCTTTGTGGTGGATTCGACGGGGATCGCGCACGCGCGCCCCGTGCGCGTGGGCGGCCGGTCGGAGACGCGGGTGGAGATCTTGGAGGGCATCGCCCCCGGTGAGCGCGTCGTCACGACCGGAGCGTACGGCGTCACCGACAGCGCCAGGATCCGGCTGGACCAGCCGTGACGCTGTTCGAGCTGCTGAGCCGCCAGCGGCGCTTCGTGTATCTCGTTGTCGCGATCGTCAGTGCGGCCGGTATCTGGGCGGCGCTGCGGTTGCCGTCGGCGATCTATCCCGAGCTCAAGTTTTCGCGCATCACGATCGTTGCCCAGGGCTCGACGCTGGGCGCGCGGCAGATCGTGTTCAGTGTCACGCGGCCGCTCGAGGAGGCGGTCAGCATCGTGCCCGGCGTGTCGCGCGTGCGCTCGCACACGATTCGCGGGGCGACGGAGATCTCGATCACGTTCGCTGCGGGCACGAATATGGATCGCGCGCTCCAGCTCGTGCGCGCCCGGGTGAATCAGATCCAGGCGACTCTGCCCGCCGATCTGGAGATCGAAGTGGAGCAGTTGACGCCGTCGCTGTTTCCCATCCTCTCCTACAATGTGGAAGGCGGCGAGGCCGCCACGCTGTACGATCTCGCGCGCTACGACATCAAACCGCTGATCTCGCGCGTGCCCGGCGTGGGCCGCGTGGACGTACAGGGATCGGATGTGCGGGAGATCGAGGTCATCGCCGATCCGGCGCGCCTCGGGGCGCACGGGCTCACCTATACCGATCTCGCCGCTGCCATTCGCAAGGCGATCACCGTCCAAGCCGTCGGCCGGGTGGCCCAGGATTACCGGCAATACCTGATCGTGACCGACCAGGAGGCGCACGCGGCAGACGATATCGGCGCTGTGGTGGTGCGCGGCACGCTGCACGTGCGGGACGTCGCCAGCGTGCAGGTCGGTACGGAAGATCACGTGCGGATCATCGCGGGCGACGGCAGGCCCGCGGCACTCATCAACATCACGCGACAGCTCGGCGGCAACACGGTGGCGCTGGCCGACAGCGTCGCGCGGATCATGGCGGCAATCGCGCCGACACTGCCTCCGGGCGTCCACGTGAAGCCGATCTACGATCAGGCGCTGCTGGTGCGCGAGGCCGTGCGTTCCGTCCGCGACGCGATGCTGATCGGCGCGGCGCTGGCGGTGATCGTGCTGCTGGTGTTTCTGCGACACGGCCGCATCACGGCAATCAGCGCGACATCCATCCCGTTGACGCTCGCAATCACGGTATTCGTGATGCGGCTCCTGGGGCAGACCTTCAACCTCATGACCCTTGGCGCCATGGCGATCGCGATCGGTCTCGTGATCGACGACGCCGTCGTGATCACCGAAAACATCGCGCGGCATCTGCGCCTGACGCCCGATCGCGCGCGCGCGATCCGCACCGCGGTCCAGGAGCTCATCTGGCCGGTCACGACGTCCACGTTGACGACGGTGGTGGTGTTTCTGCCACTGGGCCTGTTGCAGGGCGTCGTGGGGCAGTTCTTCGCCGCATTGGCGACCACGCTCACCGTGGCCGTGCTCGTCTCGCTGCTGCTTGCCCTCACGATCATTCCGCTCCTCGCCGAACAGCTGGTGACCGGACACGAGGTCGAGCCGGTGCGTGCCGGTCCATTGCTGCGCGCGCAAACGGCGCTCGATGCTCTGGGCCCGCGCTATGAGAGCGCCTTGAGCGCGACCCTGCGCCATACCCGCCGCATCGGGATCGCGGCGCTGGCGTTGGTGCTGGTCGGCCTCGGCATGTGGCGGCTGGTCGAGACCGGTTTCCTCCCGGAGATGGATGAGGGCGCGTTCGTGCTCGACTATTTCACGCCCGGCGGCACGGCGTTGAATGAGACCGATCGCGAGGTGGGCATCGCCGAGCGCGTCCTGGCCGCGACGCCGGAGATCGAGGGCACCTCACGCCGGACCGGCGCCGAGCTCGGGCTGTTCGCGACCGCGCAGAACACCGGCGACATCGTGGCGCGCCTGACACCACAGGGACAACGCTCCCGGGACATCTTCGAAGTCATGGACGACGTGCGGGACCGGATCACGGCCGCCGTACCGCGGCTGCACATCGAGTTCGTGCAGATCCTCTCGGACGTCATCAACGACCTGGCCGGCGCCGCGAGGCCCGTCGAGATCAAACTGTTCGGTGAGCGGCTCGATTCGCTCGAGGCCTACGCCCGCCGGCTCGAGCCGGCGCTCGACAGCGTCGAAGGGCTCGAGGACCTGTACAACGGCGTGAGCGAGCCGTCGCCAGAGATGCTGATGCGAGTCAACGAGGCGGAAGCCGGCCGCGTCGGTCTGACGCCGCTGGACGTGGGCGACGTCGTCAGCAGCGCGCTGCTGGGCGTGGATGCGGGCGAGCTGAGGACCGAAGACCGGCCGGTGGGGGTCCGCGTCCGCGCTCCCGACTCCGTGCGCTTCGATCCTCTGCGCCTGCGCGCGCTGCCCGTCGCCGGAGGCACGCCGCTCGGCAGTCTCGCCACCTTCACGACCGCCGAATCGCGCATGAGTCTGGAGCGCGAAAACCAGCAGCAGATGATCGCGATCACCGCCGACGTCAGCGGCCGCGCCCTGGGCGGCGTCATGGGTGACGTCCGGCGCATTCTCAAAGCGCAACCACCGCCTCCCGGGATTCGAATCACGCTCGGCGGGCAGTACGAGAGCCAGCAGGACGCCTTCCGGGCGTTGTTGCTCGTCTTGTTCCTCGCGGCGATCAGCGTGAGCGCGGTCATGGTCGTGCAGTTCGAGTCATTCGTGGAGCCGGCGGTCGTGCTGCTCGTGGCACCGGTGTCGTTCGTGGGGGCGCTCCTCATGCTGTGGATCACGGGCACGGCCTTGAACGTCGCCTCGTTCATGGGACTCATCCTGCTGGTGGGCCTCATCGTGAAAAACGGGATCATCCTGCTCGATTTCACCCGGCTGCGCATGCGCGAGGATGGCGCGCCGTTGGAGAGCGCGATTCGGGAGGCGGCGCGGGTCCGGCTCCGCCCGATCCTGATGACGACACTGTGCACACTGTTTGGTTTGTTGCCACTGGCGCTTGGCATCGGGGCCGGGAGCGAATTACAGCGGCCGCTCGCCCTGGCCGTCATCGGCGGACTAATGCTGTCCACGCCTATCACGCTGTTCGCGGTGCCCACGCTGCTCGTCGCCATCCGGGGAGCGAACTTTCGCCTGCCGTGACGGCTCGGGGACTCGAGTGGTCTCAGAGTCTCACGAAGAGCTCAACAACTCAGCATTAGTCTTAGCGCGCTTCATTAGCTGCAGCAGATTCTGCATGGCTTGCTCCGGCGGGAGATCGACCAGACCCCGCCGGAGTTTGTGCCTGGCCTCGATCGTCTTCGCATCGGCGAGCAGCTCCTCGCGCCGGGTGCCGCTCGCGGCGATGTCCACCGCCGGATAGATCCGCCGATCCGCCAACCCGCGAGACAGCCGCAGCTCGGCGTTTCCGGTGCCCTTGAACTCTTCGAAGATGATGTCATCCATCCGACTCTCGGTCTCGACGAGCGCCGTCGCGATCACCGTCAACGATCCCCCCTTGGGAACGGCTCGAGCCGCGCCAAACATAGCTTTGGGCTTGGCCAGCGCATTCGCATCGAGACCGCCCGACATCGTCCGGCCGCTCCCCCGCCCCGTCGTGTTGTGCGAGCGGGCCAGCCGCGTCAGCGAGTCCAACACGATCACCACGTCACGGCCCAGCTCGACTTGCCGGCGCGCGTGGTCGAAGACCATTTCCGCCGCGGCGACGTGGCGCTCATGCGGAAGATCGAAGCTCGATGCGACGACCTCGCCTCTCCCCCAGTCCACCATCTCCGTCACTTCTTCGGGGCGCTCGTCCACGAGCAGAATCAGCAGCAACGTCGTGGGATGATTCTCGACGACTGCTTCTGCGATCGCCTGCAGCATCATCGTCTTGCCGGCTTTGGGTGGAGAGACGATCAACGCGCGCTGGCCGAAACCGAACGGGCAGATCAGATCGACGACGCGTTGGATGTCGGCCGTGCGCTGGCTGGACGCGCGTGGCGTCTCGAGCGTGAGCGGGCGATTCGGATGAACCGCGCCGAGCGACGCGAAATCCGGGCGACCATCGAGCTGCTCTGCGGGAAGTCCGTTGACGGTCGTGACGCGACCGCTGTCGAGCACCACCAGGTCGCCGCGACGCAGTCCCGGGAGACGCACTGCGGGATCGCCCTTCGCCGGCAAGTAACTGTTCGCGGCGAGGCGGAGGGCACCGCCTTTTGGCGAAGGGTCATACCAACCGGTTATGGGAGGCATTGGGGAAGGTAGTGAAAGGTACTCGCTATATTTAGCGCCGCATGCGCCAGGATCATATCCGCAACTTCTGCATCGTCGCCCATATCGATCATGGGAAGTCGACGCTCGCCGACCGGCTCATTGAGCTGACCGGTACGCTCGACAAGCGGCTGATGCGCGAGCAGGTCCTGGATACGATGGACCTGGAACGCGAGCGCGGCATCACGATCAAGTTGAATGCGGTGCGGATGAGTTACCACGGCAAAAATGGTCAGTTGTACGAGCTCAATCTCATCGATACGCCCGGCCATGTGGACTTCACGTATGAAGTCTCGCGCTCATTGGCTGCGTGCGAAGGGGCGATCCTGGTCGTGGACGCGTCCCAGGGAATCCAGGCCCAGACCTTGTCAAATCTACTGCTCGCGATGGACGCGGGACTGGAGATCATACCCGTCCTCAACAAGATCGATCTGCCCGGCGCCGAGCCGGACAAGCGAGCCCAGGAGATCCACGACCTGATCGGGACCAAGCCGGAAGAGATCCTCCGCATCTCGGCCAAAGAGGGACGCGGCGTGCCGGAGCTCATCGAGGCCGTCGTGAAGCGGGTGCCCCCGCCTCGCGGCAATCACGAGGCGCCGCTCCGTGCCTTGATCTTCGACTCGTATTACGACCGCTATCGGGGCGCGATCCCCTCGATCCGGGTGGTAGACGGCGTGATCAAGCCGGGGATGAAGATCGCGTTTGGGGCGCATCGCGACGACGTCTACGAGGTCGATGAGGTCGGCTACCTGCAGCTTGGGCACAAACCAGCCGAGCAACTCGAGGCGGGTGAGGTCGGTTACGTGGTGGCAAACGTGCGGGGTGTGCGCGAGACGCGGCCGGGCGACACCATTCTCGATGCCCAGCACAAGGACATCGACCTGCTGCCTGGCTACCGCGACATCCAGTCGATGGTGTTCGCAGGTCTGTATCCGACGAATGCCGAACAATATGAGGAACTGCGGGACGCGCTCGCCAAGCTGCAATTGAACGACGCTTCGCTGCACTACGAGCCCGAGACGTCGGTAGCCCTCGGGTTCGGCTTCCGCTGCGGCTTTCTCGGCCTGTTGCACATGGAGATCGTGCGCGAGCGGCTGGAGCGCGAATTCGATCTCGATCTGATCAGCACGGTTCCCAACGTCGAGTACCACGTCTATAAGACCGATGCCAGCATGGAGTTGGTCGAGAATCCGAGTCTCTTGCCGCACGGCTCCGAAGTCGACCACGTTGAGGAGCCGTACGTCAAAGCGCGCATCTTTGCGCCGGCTGAGTACATCGGCGGAATCATGAAGCTGGGTCAGGAGCGGCGCGGCGTGTATCGCGGGATGCAGTATCTCGACCCGACGCGTGTCGAGTTCGACTGGGAATTCCCACTGGCCGAGATCATTCTCGACTTCTACGACAAGTTGAAGACGATATCGCGAGGCTATGCTTCGCTCGACTACGAATTCCTCGCATACCGTCCGGGCGAGTTGGTGAAGCTCGACATGCTGCTCAACGGTGAGGCAGTGGACGCATTCAGCGTTATCATCCATCGTGACAAGGCGTTCGAATGGGGCCGCAAGATCGCGGAGAAGCTGAAGGACCTGATTCCGCGGCAGCTGTTCGAGGTAGTGATCCAGGCGGCGATCGGCACGAAGGTGATCGCGCGCGAATCGATCCGGCCCCTGCGCAAGAACGTCACGGCCAAGTGCTACGGCGGCGACGTCACGCGCAAACGCAAGCTGCTCGAGAAGCAGCGCGAAGGAAAGAAGCGGATGAAGCAGGTGGGTACGGTAGAAATTCCACAGGAGGCATTCTTGGCGGTACTTCAAGTTGAATAAGAACATCACGCTGGTACTGGGACTGGCGATCGCCGTTGCGATGAGCGCCTGTCGCGCGGTGCTCAATTATCCCAGCGCGCTCGGGCCCCGATATGCCGGGTCTCCGGCTGTGTTTTCTGTCGCCGGCCCGGCGCCGATCACGGCCAGCTCGCCGCGCGCCACGATCCGCGTCGTCACCTACAACGTCCAATGGGGCAAGCACATCGATCGCGCGATCAACGTGCTCACGACGCGGGCGCCGCTCCCGAACGCCGATATCGTCGTCCTGCAGGAGATGGATGCAGACGGGACGCGCCGCATCGCCGACGCACTAGGGATGTACTGGATCTACTATCCTGCCGTCGTGCATCCGCGAGCCGGTCACGACATGGGCAACGCCGTGCTGTCGCGCTGGCCGATTGTCGCTGACGAAAAACTGATGTTGCCGCACATCGCCGGGCTGCGGCATGCGCAGCGCATCGCCACTGCTGCGACCGTGATGGTCGGAGACGTGAAAGTTCGCGTGTATAGCGCACACCTCGGCACGCCGAGCGACATCCGGCCGTCGAAGCGGCGCGACCAGGCCCGCACGATCGTCGCGGATGCCGCCGCCTATCCGCTGGTAATCGTCGCCGGCGACATGAACAGCCATGGCATCGGCAAAGAGTTCGTCGCCAACGGATTCGTCTGGCCGACCGAGCACAACGGCTTTACGACCGCGATCTTCAATTGGGATCACGTGTTCTTGAAGGGTTTTAGCGCGCCCGCAGCTGATCAGAAGTTCGCGGGAATTGTACGAGACACGCTCGGGACGAGCGACCACGACCCCGTGTGGGCCGTGGCTCAGCTCCCTTGACCGCATCGACCCTCGTCATCCAAACCGCTTTTCTTGGCGATGTCGTGCTCACGACGCCGCTCCTGTCCGCTCTCGGGGCGGAGCATGGACCGGTTGACGTCGTGACGACCGCTATCGCCGCGCCGCTGCTCGAGACCCACCCCGCCGTCGTGCAGGTGATTCCCTACGACAAACGCGGCCGCGATCGTGGGTGGGCGGGCCTGCGGCGACTGGCCCGCCAGCTCGAGGCCGGTCATTATGCCCGGGCCTACCTACCCCATCGATCGCTGAGAACGGCCACCTTGGCGCTGCTCGCACGGATCCCGATCCGCATCGGCTTCTCGGGCAGTTGGTCCTTCCTCTATACAGAGAGCCGTCCCAAGCCTCAGACGGGGCATGAAACGGACCGATTGCTGGCCCTCGCCAATGGGGCGTCCGGCGTCTATCGTCCCCAACTGCGACCCACACCCGAAGATGAGCGTGCGGTGGCAGACCTGGTCGATCGACCGTTCGCCGCGCTGGCGCCGGGATCCATCTGGGGCAGCAAGCGATGGCCGTACTACCCTGAGCTTGCCGTCCAATTGGCGAGGGAACGTGCGGTCGTCGTGATCGGAGGGGTGGAAGACGTTGAGTTAGGAGAGCAGATCGTCAATGCCGTGCTGCCGTCCGGGGGGCACGCCGTCAACGCTTGCGGCAAGCTGACGCTGCGGCAATCGGCGGCGGTGATTGGGAAGGCGGCGCTCCTCGTGACGAACGACAGTGCGCCGCTGCATTTGGCCACGGCCATGGGCACGCCGATCGTAGCGCTGTTCGGCCCGACCATAACGGAATTCGGATTCGGGCCGATGCGTCCCGGCGATGCGGCGTTGGGCATGGATGGTCTATTGTGCCGCCCCTGCTCGCCGCATGGGCCGCCAAAGTGCCCGTTGGGTCATCACCGTTGTATGCGTGACCTCACCGCTCTGGCCGTCGTTCGAGCCATCGAGGACATGGGTGCGCTACGTCGTCGGAATTGACGTCGGAGGAACGAATCTGGTTGCCGGAGTTGTCGCAGAGGACGGCTCCGAGATTCACGGCGTCGTGTCGGAGCCTACGCTCGCGGCGCAAGGCGCCGATCCGGTGATCGGCCGGATCATCAAGCTCGCCAAAGCGTCGATCAAAGAATCCGGGAAGAAGGTCGAGGGCGTCGGGATCGGCTCGCCGGGGCCGCTCAACACGAAGACGGGCGTCGTCCTCCTGACGCCCAATCTCGGGTGGACCAACATGCCGCTGCGCGATCGCGTGAGCGAAGGTCTGGGGCTGCCCGCCACGCTCGACAACGACGCGAACTGCGCGATCTACGGCGAGTGGTGGCGCGGAGCCGCCCGCGGCGCAACCTACGTCATCGGCCTGACGCTGGGCACCGGCATTGGTGGCGGAATCGTCATCGATGGAGACATTTATCGCGGCGTCACCGACTCGGCCGGCGAGTTCGGGCATGTCACGATCGACGCCACTGGCCGGCGATGCAAATGTGGCAACTACGGGTGTGTGGAAGCCTACGCCTCGGGGCCGGCGATCGCGGAGCGCGCGGTCGAAGGGATCCAGTCGGGAGTGGAGACGTCGCTGTCGCAGTACGTCAACGGCGATCTTTCGAAACTGACGGCGCAGATCATCTATGAAGCCGCTAACGACGGTGACGCGTGGGCACTGGAAGTCGTCCGCGATACCGCCACGCTGCTCGGCGCCGCAGTGGCCAGCTTCATGAATATTTTCAACCCCGAGGTCGTGGTGATTTGCGGCGGCGTCACCCAAGCGGGCGAGAAGTTGTTCAGCCCGCTGCGGAGCGAGGTCAAGCGGCGGGCCTTCAAGCCGATCTGGGAAGCCTGCAAGATCGTGCCCGGCACCTTGCCCGGTACCGCCGGCGTGTACGGCGCGGCGGCGGTGTTCATTCAAAAAAACTGGGGTCTGCGCTGAAGCGAATCGGCGTCATCGGCTCGATGGTGTGGGATACCATCTACGGCCGTGACCCAGCGCAACCCGCCGTGCAGGAGTGGGGCGGGATTTCATACGCGCTCTCGGCGCTCGACGCCGCGCTACCCGATGACTGGCAGATCGTCCCCCTGATCAAGGTCGGTCGGGACCTCGCCCAGAAGGCCAACGAGTTTCTCTCCGGCGTACGACACACAGCACACGGCGCACGCTTCATCGAAGTTCCGGAGCCCAACAACCGCGTCACGCTGCGCTACGAATCCGCCGACCGGCGCTGCGAGCAGATGGCGGGCGGAGTCCCTCCCTGGACGTGGGCGGAGCTGGGACCGCTGGTGCGTGATCTCGACGCACTATATGTGAACTTCATTTCGGGCTACGAGCTGAATCTCGAGACCGCGCGGCTCCTACGCCGCGGCTTCTCAAAGACGATCTACGCCGACCTGCACAGCCTCTTTCTCGGCAAGGAACCCAGCGGCATGCGCGTGGCGCGGCCACTGCCGGACGCTCTGGCATGGTTTGGATCGTTCGACATCGTGCAAATGAACGAAGACGAGATGGGGCTCGTGGGACCCGACCCCCTGGCCGTGGCGGCCGACGCGCTCGCGCATGGCTGTACGGCACTGTGTATCACGCTCGGCGCGCGAGGCGCCGCCTATTTCACGGGCAATCCGATTCGCACCGAGCTGATCCCCGTGCCGGTGGTTCATCCTCCTGCATTCGACCGCATCATCGATCCGACTGGATGTGGCGACGTGTTCGGCGGTGGCGCTGTGGCCGCGCTGGTCGGCGGCGCCACACTCGAGGACGCCATCCGGCTGGGCAATCAGCTCGGCGCCCGGAACGTGACCCATCGCGGCGCGACGGGACTGCGCGATCATCTGATGGGCAAGTTGTCGGTGGCATGACGCGGCTGATCGAAGTCCCCACACAGTTCGACGACCGTTCCTTCGACCAGTTCGCGGCGGCCTACGCACAGATCTCAGACGGAGCCGGCGAGCGACTGCTGTTCGATGCACACGCGGCGGAATGGGCCTCGCCCTACGGACTGGTGGGACTGCTCGCCGCCGGAGAAGCGGCCGCACGCAAAGGAGAGCGTCCGCTGCTCACGGCACCGGCGAATCCGGACGTCGTGAGCTACTGGGCGCGCGCCGGCTTCTTTCGTGAAGCGGCCGACCTGTTCGAAGTCCACGGCAAAGTCCCCAAGGCCAAGGTCGCCGCCGAGAGCGACGTGTTGCTACCCGTGACGCCGGTGCGCGCGGCCGAGGATGTGCACGCCGTCGTGAGCACGATTCAGCAGCGCGCGTCCGCTATCCTCAGCTCGGAATTGGGGCTCGATCCGAAAGCGACGATGGGTTTCGCTATGGCGCTTTCGGAGTCTTGTCAGAATATTGTGGAGCACGCCGGCACGGGCGGCTGGGTCGCGGTGCAGGCGTACAACTGGCGGCGCAAGCTCGCGCGTCGCGTGGTGGTGATTGCAGTCGCAGACGCGGGTGTGGGGTTTCGCCATTCATTGGAGCCCACGCAGTCGAAACGGTTCGGCGAGCGCTGGGGCGATGCTGCCGCGCTCGAGGCGGCGCTGATTCAGGGCGTGAGCCGATTCCGGGATCCGGGGCGTGGTCAGGGCCTCGCCGGGATTCGCCGCTATCTCGCCCGCTGGGAAGGCAAGGTGGCGATTCGCAGCGGCACCGCCCGCATCGCCATTGTGCCGAGCTGGGATGACGACGTGCCGCTGAAGGATGGACTTCCTGCATTTCCGGGGTCTCAGGTTTTGCTCATCATTCCGGAGCAAGTGTCGGAGAAAGGGCCGTCAAAGAAGTGATTCCTCATATCATGGTGAGCGCGGTGCTCCAGCAGGCAGTGGCCGGCTTCTACACCGATCTCGTCACGCGCCCCACCGGCCGCGCCGTTCGCGAAAACATCGAACGCGCCCTGTCACCAGGGACGATCGCGGTGATGGACTTCACGGGCGTCGGCTGCCTCGACTATTCCTGCGCCGATGAGATCGTCGCCAAGCTGGTACGGGACAAGGTCCGGGTACTGCTGCTGCGCGGGCTGACCGACGCGCATCGTGAAGCAATCGAACCGGTGCTCTCCGGCGCGGGACTGGCCGTGCTGTGCGAGCGCGCCGATGGAATGCTGGAGGGGCTGGGCGCGAGTGAGCCGGCTCCGGCGCTGCTCGATGAGCTGGTCGAGCGGCGGCTGGCGGCACGCAATGCGGGGGGCTCCATCAGATTCACCGCGGCGTGAAACGCCGCAGGCTGGGACTGTCTACCCGCGCGATCCATGGCGATCTCAAAGCGCGCGCCGACTGGTCGGCCGTCGCGCCCCCGCTTTACCAAAGCTCCACATTCACGAACCCGGTCGGCTCGACCACGGAAGTCCTCTACACCCGCTACGGGAACAACCCCAACCAGCTCGACATCGGCAAGAAGCTCGCCCTCCTCGAGGGCGCCGAAGCGGCGCTATTTGTGGCCAGCGGCATGGGCGCGGTCGCGCTGGCCCATCTCGCCGTGCTGCGGCCCGGCGATCACTTGCTCGCGAGCGAGTGGATCTACGGCGGCGTGCATCGGCTGTTCCGCGAGGAATTCGGCAAGCTCGGCATCGACGTCTCGTTCGTGAATCCCACGCAGTCGCGTAGCTGGAAAAAAGCGATGCGCAAGACGACGCGCGCGCTGTTTCTGGAATCGCCCACGAATCCACTTCTGCGCGTCATCGACCTCGAGCCGGTGGCGACACTCAGCAAAGCCGAAGGGCTCGCATTGATCGTGGATTCGACCTTTGCATCGCCGGTGAACTTCCGGCCGCTCGAGCACGGCGCCGACCTCGTCATTCACTCGGCCACGAAGTACCTGAACGGCCACACCGATGTCATCGCGGGCGCGGTCGCGGGAACCGACCAGGTCGTCGACGAGGTCCGGCGGCTGATGCAGGTGTGGGGCCAGGCGATCGATCCGTTCGCCGCGTGGCTGATCGACCGCGGAATGCGCACGCTCGCCGTGCGCGTGCCGCGGCACAACGAGATCGGACTGGCGGTCGCCCAGTGGTGCGCCAAGCAGGATTCGATCGCCAAGGTGCACTATCCCGGCCTGCCGTCGCATCCGGATCACGAGCTGGCCAAGCGCATACTCAGCGGGTTTGGCGGGATGCTGGGCATCGAGCTGAAAGGCGGCGTGCGCGCCGCCGAGCGGTTCCTCAAGGCGCTGACGATCGCCGCGCACGCGCCCAGTCTGGGCGGCACGGAAACCCTCGTCTCCGAGCCGCGCCTCACCTCGCACGCCAGCTTGACGGCCGAACAACGCGCACAGGCTGGCATCCCGGACGGATTCTTGAGATTTTCCCTGGGACTGGAGGATCCCGACGACATCATCGCGGACTTCGCCCAGGCCCTGGCGCGACACTAGATGATCAAGTTCACCAATGTCTTCAAGGCCTTCCCTAAGGGCGGCCTGGCGCTCAAGGACGTCTCCTTCCACGTCGCCAAAGGGGAGTTTGCGTTTCTCACCGGCCATTCCGGCGCGGGCAAATCGACGGTCATGAAGCTCATCTACGCCGAGGAGCGGCCCACGTCCGGCGAGGTGCGCGTCTCCGGCTACAACGTCAACGAGATGCGCCCGCGCGAGGTCCCGATGCTGCGTCGCAAGCTCGGCATCGTGTTTCAGGATTTTCGCTTGCTCGAGGACCGCACCGCCGAGGAAAACGTCGCGTTCGCACTCGAGGTCACGGGCGCCCGCGCGTCAACGATTTCGGCGCGCGTGATGCGCGTGCTCACCCAAGTCGGCCTCGCGGCCAAGGCGCAGGCCTATCCGCGCGAGCTGTCGGGCGGCGAGCAACAGCGCGTCGCGATCGCGCGGGCGCTCGTCAACGAGCCCACCGTGCTCCTGGCCGACGAGCCCACGGGCAACCTGGACGAGCGCGCGACGCGCGGCGTCTTCCAGCTGCTGCGGGACATCAACGCGAGCGGCACGGCGGTCGTGATGGCGACGCACGACCTCGATCTCGTTCGCCAGGCTCCCTACCGCGTCATCGAGCTGCAAGAGGGCGCCCTGGTCTACGACTCCGCGGTGGATGAAGGGGGCGGTGAGCCTCGAGGCCAAGCGGTGGCGCCGTGAACCTCACCTTCCGCGAAGCGATGCTGACGTTCAAGCGCGCGCCGTTGCTCTCGGTGCTCTCGGTGACGACCATCGCGTTCTCGCTGTTTGTACTGGGACTGTTCGGGCTCGTCGTGGTGAACCTGCAAGGCGCCCTGCGCGGGATCGAGGAGCGTGTGGAAGTGGTTGCGTACCTGCTCCCCGGCGCACCCGTCGAAGGTGTGGCACAGGCCCTCAAAGACATCGAGGCCTTCCCCGAAGTCCAGTCGGCCAACTACGTCTCCGAGGATGAGGCGCTCTCCCGCGCTCGCGCCGAGCTGGTGGAGCTGCGCGACGTTATGCAGGAGCTGGAGCGCAATCCCCTGCCCGCGTCGATCGAGGTGAAGCTCAAACCGGGCTTTCGCGACACCGATCACGTGAGCGCCGTCGCGGAGCGACTGCGGGGATTCGGGTTTGTGGACGATGTCCGGTTTGGACGCGATTGGGTGGAAAATGTCGATCGGCTTCGCAGCCTCGCCGCTGCGGTCGGGATCGTCGTCGGCGCCGCATTTGCCGTGGTCGCCATCATCATCATCGGCACAACCATCCGCATGGCGGTGCTGCAGCGCAGCCGCGAGATCGCCATCATGCGGCTCGTCGGCGCGACGGACGGCTTCATTCGTCGCCCGTTCTTGTTGCAGGGAGCCATCAAGGGACTGCTGGGCGGCCTTGTCGCCATTGGTCTATCCTTTGGCGCCTACGCGCTCATCAACCGGTATCTCCTCCAGGCGGCATTCTTCACGCAAGAACAAGCCGCAGGGATAGTCGCGTTTGGTGCGTTGATTGGTCTGCTGGGAAGCACGATCAGTGTGGGCCGGCACCTCAGGCGCGTATGAGACGGCGGGGAACGGCGAATGGGGAATGGGGGCGGCTGGCGCTTCGCGTCGTCACCGCCATGCTCCTTTCCCCCTTCCCCGTTCTTGCGCAGCGCCCGACGTACCAGCAGCAGATGCAAGAGAATCAGCAAAGACTCGAGAGCATCAAGCGCGAGCGGTCAGAAGTCGAACTGGAGCTCGAGCGACTCCGCACGCAGGCCCACTCGCTCTCAGACGAAATCGCCAACCTCGAGCAGCAAAAACAAAGCACGAACCGCATCGTCAACGAGTTGGACCGCCAGATCACGGGACTTGGCAGTCAGATCGACCAAATCACCGTCGACCTGCTCATCGCGCAGGACGCGCTGCTCGAGAAGCGCGCAGTCCTCGAGCGGCGCGTCGTCGATATCTACAAGCGCGGCCCGCTGTACAACTGGCAGGTATTGTTCACGGCCGCGAGCTTCGGGGATCTCTTGTCGCGGTACAAGTACCTCTTTCTGGTCAGCCGGCAGGACGTGCTGCTCAAGAACGACATGCACAAGTTACGGGACCGAGTCGCGCGGCAGCGACAGTTGCTAGTCGATGCCCGTGAGACGCTGGGACGCCGGCGGCGCGAGCGCACCGACGAGCTGGGCCGTTACCTGACACTCGAGCACGAGCGCGAAACCAACCTCCGCGAGACGCGCCGCAACGCGCGCGAGGCGGAGCAGCGGCTGTCGCGTCTCGAGCGCGACGAGAAGTCGCTGAACGACCGGATCGAGGCGTTGGAGCGCGCGCGCCGCGAGGCGGAATCGCGCGGCGCGAGCACGACGAGCGGCGCCATCACGACCGCCGACCTGGGCGGCCTCGATTGGCCGGTCGTGGGATCGATCATCTATCCGTTCGGCACGACCACCGGTCCCAATAACACGCGCATCCCGCGCCATGGAATCGGCATCAAGGCGCCGGTGGGAACGGCGGTGCGCGCGGTTGCCGCCGGGACCGTGAGCCTCGCGGGACCGCTCGGCCTGTATCTGACTTCCGTGTTGATCGATCACGGCGGCGGCTACTACACGTTCTACGGTTATCTCAACGATGCAACGGTACATCAGGGCGATCGGGTGATCCGCGGTCAGGTGATCGGCCACGTCGGCGGCCAGTCGAGCGACGAAGGGCCCCACCTCCACTTCGAGATCCGCGGCCAGGGTGGCATCGCACTGGATCCCGGCAATTGGCTGCGCGCTCCCAGATCCCCCTCTCGCCGCTAGCCCTCGCGGCGATCGTCGCTGCCTGCGCCGGCTCCTCCAACACACTCACCGTCGCCGGCACGGTCGAGATCCGTGAGGTCCGCCTCAGCCCGCTCGCGTCCGGCCGGCTGCAACGGCTGCTCAAGGATGAAGGCGACTCGGTGCGCGCCGGGGACACCGTGGCCGTGCTGGACCAGCCCGGCCTCGCCGAGCTGATCGAGCAGCGGCGGGCACTGGCGGAGGCGGCGTCGACGCGGACCGCCGAGATCCGGGCCGCCGAGGCGGACAGCCAACGCACCGCCAACGAGCTGGCGCGCACGCGGGGTCTCGCGGCGCAGGGGATTGCCTCACCCCAGGACCTCGACCGGTTGCTGGCCGCCGCTGCGGCAGCGGCGGCAAGGCTGCAATCGGTTCGCGCTTCGGTTCGCGAATCCCAAGCCGCTCACGCCGCCGCGGCCGCGACGGAAGCGATTCGCGATGAGCTCGTGCTGGTGGCACCGGCCGACGGGATCGTGCTGACGCGTTTCGCCGAGCGCGGCGAAGTCATCGCCGCGGGTATGCCCGTCGTCTCGGTCGGATTGGTGCGCGCTCCCTGGATCCGGGCCTTCGTGGGTGAGCGGTTCGTCGCACGACTGCGGACGGGACAGGACGTGCGGATTCGCGTCGACGGCTACCCCGATACCGCCTTCGCGGGAACGATCAGCGAAATCGCGCCGCGTGCCGAGTTCACGCCGCGCGCGGCGCTCACTGAGCGCGAGCGCGCCGACCTCGTCTTCGGCATCAAGGTCGCCACGGACGGCGCCGAAGGACGGCTCAAAGCCGGCATGCCGGTACGCGTGGAGATCCCGCTCGCGCCGTGATCGCCGCCGCCGTCACCGTCGAGATTCAGCACCTCACGCGGCGCTTTGGTCCCATCGTCGCGGTCCGCAATCTCAATCTCTCGATTGCCAGGGGCGAAGTCTTCGGCCTGCTCGGCCCCAACGGGTCGGGCAAGACGACGACGATCCGCATGTTGTGCGGCTTGCTCGAGCCATCCGAAGGAACCGCCATTGTCGCCGACGTCGACGTGCGGAAGTCGCCCGATCTCATCAAGGAGCGGATCGGGTACATGTCGCAGCGCTTCGGGTTGTACGAGGACCTCACTGTCGCCGAAAACATGGACTTCTTCGCGGGGATTTACGGGCTCGAGGGTCCCGGCCGGCGCGGCCGTATTGCGGAGGTCGTGGCGTTCTTGGGACTGGGACGGCGGCTCCACCAGCTTGCGGGGACGCTCTCGGGCGGCTGGAAGCAGCGTTTGGGCCTGGCGTGCGCGATGATGCACCGGCCCCCCGTGCTGTTCCTCGATGAGCCGACCGCCGGTGTGGATCCCGCCGCGCGCAAAGGGTTTTGGGCCACGATCACGGCACTCGCCCACCAGGGGACGACCGTCATCGTGACGACGCACTACATGGATGAAGCCGGTCGCTGCGAGCGGATCGGGCTCATGAGCCAGGGCCACTTGATCGCGCTCGGAACGGCGGACGAAGTCGCGCGGCAGGTCGGGGGCAAGGATCTCG
This sequence comes from Gemmatimonadales bacterium, assembly GCA_036558345.1. GTDB lineage: Bacteria > Gemmatimonadota > Gemmatimonadetes > Gemmatimonadales > GWC2-71-9 > 20CM-2-65-7. The sequence continues at coordinate 305 of DATBFV010000097.1, read as the reverse complement.
AGGACGCTTTCATCATCCTGCAGGAACGGGATGAACAGGAAACCGAGCCCCGGCCATGAAGCGCTTCGGCGCGATGTTTCGCAAGGAATTCATCCAGATGCGGCGCGACCGCCTCACGCTCGGCATCATGACAGGCATTCCGGTGATTCAACTGCTGCTGTTTGGCTTCGCGATTCAAACCGACGTGCGGCACATCCCGACGGTGGTGCTGGATGAGTCGCGCACACCCACGAGCCGCGAGATGATCGCCGCGTTCGAGAATACGGGCAACTTCCGTATCGTGGCGCACGTCGACGGTCGCGACG
>DATBFV010000096.1:0-2370 GCA_036558345.1 Gemmatimonadales bacterium | reverse complement strand
GTATTGGTCGCCTCAACGCGGCCGCCCGAACCAGCGCTGCCGCCGAGCTTCGCGTGGCTCTGGATTGTCGGCGCAATCGTGGCGGGCGCGTTTGCATGGCTTGGCTTGGCGGCACGGACTACACACGCCGCGCGCGTCGGCGCAGCAATCGTCTTCGCCGTCTGGGCGACCGCGAGCGGCCTGCTCGGCACAATTCTGACGCTGCTCTGGACGGCGACAGATCACAGGTTCGCGTATGCGAATGAGAATATCCTGCTCTTCAATCCGCTGTGGCTGGTGCTCGCTGTCACATTGCCGATGGTGCTTCTGCGCGGTCGGGCTGCCCGGTTGACGAATGGTCTGCTGTTGGCGGTGTTCGCGCTCAGTGGGCTCGCGCTGGTCGCGCACCTCTCGGGGGTGTCGCGGCAGGCCAACCTGTCGATCATCGGCCTCGCATTGCTGCCCGCGGCGGGGCTGGTCTTCGCGACGAGACTGGTAAGGACGGTGTAGCTCCATCACTATTCAGTTGCGGCCTTGGCGTCCCGCAATAGTATCAACACGCCCCCCCCCCGCCCGCACGCTGACGCTGGACCATCGCTCGTCGCGCCGACCAGGAGTCCAGATATGGAAACCCTTCTGCAGGACCTCCGCGTTACGCTCCGCGCTTTCCGCCGCTCGCCGGGATTCCCGCTCACGGCGATTGTCACGCTCGCCCTCGGCATTGGAGCCACGACGGCGATCTTCACCGCGCTGAGCGCCGTCCTCCTCAAGCCGCTTCCGTATCCCAACCCGGAAGATCTTTACAGCGTGCGGACTGCCCTCACGGACGGCCGTATCACCACTGGGCTTTTGTCGGGCGCAGAGATCTTCCGGCTGAATGATCCGAAGTTGTCCATCGAGCGCGCGGCCGGATACATCCCGGGCGACCTCACGCTGCTCGCGGCGGATGGAACGCCCTCTCACGTGCAGTTATACCAGGTGACGGAAGGGTTCTTCGAGCTGTTCGGGCTGCCGATGACCACCGGTGGTTTTGCGCACGACGACTTCGTGCCGCTCCCACCCCCACAGCCCAATGCCCCGCCTCAGCCAGGACCGCCGCCTCCCGTCGTCATCTCGGCTCGCCTGTGGAAGCAACTGTATAACAACGATCCGGCGGTCGTCGGCAAGCCGATTCACTTTGCTGAATTCAACTCTACTATTTCCGGTGTCGCGCCGCGCGATCTCGACATCCCGCACGGCGCCGACGTCTTCCTGGCGCAGCGTGTTCCTTCCACCGACCCCAATCACGGGCAGGAAGCTTTCATGCGCCTGCGCCGAGGGGCGTCGTACGCACGCGCGAAGAGCGAGATGGCGGCGGTGATCAACGGCCTCGCCACTGATTTTCCTGCGTCGGACAAGAACCGCGTCTATACCTCGCGGCCGCTGGTCGCCTCGATCGTCGGTGACTTGGGGCCGATCTTGATCATCGTCATGTCGGCGACCGGGCTGTTGCTCCTGCTCGCATGCGTGAACGTTGCCAACCTGTTGCTCGCGCGCGGTGCGGCGCGCGCGCGCGAGATGGCCGTGCGAGCGGCACTCGGCGCGGGATGGAGTCGGCTGGTGCGTCAGCTCGTGACCGAGTCGCTCGTGCTGGCCACCGCCGGAACGATCCTCGGCGTCGGCCTTGGCGCCATGGGACTTCGGGCGCTGCTCGCGCTCGGCGCGTCGCGCCTGCCGCGCCTCGACGCTGTGTCGTTCGATGTGCGCGTTCTCGGGTTTTCGCTAGTGGTTCTCATCGTCACTGGAGCGATCATAGGACTGGCTCCGGCGATTCGTCTGCTCCGAAGCGATATGAGAACGCTCATGAACGACAGCACACGGTCGGCGAGCGCCGGGCGGGGGACGGCACGCTGGCTCATGGCGATGACGGTCGCCGAAGTCGCGCTGGCGATCATGCTGGTGACCGGCGCGGGCTGGCTCGTTCGAGGATTCTCTAATCTCCGGAACACCAACGCCGGGTTTGCGACGGACCGGCGGCTGCTCTTCGACGTGACCTTCTTCGGGCCGCAATTCCGACAGCCGGAGGTTCGCCGTCAGGCGCAATTAGACCTCATGGCGGCGGTGCGGAGCGTCCGCGGCGTGACTGACGTGGGGCTCGTCTCGGCATATCCGACTCGCGGGCGATTGGAGAGCTCGCTCCTTGCGCAGTTCCATGGCGAACCGTTCGACGCAACCAATCCGCCCGGTACGAGGCAACGCTTCGCCAGCCCATCGCTGTTCCATGCCATGGGCACGCGCATCGTCAAGGGTCGCGATTTCGCAACGTCGGACGTCCTGAACACGCCGCCGGTCGCAATCGTCAACCAGGTATTCGTCGACCGCTATCTCAAGGGACGCGACCCGATCGGCGTG
>DATBFV010000095.1:0-20835 GCA_036558345.1 Gemmatimonadales bacterium | reverse complement strand
GTGGTTCAGCCCCAACAACTCGGAGTAGCGCACATCCGCCCCGGCCGCCTTCAAGGCCGCGGCCGGCTCACGCGAGCCGTTCACGTTCACTACCTGATCGACTTCGCCGTGGAAGATCCAGATCGGGGTCTTGCCGAGCTTCTGCACCAGCAGCGGCATCACCTGGGCGCTGTCTCCCGGGACGACGGGCTGCGAGCCGCGGAACATTGGGAAATCGCGGATCCAGCCGCAGATCGGCACCACCGCGGCGAAGAGCTCCGGGTGGCGGTACGCGATGTACCACGTGCCGTGCCCACCCATCGAGAGCCCGGTGAGGTAGACCCGCTTGGGATCGACGTGGAATTCGCGCACGGTCTGCTGCAACGCGGCAACCGCCATGTCGGCAGGCACGCCTACCCATTGCGAATCGCGCGGGACCTGAGGAAACACGACGATCGCGGGATAACGCGACGGATTCTGCCGGATCGCGGGGGCGAGGCCGACATTCGTCTGTAGCAATCCGTCGTCACCACGCTCACCGGCTCCGTGCAAGAACAGAATGGCCGGCCAGCTCGGCTTGGACGCGTAATCGGCGGGGACGTACACCTGATAATGAAAGGCAGTCCCACCCACCGTCACACTGCGATCGAGAAACCCTGTCTGGACCTGTTGCAGCATAGCAAACGTCATGAAGAGTGTCAGCATACGTTGGCACCAGCCTCCACGAATAGGTCGCGCAACAACGACCGATGGCAGCGTGCTTCGGTTTCGCAGTAACAGCCGATGGAAAAGTTGGCGTGCTTGGAAAGAGCCGCAAGCAACTCGATGAGGCGGCGCGCCTCCGGCCGCTTCATCTCGGCTCGATAGCGGCGCGCGAAGGTGCGCCAGCGGGCGTCGGTGAGTGGCTGCGATTTGATCGAAGAAAACAGTACCGGGCTCGGCGCGAGGTCCGGAACCCAGACGTCGTAGAAGTCACGGCGCGCGTGTTCGGTCTTGGGCACTCCGCGTGGAGGCCGCCGCACGGTGCCGAGGCGTACCCCCTCGTTCGGGACACGGGGAGTACCCAGACGAACGACACGAATCATGAACCGAATATGACTAGTGATGGATAACGATATCTACAGTGGCGCTATCGACCGGCGGGTCAGCGAATTTCATCCGAAACGGCCCCAGGACTGTGTCTTTGCCGCTTTGCGTCGGCGGAAAGAGCGCCCCCACGAAAACGCATCCCGAATCACCGCTACCGACGCTCGCACCGAAGACCGCGAGACGATAACGACCAGAAGAATCAGCCCGTCCCCAGTTTGACAAGGTTCCGCGGACGCAGGCGACGGTCGGCGTGGCCTGGGCATACATCGCCGCGAGCGGTGCGGAACCACCCGTATCCATGGTTACCCGCCCCGAGACTACGGCGGTGGCTAGGTGTTGCGAGTCCGCGGTGTTCTTGCACGCGATCATCGCAACGAGCACCAGTGAGAGCCAGGCGAGACTCTTCATCGTAGTAGCCGTATCCTTGGATTCATCAGTCAGCGGGGATCGTGCACGCCCCACGCGGCGCGAAGCACGTCACTGATCTCGCCGAGCGTGGCGCGCGCGCGCACCGCATCGAGAATCGATTCCATCAACGGCGCCGCGGCCTGACGCGCCACGGCTTCGAGCGCTCCAAGCGCGCGCTTCACGCGTCCCCCGTCCCTTGTCCGCCGCAGTTCCGCCACGCGCTTGCGTTGCGCCTCGGCGAGTTTCGAGTAGTCGGGCGCCGGTATCGGAGGAAGCGGCTCGCCCGTCACGTACTCGTTGACGCCTACAACGACACGCTTCCCCGCCTCGATCTCGCGCTGCTGCTCGTACGCACTGCGCGCGATCGCGTCCTGGAAATAGCCACGCTCAATCGCCTTTACAGATCCTCCACCAACCTCGACCTCCTCCACCAGCTGCCGCGCCGCTGTCTCGAGCTTGTCGGTCAACCCCTCCACGTATTCGCTGCCGCCGAGGGGATCGACGACTTCGGGCACGCCGGTCTCGTGCGCCAGGAGCTGCTGCGTGCGAAGCGCCAGCGTAGCGCTGCGCTCGGTGGGCAGCGCCAGGGCTTCATCATAGGAGTTGGTGTGCAACGACTGCGTGCCACCCAGAACCGCAGCCATCGCCTGAATCGCGACCCGCACGACATTGTTGAGCGGCTGCTGCGCGGTCAGCGTCGCGCCGCCGGTTTGCGTGTGGAACCGCAGCCGTGCCGCGGCGTCGTTCGCGTCGAATTCCTCTTTCATCAGGCGCGCCCACAACCGTCGCGCCGCGCGAAACTTGGCGATTTCCTCGAACAGGTTCGTGTAGGCGGCAAAAAAGAACGACAACCTGGGTCCAAGCTCGTCCACCGCAACGCCGACGGACGACGCACGACGCACGTACTCGAGGCCATTGGCAAAAGTGAAAGCGATTTCCTGCACCGCCGTCGCGCCGGCCTCGCGCATGTGATAGCCCGAGATCGAAATCGGATTGAAGCTCATGTTGGCGCGCGACGTGAACCGAAAGATGTCGGCAACGAGCCGCAGCGAAGGCTCGGGAGGATAGATGTACGTCCCGCGCGCGATGTACTCTTTGAGAATGTCGTTCTGGATCGTGCCCTGCAGCTGGCTCGGCGCGATGCCGTGCTCTTCTCCAACGACGATGTACATCGCGAGCAGGATCGCGGCAGTGGCATTGATCGTCATGGACGTAGATACGCGATCCAGCGGAATGCCTTCGAAGAGCCGCGCCAGGTCGTCCACACTGTCGATCGCTACCCCCGCGCGACCAACCTCGCCCTCTGCCATCGGGTGATCCGAGTCGTAGCCCATCTGGGTAGGCAGATCGAACGCGACCGAGAGTCCCGTCTGACCCGCCTCGAGCAGATGCCGAAACCGGGCGTTCGTCTCTTCCGCCGTTCCAAAGCCTGCGTATTGCCGCATCGTCCACAGCTTGCCGCGGTACATCGTGGGATAGATGCCGCGGGTAAACGGCCATTCGCCAGGAAGAGTCATCGCGCCTCGGCGAGCACCGCGCTCGCGAACGCGACGTCCTTCTTGGACCCGATGATGAGCGGCGTGCGCTGGTGCAGCTCGGTCGGCGTGATGTCGAGAATGTCGCGCCCCAGGCCATCGATCGCGGCGCCGCCCGCTTGTTCGACGACATAGGCCAGCGGCGCCGCTTCATACAACAGCCGCAGCTTTCCCTGTGGCGCATTGGCATCGGCAGGATACAGGAACACGCCGCCCGACATCAGGTTGCGGTGGATGTCCGCGACCAGCGATCCGATATAGCGCGCATTCTTGGCCTCGACCCTGCCGTGGTCGCCGTTCTTGAATGCGCCCACGACGCGCTGAATCCCGGGCGCCCACTTGTTCCAGTGACTCTCGTTGACGCTGTAATACTGGCCGACGTCGGGCGAGCGGATGTCCGGGTGCGACAACAGAAACTCGCCGATCGTGGGATCGAGCGTGAAGCCGTGGACGCCCTGCCCCGTGGTATAGACCAGCATGGTGCTCGAGCCGTACAGGATGTACCCGGACGCGACCTGCGCGCGACCCTTTTGCAAACAATCGGCCAGCGTCCCGGGCCCGCGCTTCGTCGCAGTGCGCCGGTGGATCGAGAAGATCGTGCCGATGGACACATTGACGCCAATGTTGCTCGAGCCATCCAGTGGATCGTAGAGCAGCACGTACTTGCCACTCCGACGGTCTTCACGCACCTGCACTGGGATGGGCTCCTGCTCCTCCTCCGAGGCCACGACGCAGACGCGGCCAGTGTGCTCGACGGCGTTGCGCACGGTGTCGTGAGCGAACAGGTCCAGCTTCTGCTGCACTTCCCCTTGCACGTTGATCGCGCCAACCTCGCCGAGGATGTCGGTCAGGCCGGCGCGGCGCACCTGGCGCGAGATGATCTTGGCCGCGAGACACAGGTCGTACAACAGGTTCGACAGCTCCCCGGTCGCCTCGGGGTGCAGCCGCTCCTGCTCCATGATGAAGCGCTCAATCGTGACGACGGAGGTCTGTGCTTGCGAGCGTGCCATGACTCGAGACGGTGAAGGTGATGGTGCCGCGCTCATCGGTGCGAAGCACGGTGACCCCGTGCGCCCGCAGCCGGGCGAGCGTCTCCGGCGCGGGATGGCCATAGCGATTCCTTGCACCTACGCTGATCACGGCGTCATCCGGCTGCAGCTCATCCAGCCACCGATCGGAGGTCGCGCCGCGCGATCCATGATGCCCCACCTTGAGCAACGTCACATGCCCGACCCTGCCGGCGAGATGCGCCTCGGTCGGCATCCCGGCATCTCCCGCGAGCAAAAGGCGCGTGCCGCCGTAGCTCACCAGCAGCACGACCGACTCTTCATTGATGTCGGTCTGGCTCGCCGCCCACGCCGAGTCCGGACTCAGGACGTCGATTGCCACGCCGTCCAACTCGAGCCGGTCGCCCCGTCGCGCCGGGCGCCACTCTGCCCCGTCACTCTCCACGGCGCCGAGGAATCCTAGATACCCCGGATCAGGCACCGGCTCCCCCGGCTCCAGCACGAACGTCGGATCGAACGCATCGAGCACCGCGGGCAATCCGCCGAAGTGATCGAGGTGCGCGTGCGTCGCGACGATCGCTGCCAGCTGTGTCGCACCGTGACTGCGCAACCACGGCACCACGACGCGTCGCCCGGCATCGCCGTATGGCCCCCCCCTCTTGGGACCGCCGTCGATCAACAGCCAGCGACCCGCTGGGCTGCGCAGCGCGATCGCGTCGCCCTGGCCGACATCAAGGAAACTTACGGTGAGACATTGACAGTCTGAAAGACGCCGGAGGGCGCCGAAGGACGCCGACAATGTCGCAAGGGCCGCGACGAAGGCGAGCCGAGCCGCGATCGTCCAGCGCCGGCGCGGAGTGTTCCAGAGCCACCAGGCGAGCACCAGGATCCCCGACCACACCGCGGCCGCGCTGGGACCCGCGATCATGATGAAATGGCCGCCGGGCAGCGCGGCTGCCGTCTTCGCGACCAGATCGAGCAGTGCGAGGCATAGTCCCGCGCCGGCCGCGAGCCAGCTCGAAGACACGAGCAGCGAAACCATCAGACCAGGCACCGCGACGCCGGCCAACGGAATGGCGGCGAGATTGGCGAGCACGCCGATCGGGGCAACGGTCCCGAACGCATAGGCCGTGATCGGCGCGGTGATCAACGTGGCGGCCGCGGCCGGAGCGAGCAGCCGCACGATTTTCGCCTGCCGCTCCGTGGCACGCCCCGCCCAGATCACGGCGGCGACGGCGCCCACCGACAGCCACGCTCCGACCGATTGCACGGACCACGGATCGCCCAGCATCACGCAGAGCGCCGTCAGCGCAACGAGTCCGCGCGGCGCCACGATGCGCTGCCGCAGCTTTGCGACATCCAACCCCGCGAGCATCGCCGCCGACCGCGTGGCAGGTGCCGGAAAGCCGAGCAGCCACACATAGGCCAGCATCACAAAGGTGCCGGCGACAAAGCGCGCGCGGGCGCCCAGGCGCAACCGGACCAGCAGCACATTGAGCCAGGCGGCGAAGAACGCGACATGGAGTCCCGAGATCGACAGGAGGTGTGCCAATCCCGAGCGCGTGTAGCGCTCACGCAGTGCGGCATCGAGCTCCGCCCTGCGCGCGATCACGAGTGCATCCACCAGCGGCGCACGCGCGCCAAACAGTGTTCGACTGCGGGCGGCGACGCGATCGCGCAGCCCGCCGCGACCGCGCGGTGTGGCATCGAGTTCCCGAACGCGCCGCGCCACGAGCACCCCGCGCGCCGTTCCGCCTTCGGGCAGAAAACGCCCCGCGACCACCCACGTCGTGCCGCCGCGCGCCGCGTGAGCTGCCGGCCAGCGAACGGTGAGTGCGCCGCGACACGGCCCACCGTGAATCACGCCGTCGGTGACGCCGCCCGTGGCCGCGACGGGGTCGGTGAGTTCGATGATTGCGGCCCGGGTCACCCCGGCGCGCGGAGCCCATTGACCAGCGCACGACGCGCGCTGCTCGCGCAGCGCCGCGGTACCCCACAACACGCCCGCGACCAGCATGACGCCTAGAGCAGCGCCAAGCGGCGCCTTGCGATGCACCAGCACCGCTCCGCCCAACACGAGCAGCGCCGTGACACGCAGGTCGACCCCGTTCAACACCGCTGCCAAGCCGGCGGCGAACGCGATCGTGAGATAGAGGATTGGCGGGCGCACGCCCGCCTCAGACTAGAGCTGCGTCGGTTTCGCGCCGCAGCGCGGCGCGAGCGCGACCTTCCGGAAGCCTTCGAGCAGCACGACCGCGAGCTTGGCTTTCTCGCCGTCGCTCTGCAGCGTCAGACCGGTCAGGATTTCGCCCTGGCGGGTCGAGACGTAATGAGGGGACAGCCGGTTCAGCGCGAAGACCAGCACGTCGCCGCGGCAGGTGTCGCAGCCGCAGAACTTGGGGAACGCATCGCGCAGGCCGCCGTACTCGCGCTGCACGACTTCCAACGTCACGTTGGTGACGGGCACGCGGCGAGCGCCTCCAGCGGCCAGGCGGTGAAGGTGGAACCCGTCGTGCCGGTAAACCGCACGCGCCGATACGTCCCGATCCACTCGGCCGGGCCCTCGAGCAACGCGATCTTGTTCGTGCGCGTGCGCGCCTGAAGCAGCGAGCCGCGCTTGGCCGGGCCTTCGACCAGCACCTCGTGCGTCGTCCCGACGAGCGCAATGTTCTTGCGCTTCGCGACGCGGCGCACCACCTCGATGAGCCGCCCGATGCGTTCCGTCTTGGTCTCTTCGGATACGTGGTCCTTGATGCGCACCGCCGGCGTCCCCTCACGCACCGAGTACTTGAAAGTATAGGCGTCGTCGAATGCGACCTGCTCGACCAGCGACAGCGTCTCCTGGAAGTCCGCCTCGGTTTCGCCCGGGAATCCCACGATGATGTCGGTCGAAAGCGCAATGCCAGGGACCGCCGTACGCAATGCGGCCACGACTTCCAGGTAGCGCTCGCGATCGTAGCGACGCAGCATGCGCTTGAGCGTGCGCGAGCTGCCACTCTGCACCGGCAGATGCACGTGCTCGCACACCGCCGGCGTCTCCGCCATGGCCTCGAGTACGCGCGGCGTGAAGTCCGTCGGATAGGGCGAGGTGAAGCGCACGCGCCGAATGCCGGGGACCGCTCCCACCGCGCGCAGCAGATCGGCGAAATCATGTTCGCCGTCGTGGTAGCTGTTGACCGTCTGTCCAAGCAGCGTGACCTCGGTGGTGTCGGCGCCCGCCAGCCGGACGACCTCGTCCACCACGTCGGCCAATCTGCGGCTGCGCTCCGGGCCGCGCGTCATCGGAACAACGCAGAACGTGCACCGATAATCGCAGCCGCGTTGCACCGTGACGAATGCCGAGATGGGATTGTCGCGCACAGGCGGGACATCCTCGTAATGCTCCCAGCCCTTGAAGACGACATCGGCCGCGCGCTCGCCGTCACGCGCCCGGGCGATGAGCTCGGGGAGACCGCGGTAGCCATCCGGACCGATCACGAGGTCCACCTGCGGCACGCGCTCGAGGAGCTTGGGACCGAGCCGCTGCGCCATGCATCCCACCACGCCCAGGACATCACCCGGGCGCTTGTAGCGCTTCAGCTCCCCCATGCGACCCAACACCCGTTGTTCCGCATGATCCCGGACGGCGCAGGTATTCACGAGCAGCACGTCGGCGTCCGCGGGATCATCCGTGCGCACATAGCCCTCGCGGCCCAGGACACCGAACATCAGCTCGGAGTCCGAGACGTTCATCTGGCAGCCGTAGGTCTCGATGTAGATGCGGCGCATTGTCAGTTGACCGTCACCTCGAAGCGGGGACGCCCGTCCCACTGATCGCTACCAAGATAGACACTCAAGTAATCTTCCGTCATCACCTCAACCTGAGCCTTCACCCGGCCGGTAACCACCCCGTCGGCGCGCTGCCCCACCCGGCGAGCGCGATAGGCGGCTGCCTTCGCGTCGCCAAGCTCCCGAAGCTCGCGCGCCCGCGCGCGAACCACGTCGGGAGGGACCTGGTGCGGAAGCTTCGCCGCGGGCGCGTCGGGGCGAACCGAGAACGGAAAGATATGCAGATACGTAAACGGCAAGGCGCGGACAAGCGCGAGTGAGGCACGGTGGTCCTCATCCGACTCACCTGGAAACCCGGCAATGATATCGGCACCCAGTCCAAACACCGGCATGCGCTCGGCAAGCCACTCGATCCGCGCGCGATATGTCTCTGCCGTATACCAGTGGCGCCCCATACGCTTGAGCACGCGATTGCAGCCCGACTGGAGCGGCGCGTGCAGGTGCCCGGCCAGATGACGCGGAGCTTCGATCAGCAGTCGCGCGAGCGAGCCGTCGACCTCGGTCGCTTCGACGGACGATAGCCGGAAACGCACGGAAGGCACGGCTGCAATCAAGCGCTCCAGAAGGATGCCCAATGACGGCGCATCCCCATTCACCGCTTCTCTCTCCCGGCCATACGTCCCGATGTGTACTCCCGTCAGCACGATCTCGGCGTGGTGCCGCGCCAGCGCGCGCGCTTCCTCTATTAGATCGGCGACCGGACGCGAGCGGTTCACGCCGCGCGCGAGCGTCGTCGCGCAGAAGGTGCAGTGCTCGTCGCACCCGTCCTGGATTTTGAGGAGCGCGCGGGTCTTCGTTCCCCCGCTCCGCACGGAGAGGGGGCCAGGGGGGGAGGAGAGCCCCGCCGCCCGCAACACCATTTCGACATCCGCATTCGGCACCACGGCCTGGACCGACGGCAATGCTGCGATCGTGCCGTCGTCGAGCGCTGCGGCGCAGCCCATGACGATCGTGCGCACCTGGGAGGGGCCCGCATGCGCGACGTGGCGCACGAAGCGCCGCAGTTTGACTTCGCTTTCGCTGGTGACGGTGCAGGAATTGATGACCGCCAGATCGGCGAGCGCGGGATCATCCACGACCACGGCCCCGCTTGCATCGAACGCGTCACGCACGCGGTCGGTGTCGTACTGATTGGCTTTGCACCCGAAGGTGTGGAAGAAGACGTTCACGGCCGCACGGTGAGCCCCAGCAACAACGTCCACAGGTGCTCTTTCATTCCGGTCCCGGTGCGCTCGAGGCGTTCGACCCCGATGTCGAGACGCCCGCGGCCCCCGGAGAATTGCCGGGCGAGGCCCGCGGAGAGGGCAGACTCCTTGGGAGCTTCACCGATGCCAAAGGGCAGCTGGCCCTGTCGCGCGCCGAACCGGAAGGGCGCGCCGAATTTTCCGATTTCCAGGCCCGCCGACCAGCTGAAGGTGTCGTGCGAATTCGGGAGTCCCGTCGCGGACCAGTTATTCCACGCGACGCTGCCCGCGAGGCTTGCCTCCGCGCCCGCGCGCCACAGCACGCCCCCGCCATAGCTGATCGGCAGGTCGTGCTCGGCGATGGTTTTACCGTTGTTATCGGAGCGCAGCTTCGTGTCGGAGCGCACCCATCCGGACAGCCGCAGCGCCTGCGAGAGATCGAGCAGCAGACTTGCCGAACCACCGGTGCCCCCGTACGCGATTTCAGTGCGCGCAGCGGACGTCGTGTACAGCGTATCGTCAAACGTGCGTCGGGCCACCTCGCGCGTCGAACCGGTGAGCTTATGAAGCCCTCCACCGACGGTCAGACGTTTCCCCAGCCGCGCCGCCACGGCGACGCGCAAGTCGGTGATCGCGCCGTCGCTCGTGATTTGATCGGTCACCGGCTGCGGCACGCCGGCGATGTCGATCGTGTCCTTGATCAAGACACCGTAGGTGCGGTCGAGATACGTCGTGAAGCCGCCACCGATCGTCAGTCGCCGAGTCAGCGGCCCCACAATCACCAGGGATGGAAAGCGGGTTTCTTTCAGTGACGATTGCGTACCGTCCGTGGGATCCACCGTACGCCACGATGTCGTGAGCGCGATGTTCGCGCTGAGGCGACGGACATCGGCGAGGACCGCGTCGGTGAGCGGCGAGAATGGATCGAACGGGGCAAACGCGCCGCCTGTGGTCCGCGCCCTCGCACTTTCCGCTCTGCCCGGCGTGCCCAAGCCCTGAATCCCGAATTGCGAATTCTGGGCGGCGACACGCGAAGTCCCTGCCGCGAGCAGTAACGTGAGCAGCGCAGTCAGGTGGACGGTGGTTGTCATGGCCTGCCGAACTGGTAGCGGCTCACGTACGTGACGCGCAGCGTCGGCCGAAATGCGGGAGCCCGTGTCGAGTAGAACCGCGCCTCGGTGTACGACCCAGCCTCGATCCCGGGTTGCGGGACTATCACGAAGGTGGTCACCAGGCTCGTGTCGAGCGACCAGGCCTGCACCATCTTCGTCACCTCGAGTCGCACGGTATCGGACGAGCCGATATGTACGAAGGTGCTGTCTGCGAGAAACGATCCCGTGTTCACGGGCGATTTGGCACCCAGATCGCCGAGCACCGGTCGCGCTATGATGCGGAAGGAATCGCTGGGAGCCCCCTGCACGGCACCGACGGGCACGAGCGACAGCGTCGCTCGCACCACATCGATCGTATCGTGCAGGAAGTTCGGCATGGCAACGCGGACGATGGTTCGGGCGGATGGCACACCGCCCACCGCGAGGTTGGAATCGATGGGTGGCGTCGGCGGGGTAAAGACAAAATTATCGAAGCGAGGCGGTACGACCTTGTCGTTCGCTACCACGCTGTCCGGCGTCGCCGAGACCGTGTCCGGAATCGTGTAATGATAGAACCACCGCACGAGCGGACTCGAGGCGCCCGTTTCCATCGTGCTCAGTACGACACTGGCGAACGAGTCCGCCGCGACCCGGAAACCGATCGCCAGACGTCCGGTATCCGCCTCGCTCAACGGCGCCTGCAGCGTGTCCAGCTTGACGAACAGCAGCAGCGTCGAGTCCAGCTGCGTGAGCAATACGTTCTCCTCTGGGTCCACACGCACGGAGTCGATGCACGTCTGACAGATGGTCGCCCAATAGTTCGTGATGGCCGTGTCCGTGGCCCCGGGAACCTGGAGCAGGCGACTGATATCCACACTGTCGATCGGCGCGGCCACGAAATAGGGGTCGAGTGAGGCAAAGTCGGACGTGGAATCCGACGTGACCGGCAGCCGATAGAGACGCAGTTTCAACCCCGTCGTGTTCTTCGGTCGTTGCACGACGATGAAGCGCACGCGCAGCGAGTCCACGACTTTGGGGACGGTGGTGGTATCGCCAATTTTCGCCTGGATGCGCGACAGGACGGTGTCGGTCGTAAAGAACGCGCGGCTGTCCACCACACCCGGAAGGTCCGCGACGGTCATCGTGAACGCGTGGAACGACTGTACATAGCCGCGGAACGAGGAGTCCCGCTCGATGATCGAAAACACGCTGTCGTGCGACTGGATCTGCCCAGGGGGACAGAAGTCCGGGCACACGCCAGGCGCGGTCGACTGCTCGGTGCATGCCGCCGCCGCAATCAACAGAAAGTAGATCCGACTCCGCTTCACCGGTCCAGCGTCTCCTTCGTAAAAGCATCGGGCAACAGTGCCGCGAGCGTCCACCGCTTCTCCGTGGTGGGGCCTACCGCCCGCACTTCCAGATCCAAGCCAAATTCCGCGAGCAGCTGGCGGCAGGCGCCACAGGGCGCCGCCGGCGGATCGACGTTCGTCGTCACCACGATGCGCTTCAACTTCCGCGCGCCGCCCACCACCGCCGCGCCGAGCGCCATGCGTTCCGCACAGATCGTGAGACCGTAGGACGCGCTCTCCACGTTACAGCCGACGTACACGGTCCCGTCTTGGGCCTCGAGCGCCGCCCCCACCTGAAACTGGCTGTAGGGCGCCCACGCATGTTGCATCGCAGCACGGGCGCGCTGGACCAAGTCGGTCATTCGGTCTCCGTCAATTCCTTCAAGAACGACGTCCCCGCCGCGAGCGCCGGCAACCCGAAATACTCCGCCACCGTCTGGCCCATGTCCGCAAACGTCCGGCGCGTGCCCAACGCCACCGGGTGCACGCTTGGGCCCAATGCGAGAATCGGCACCACCTCGCGCGAATGATCGGTGGAAGGCGTCGTCGGATCGTTGCCGTGATCCGCGGTCAGCAGCAGCAAATCATCAGGCCGAAGCCGCGTCACCAGCCGCGGAATCCAGGCGTCGAGCTCCTGCAGCCCCTGGTAGAAGCCTGCGACGTCGTTGCGATGCCCCCACGTCTGATCGAACTCGATCACGTTCACGAACACAAAACCCGTGGCGAGCGTATCGAGCGCCCGTTCGATCATCCGATACGCGTCCGCATTGGTCGGCGTATGCTCGCTGGAGATGTTCCGGCCTGCGAACAGATCGTCCACCTTGCCGATGCCGATGCGGGTCACGCCGGCATCGGCCATGAGGTCGAGCAGCGTCGTCCCCGTCGGCGCGATCGAAAAATCCTTGCGACGCGGCGTGCGGCGGTAGTCCCCCTGCTTTCCTTCGAAGGGCCGCGCGATGACGCGGCTGACCGCGTGCTCGCCTTTCAGCATCTCGCGCGCGACGCCGCATGCCTGGTACAGCTCAGCCAGCGGAATGGTCTGCTCATGCGCCGCAATCTGAAAGACTGAATCCGCCGACGTGTAGATGATCCACCGGCCCAAGCGCTGCTGCTCGGCGCCGAACTCCTCGATGATCGCCGTGCCCGATGCAGCCTTATTCCCCAGCCAGCCCCGCCCGGTGCGTCGCGAGAATTCGTCCAACAATGAAACCGGAAACCCCTTGGGATACGTCGGAAACGCCTTCTCGAGCCGCACGCCGCAGATCTCCCAATGGCCCGTCGTACTGTCTTTACCCGCCGATGCCGGCCGCGCGACACCGTACGCCGCCGTCGGTGTGACCTGTGAGGACAGCCCGCTGATACCCGCGCCCGCTCCATCGCGGCAGCGGCCGAGCCCCAGCTTCTCGAGATTCGGCAGCTTCAATCCGCCGACCGCACGCGCCACGTTCCCCAGCGTATCCGATCCCGCGTCACCATACGCGGCGGTATCGGGTGCGGGACCGGTCCCGAGACCGTCCAGCACGATGATGGCGGCGCGGCCGGTCCCGTACTTCATTCAGGCACTCGCGGCAGACGCGCGCCGAGCCCGGTGAGGAACTCGTGTGGCACCTCACCGCTCCACTGCGCCAGCTCCCCCAGGGTGATGCGCTGCTTCGCGTCTTCGCCCACGATCGTCGCGATGTCCCCCACCTGCACTTCCAAGGTTCCGGTTTCAACCAGGGCCATGTCCATCTGCACAAATCCCACGATCGGCCGCCGTTGTCCCCGCAGCAGCACGCATGCGCCGCCCGCGGTGCCGGCGGTGCGACGCAGGCCATCGGCGTATCCGCAGCGGAGCGTCGCGATCACGGTGTCGTGCGGCGCCGTCCAGCTCGCGTCGTAGCTCACGCTCTCGCCGCGGCGGACGCGGCGCACACTGAGTACGCGCGCGCGCACGCTCACCACGGGCTTGGGCTGCGGCAAGTCGTCCGCCAGCGATCCGCCGTACAAAAAGATGCCGGGCCGCACCAGGTCCAAGGCGAACTGCTTGCCCCGCAGCGCCCCCGCACTATTGGCGGCATGCAGCAGCGCCGGCCGGCGCGGCAACTTCGCGACCGCACCGTGAAACCGTTCCAACTGCTGCTCGGCCGAGCCGTCGCGCCGTTCGGCCGAGTGGAAGTGGGTGTAACAGCCCTCGAACGACGGCGTATCGACCGCTTCGCCCAGCTCGTCCACTGCGTCCCAGCGGACCCCCGCGCGTCCCATCCCCGTGTCGATCTCGACATGGAAAGGACGGTCACCGCGCGTCGTCCATTCGAGGATACCGCCCGCGTCGCCGAGCACCGGCGTCAGGTGATGACGGTCGTATTCGTCGAACCACTGCGGGTGCGCAGGCATGAAGACGAGAATGGGGCGCGTGATGCCGGCCGCACGCAGCTCCGCGCCTTCATCGATCGTCGCGACGCCGTAGCCCCAGGGATCGAGCTGCTCGAGGGCCTTAGATACTAGGACGGCTCCGACCCCGTACGCATTCGCCTTGACGACAGGGAGGAGCCGTGTGCCTGCTATCTTTGCTAGGGTTCGGGCGTTGTCGACGAGGGCTTCCACGTCCACTTCGACCCAGGCTTTGCCCCTCGTTGACACGCTCACTGGCGCGGGTATTCTACCCGGCCCGGAGGCTAAATGCAAGGCGATTCAGCGCTTGGACGTGCTCTGGGACTCGTGCGCGAGCTTCGGCAGCGCTGCCCGTGGGACCGCGCGCAGACCCCCCAAACCCTGCGTCCTTATCTCGTCGAAGAAGCCCTCGAGCTCGATCACGCGATCCAGACTGACGATCCCGCGGCCATGCGCGACGAGCTGGGCGACATGCTGCTCCATCTCGCGTTTCAGATCGTGATCGCCGAAGAACGCTCACAGTTCAACGCGGAAGTCGTCACGCGCACACTCGAAGAGAAGATGTGGCGGCGGCATCCGAATCTGTTCGGCGAACGGCGCCTCGGCGGCGACGACCACGTCGGCTGGGAGCTCGCGAAGCGGCGCGAGCCCCGCGCCGGAGGGAAGCGGAGCACCCTCGCGGGGCTGCCCGCGACCTTGCCCCCGCTACTCATGGCATACCGACTGCAGGAGCGCGCGGCGGGAATCGGTTTTGACTGGCCTGACGCCACGGGGCCACTGGCGAAGGTGAAGGAAGAGATCAGCGAGCTGGAAGCGGAAACGCGAAAAGGGAATCGGGAACCGATCGAGGAGGAGATCGGCGACCTGCTGTTTGCCGTCGTGAATCTCTCCAGAAAGCTCGCAGTCGATCCGCGCGCCGCGCTCGAGCGATCGAATGCGAAATTCCAGCAGCGCTTCGAGGCGGTCGAGAAGCTCGCCGAAGAGCGCGGCCTGGAGATGGGCCGGGCCACGCTCGACGAGCTCGACAAGCTGTGGGACGAGGTGAAGCAGCGCCGCTAGTCGGCCCTTACGGCATCAGCGGCCGCGGCCCCGCGGGCAGATGCTCCATCAGATACCGCGTCAGCAGCGAGTAGATGTGGAGCGTCGTCCCGCGGCCCTCGCAGATGCAGTGCGAGCGATTGGGATACGCCATGAAATCGAACGGCTTGCCGAGCTCGACCAGGCGATTGACCAGACGCTCCGTACCTTGATAGTGCACGTTGTCGTCGCCGGAGCCGTGCACGATCAGCAGCCGTCCCTTGAGCCCCTGCGCCTGATTGATCGGCGACGCGCGGTTGTAGCGCGCGCTGTCTGCGGCCGTCTGCAGGAGGCCCATGTAGCGCTCCTGATAAATCGTGTCGTAGAGCCGCTCGTCCGGCACGGGCGCGACCGACATCCCGACCTGATAGACATCGGGATAGCGAAACATGGCCTGGAGCGTACTCGAGCCGCCGCCGCTCCAGCCCCACACCGCGACGCGGGAGCGATCGAGATAACTGTGTGACGCCGTCAAGGCGCGCACGGCGTCCGCTTGCTCCTTACTCGAGAGGATGCCGATCGCGCCGTAGACGATCTTCCGCCACGCGCGCCCCCGCGGCGCCGGTGTGCCATGGTTGTCGAATGAGGCCACCACGTAGCCCTGATCCGCGATCAGGTGATACCAGAGCGAACCCCCGCCGCCCCAGGCGTCGTTCGTCGTCTGCCCCGCCGGCTCCCCGTACACGTAGACCAGCAGCGGATAGCTGCGCGTCGAGTCGAAATTCGCCGGCTTGATCATCCAGCCATCGAGCGCGACGCCGTCACCCACCGTCACCTTGAAGAATTCGCCGGGACGCCCGATGTGTGGCGCCACGGCCGCGCGCAGCTTCGCATTGTCGACGAGCGTGCGGACGACGCGGTGCGACGGCAGCTCGACGAGCTCCGTCACCGATGGCGTGTCGAAATGCGAATAGGTGTGAAATGCGAAGTGGGCGTCGGGCGAAATCCGATAGTTGTGCGTTCCGGCCGCGGCAGCCGGTGACACGCGCACCGCGGTTCCCTTCCCATCGAGTTTCGTCCGGTACAAGTAGCGCTGGGTCGCGTTGTCGGGCGAGGCGATGTAGTAGAGCCAGCCCCCAGGTTCGTCCACTCCGGCGACCGTCACGACATCAAACGCGCCCGGCGTGATGTTCGTGACGCGCTTCCCGTCGCGGCTCACGCGATAGACATGCCGCCAGCCGTCGCGCTCACTCGTCCACAGAAAGTCGGAACCTTTCGCGAGCCAGGTAATGTCATCCACGACATCCACCCAGGCGCTGTCGCGCTCGGTGAGGACCGTGCGTGTCGCTCCCGTGGTGGCGTCGGCCAGCATGACGCGGTTGGTGTTCTGAAGCCGGTTCATGCGCTGCAGAACCAGCTCGTTTGGCCCAGACCACTCCATCCGCGGCAGATAGTTCTGCGCAGGGTCGTCGGGGATCTGCAGCCACGTGGTCGCACCGCCATTGGCGCTCACCACGCCCGCACGGACGCTCGAGTTGCCCGTGCCGACCTTGGGATATTGAATCGGGATGATGCGGGGATAGAGCGAGTCGGTGTCGTTGATCAGATCGAACGTCCCGACGCTGGTCATGTCGAACTGCCAGTACGCGATCTTCGCGCCATCGGGCGACCAGCGGAATGCGTCGCGCAGGTCGAACTCTTCCTCGTAGACCCAGTCCGTCATGCCGTTGACGTGCAGCGAGTCGGCGCCGCTCGTGAGCGCGGTGATCGCGCCGTCGGCGAGTCGTTCGACGTAGATGTTTCCCTGCCGCACGTAGGCGACGCGGTCACCCGCGGGCGAGAACTTGGCGTACATGAGGGTGGACGGCGGCGCGTCCGGTCCTCCGAGCTTCTTCAACGCACCGGTCTTGCGATTCAAGACCCAGTAGTCACCGCGCGTGTTCTGGCGCCACACGCGCTGCGTGTTGGTGAAGAGCAGCAGCAGGTTGCCGTCGGTGGACCAGGCGTAGTCGTCGAAATCGAGCGCTTCGTTCGTGCCTGGGGGCGTCATCTGGCGCGCCGAGACGTAGACGCTGCGCGCGCCGGTCGTGGTGGCGTAGCGCACGATGTCGAATGCGTTGGTGTTGTCGGCCCCCCCCGAGCGTTCGACGGTGGTGTAGGCGGCGCCGTTTTCGATCCAGCGCGCGGGGCCAAAGCGCTGCGGCGCGAAGTCTCCCGACGCAAAGATCCGGCGCAGCATGGCGTTCACGGTGTCTGGCACCGCGGAGCCCGGCATCTGAGCCATGGCCGGTGCCTCCCCCGAGACGCAGAGCGCGAGCAAGGCGAGTAGGCGTCTCATGGGCGGCCTCCAAACGAGATGATGTAACCGTCCGGATCTTCGACGTAGAAGTCCTTCGTGCCCCACGCCGTCGCCGCAAGCGGCCGCAGGACCGTCACGCCGTTCGCGAGACATTGTTCATAGAAGGCGTCGATCCCATCCACGCCGCCAGCCGCGTCGAGGTGCTCCTGGTCGCGCCGCCATTGTCGCTCGGCCGGGCTCCTGGGGGCTTCCTTGAGATGGAGCTCGAGCCCATCCCGTTCGCCGATCGCGTAGAAGCCATCCCACGGCTCGCCGAAGCTGAAGCCAAGCTTCTGGTAGTAGGTCATGGAGCGCTCCAGATCGTTCACGAGAAACTGGGGCGCGAAGGAGGTCACGCGCGGCTGCGTCTTTTGGTTCGTCATTTCATACTCGGCTTGGATTGTGGTTTGAGATTCTGGACGGCGCTCGCGTGCTTCGGGATCAGTGCCGCCGACGCGATGTGCTCGATTGTGAGCACCTAACGAGCAACAGTCCGACGCACGTTCCACCCGCTCACGACAACCTGCGGTGGCGCACCACCGAGGTCGCGCTCCGCATAGCTGGCCGCGATGACGCGGGTCTCGCCCGGCAAGAGCGACACGTAGTTGTCCTGCCACAACACCGGCAACGCCTCCTGCCCGCCGCGGCCGGTCACCTGCAGTCGCAGAAAGAACGCGACCGATCGGCTCGGGTTGCTCAACGTCACGCGTGCTTCGCCCCGGCCGGCGTCACTACTAAACCGCACCGCCGCGCTCATTGAGGCGGCTGGCATGCTGCGCAATGCCGTGAGGTCCGCGTACGTCTTGACCGGCGTCATATACCACGTCGACGTATCGGCCAGCACGTCGGGACGCGTGGAGAGCCAGTAGAAGTTGGTACTGAGCGGGTGTCCGTCCGCGCTCGTCAGTCTAAGGTCCACGAAATATGCAGCTCCAGCCGCCAAGCCAGTCGGCTCGGGCAGCGTGAAGACGCGCAAACTGCTGTCGGGCACCAGGTCGAGGACGGTATCGCGCGCGAGCAGCTCCGAGCCATCGACACCCATAATGCGGGACCGAAGGTGCACGCCGCGCAGTGGCGTACGGTCCGAGCCGCTGTGCACGACCGTCACCGATCGGTCGTCGTACGAGAACAGCACATGCACCGGCTCATTGGCCTTCTTTGCGCCAAAATAGCCGCCCGCCGGCTGCAGGTACCAATCGAACAGGTGCCAGTAGATCGACGGCCACGCGTTGTTCAGCATCCACTGGATCACGCCGGTCGAGGTGTACGCGTTGCGACGGTACGCCTCGAACATCGCCCGCTCGCCTTCGTAGGTCATGAGCTGCGCCGTGGCGGTGTAGTCCTCGACGCTCTTCGGCTCGCCGTGGCGCGTCGCCAGTGCCGTGTTGAACCGGTCGAGCAGATGCGCAAACTGGCCGCCCGCAGCGTGGAAGAGCCACACACTGTCGAGCGGCCATTTGATGTCGCTCGCGGGAATCATGCGGCGCATGCTCTCGATCGGTGGTACCGCGGCGCCGGGGCTGGTCTCGGTGTTGTAGGCCCACGCGCCGCCGTGCGTGCTGTCCTCGAGCCAGTATGACGGCGGAACCCAGTCGTACGGCCCCGTCATTTTCACGCCGCTGGCCCCGCTGACGTCGGTCGGCGTGGCGCTGGCCGAGGAAATCGTCGGGTTCGGCCACGCCTCGTGCGCTTCGATCGCCAGATACATCCGCTCGACGTCGGCCGGCGGCGGACCGTCGCTGCCATTGAGCCAAACAAATACGCTGGGATGGCCGCGCAGCCGGCGGATCTGGTCGCGGAGCGACGCGGCCGCCACCGCATGCTGCTCCGGCCCCCACCTCGGCCATTGCTCCCACGCGCTGCAGCACACCCACCCCGTCATCACGAGTAGGCCGAGGCTGTCGGTCTGGTGAAAGAAACGGTCGTCCTCGTAGTTGCCCTCGAGTCGGATCGTGTTGAGGTGCATGTCCAGCGCGTAGCGGAGCTGCGCGTCCTGCCGGTCGGGCTGCGGGCGGAAGAACATGTCGGAGGCCCACCCGCCGCCACGAATCAGAATCCGTCTGCCGTTGACGCGGAACAGCCGCGCGCCTTTTGCCGTCGCTTCCGACGTGATCTCGCGGATCCCGAAGCGCATGACCTGACGATCTGAGACCTGCGTGCCGGTCTCGAATTCGAGTGCCAGATCGTACAACTCGGGCGTGGCCCCCCCGAGCTCGGCGGGCCACCAGAGCCGCGGGTTCGTGAAGCGCAGCTGCGGGAAGCTGTCGGGCACGAACTGCACCAATGTGGTGTCGTGCGGGCCGAGCGTGACCGGTCGATTGAACTCGACAGGTCCGATGCGGCCGCGCAGCGTCCCCGTAACCGCCTGCTCAGTAAGGTTCCTGAGCTCCGCCGCGACTGTCAGGTCAGCGCGGCGCAGCGTAGTGTCGACGCGGCTCACGACCTCGGGATACCGGATGACGACATCGCTGCCGGTCGTGAGATACACGGGCTGCCACAGCCCCATGTTCTTGTCTGGTGGCGACGGGCTCCAGTCAACCCACGTCGTTTGCAGGTCGAGCGGCGCCGGCGCCCACACCTCCACGGCGAGAACATTCGTTGCGGATGTGCTCAGCGCGTCCGTGACGTCGAACTCGTAACGTCGGTAGGTGCCAACGACGGCAGTGGAATCCGCGAGGCGGCGACCGTTCAGCCAGATATTCGCGCGATAGTTGATGCCGTCGAAGTGCAGCAAGACGCGACGGTTGGGGTTCCGAGAGACCTGGAAGGTCGTCCGATACCACCACGGCACCGCGAACGGGCTCTGCGAGTCCATCGGCATGCGCGCGAAGTTGCGCCCGATCGGGTAGGTCATCCCCGGCAGCGCGCGCAAGTTCATGCCGAAGAACGGATCGGGATAGACGCCGTCATCGACCAGCGCGCCTACGACGGTCGACGGCACGGTCGCGCGATACCAGCCGGCCGGATGGTAGGTGGCCGACGAGAGGGTCGCGCCGTCGCGTCCGACCTTCGCCGACGACTGGAGGAGCCATCCGGCGTGGAGCGGCTGGGTCTGAAGTAAAAAAAGCAGGGCGATCATCAGTCTTTGTATGGATCAAACTCGTCTGCGCCGGCCATAACCACAATAAGCGGCCGCAGCGTATGCAGCACCTCGACCGTCGCACCCTGCGCCTTCAGCACATCCGGCAGCCGGCGATACACGTGCGGGCTCTCGTCCGTCCCGCCGCCGCGCAGCAGCACACCCTTCCCCTTGATCCACTCGTTCATCATCTCACGCGAGATCGCGCCCGGCTTGATCACCTTGCCCTTGCGCGTGCGCTTCCCCGCTGCCGCGGTGCGGCTCATCACCCGACCCGCGCCGTGCACCGTCGAATACAGCGCGCGCGCCTGCAAGCCTCGCGTCTCGTCGTCGTTCGCGGTCGCACCCTGCAGAATTACCGCGTTGTCGCCCATCGAGCCGCCGACGAATCCCTTCTGACCCGGAAACGCTGGCGTCGCGCCCTTGCGCACGACGTACAGCTTCTCGCCGCCGTGCTCTTCGATCCACGCAAAGTTGTGATGGTTGTGCACCAGCTCCATTTCGCGGCCGCCGAGGATCGACACGACCTTGCGCGCGACCCACTCGCGGCCGGCATAC
>DATBFV010000094.1:0-2163 GCA_036558345.1 Gemmatimonadales bacterium | reverse complement strand
AGAAGCAGGAAGGTGCCGCATGACCATCGATCAACTGGTGCCTCTCACCGACGGTCTGTCGGTGACCGCGTGCGCTCAGACGCTCGCGCTCGATCGCACGCGCGTGACGGCGATCTCGGATCGCGCGATTGACTTGTCGTTCCGGATCGCCGGAACCGACTACGCGCCTCGCATTCGTCTGACGCGGCAGTGGCTCGCCGCCAGCTCGTTGGAGGAGCTGGTAGCCATTGTCAGGCGGGTCGCCAAGCACACCGTGCGCTGCTAGGAGTGAATTCACAGCTTTCGCCGGACCTCCTCGAGTCCGCCTGAAGGCGGACGCTACACGCATTCGCAAACAACCGGACCTCTGCGGATCCGCCTGAGGCGAATGCGGCGGGCACTCCGGGCACGAGTCTCTCGCGCGCTCGTCACACCGCGAGTGCGCGAGCGGCGCGCGCGTCCAACTGCCGGGAGCAGACACGGGGCGTATGATCAGCGGGAGATGTCACTCGATCCCGGCTGGCTGCTCCTATCGCTGATCATCGGCGGCGCCGGATTCGTGCTGTTCGTGTACGGCCGGAAACAGGAGCGATGGCCGCAGCTCGTCGCCGGCCTTGTCTTCATGGTCTACCCCTACTTTGTCACCAGCATCGCCGTGCTCGTCGGTGTCGGCGTCGCGCTCGGCGTTGGTCTGTGGCTGGCGATCCGCGAGGGCTGGTGACGCCCAGCGGCTACTGAACGACGACCGTGCCCACCATCCCGGGATGGAGCGTGCAGTGATAGGGAAACGTTCCAGCCGTCGAGAAGGTGAAGCTGTAGCTCTGTCCGGCAGGCAGCGTTCCCGAGTTGAACACGCTGTTGTTGCTCGTCACCGTGTGGGTGACCGAATCGGTGTTCGTCCATGTCACGCTGCTGCCCACCGAGACGTTGATGGGATTGGGCGCGTAGGCCGCGGCGCCCTTGGTCTCCGCGCCTGAAGGTATAGTGACTCCATTGGCCCCGGACGGCGTCGGCGTGGGCGTTGGCGTCGTCATGCTGGGATTCGAGTAGCCGCTGCAAGACGCCATGACCAGCAGTGCCGCACCCGCGAAGAGGAAACGTAGAATCTTCATTGAACTCTCCATCGAGACGGAATCCGAAACCTCCTCCCGCCGTCTTCATAGCAACCTTATTGCCGTGGTCCGATACCGGGTGCCGGGCGATTCCCGCCCATTTCGCGTGATCCGCTCTACAGCTGGGTTACGCGGACCGGCACGCCTTACGGCGTTCGAAACGAACGGGTGACGCCGTGAGCGCGCGCTGCGACGTCCTGCTGGCCAACGCCACCGTGCTCACGATGGATGCACGGTTCACGAAGTACGAAAGAAGCGCGGTCGCGGTGGCCGGCGATGCGATCGTGGCGGTTGGACCGGACGCGCTCGGGTACGAGGCGCGCGAACGAATCGATTGCGGCGGAAGGGTCGTCATGCCCGGGATGATCAACGCGCACACACACGTGCCGATGACCCTCCTCCGCGGACTGGCCGACGATCTGCGGCTCGATGTGTGGTTGATGGGCTACATGATGCCCGTCGAGCGCGAGTTCGTCACCCCGGAGTTCGTTCGCCTGGGCACGAGGCTCGGCTGCGCGGAAATGATCCGCTCCGGCGTGACCTGCTTCGCCGACATGTACTACTTCGAGGAGGCGGTGGCGGAAGCGGCTGCCGACGTGGGGCTTCGCGCGCTCTGCGGCCAGACGGTGCTCCGCTTCCCTTCGCCGGACGCTGCCAGCTACGAGGACGCGCTCGGCCGCGCGCGCGAGTTCATCACGCGCTGGAAAGGCCATCCGCTGATCGTGCCGGCACCCGCTCCGCATGCGCCCTACACATGTACGCCCGAGATCCTCAGGGCCTGTGCGGAGCTGGCGGCGGAGTTCGACGTGCCCCTGCACACGCATCTCTCGGAAACGCTGCTTGAGGTCGAGGACTCCCGGCAGGTCAACGGCATGCCGGTGGTTCCGTGGGTCCGCAAGCAGGGGCTCTTCGGCGCCAAAGTGCTGGCGGCGCACTGCGTTCACGTGGACGAAGGCGAGATGCGGACGCTGAAGAATTTCTCCGCCGGCGTCGCGCACAACCCGACGAGCAACCTGAAGCTCGGCGCCGGCGTCGCGCCCGTGTCGAAAATGCTGGCGCTCGGGCTGAACGT
>DATBFV010000093.1:0-14879 GCA_036558345.1 Gemmatimonadales bacterium | reverse complement strand
CTTTGCCGAAGGCAAGGCGTTCGCCTCAGCGCTCTACCGGCAGACAACGGAGGAG
Source organism: Gemmatimonadales bacterium (assembly GCA_036558345.1). Classification (GTDB taxonomy): domain Bacteria; phylum Gemmatimonadota; class Gemmatimonadetes; order Gemmatimonadales; family GWC2-71-9; genus 20CM-2-65-7. Next base: position 14,824 of record DATBFV010000093.1, on the reverse strand, counting down.
CTCGGCGCGCTCTCCAAGACGCGGCCCGATCGCTATTTCGGCATCATGAACATGTACCCGGGCAAAATTTATCTCGTGGGCGGTGGCGTGCCGCTCGCCGTCGATGGCCAGCTTGTCGGTGGGGTCGGGGTAGCGGGATTGCCTGAAGGGGTCGACGAAAAATCGGCCCGGGCTGGCATCGCGGCCTGGATGAAACTACGAGAGACGCTAAAGAAGTAGCCATGATGCGACGGCGCGACTTCATCACGCTTCTCGGCGGCGCGGCGGCTTGGCCGCCGGGGGCGCGCGCACAGCAGGCCGAGCGGATGCGGCGGATCGGCGTGCTGATGCATCTTGCCGCCGACGACCCGGAATCTTCGACTCGCATCGCGGCGTTTAGAGAAGGACTCCACCACTTCGGCTTGGCTGATGGTGGCAACACGCGGATCGAGTACCGCTGGGCAAAAGGCCAAGCCAATCTTTTTCGTCGAGGTGCCAAGGAATTGGTTGAATTCGCGCCGGATGTCCTTGTTGCAAGCACCAGCCTCGCGGTAGCGGCGCTCCAAGAAACAACTCGCACGTTGCCGATCGTCTTCATCAACGTCATCGATCCGGTTGGTGGATTCGCTGCCGGCTTAGCGGCAGCCTGGAGGCAACGCCACCGGCTTCGCCCTATTCGAGTTTGGCATCAGCGCGAAGTGGCTGGAATTGCTAAAACAGATCGCTCCCAGCGTGACGCACGTCGCAGTCCTTTGAGATGCGAGCTTAGCTGGAGTTGGGCAGTTAGGAGCAATCCAGGCCACAGGGTCGCTGTTCGGGGTGGAACTGACCACAATCGGCCTCAGGAGCCCGCGGCCCGAGATGGCGCAAATGAAACCCACAGTGGCTGCCAGCAGAGCCGCAGGGGGTCCCTCATTCTTCCGATGCCAAAATGTTAATCGCTTTCTCCGGGCCTCCCCCGCCACCGGCTACAGCTCGAATAAGTCCGCATACACCACCCGCTCCCGAACGAAATCGAGCTGCGAAGTCGACACGTTAGGGTCGCCGGGGACGATGTCAGTCCGCAGATAGGTTTCTGATTCGGTCACCAGGATACGGTGCGAGCCTGCCGGCATTCCTGCCGGCAGCGGCAGCGATCCGGACCACACGACGTGGAAGTTACTCGCGTTTGCCGACAGTGTGACCTCGGCGGTCGTCTGCCACCCTAGATCACCCGGGACGCCAACCGCTCGACGCTGGAGCGCGGCGCGCATCGTCGTGTTCGGCGCGGGGCCCGCCGGAGAGGCTGCTCTACCGGCGATCGCCGTCGAGCCCGCGCGCCCCACGACGTTCCCGCCACCCGGTCCGCCCACCAAATCGGCCAGCGGACTGAGCCAAGGAACGCGTGAAATGTTCGCGAGCCCGTTGCGCCCCGAGAAGCCGCTGACTGTTATCCCCGCGACGCTGCCGGAGAATGAGAGCTCGGCGGTCCGATCCGGCGCGAGTTGGATGAAGTCCGTCATGACGACGCGCGAAAGGTGAGCGCCGGTGACTGAGTGCGACTGGTACCGTGCGAGCGCGAGGCGCACAAACGGAAAATACGGGTTGCCGGCGTTGATCTCGATGTCGCAATACCAGAGCTTCCGTTCCGGGCTCCAGAACACGTCATGCACGGCGACGACGACGCGTGCCGCGCTCGAGAGCTCGTCGAGCGTGAGATCAGTTGCGAACCCGACGCGCCGCAAAAAGTCGCCGACCGTGGGAGGATGGAGCGGGAGCGCCGACTCCCAGACTGGGTCACTGCCCCACTGGGTCACGTAGGGCACCAGCATAGTACGGATTTCCTCCGCGGTTGGCGGCGGCGGTCCGAACACGTTGAGGCCGACGTCGCGGAACTCGCTTGCCAGCTCGCTCGCGGGGGCCGACTTGAACGTCGTCTGTGCGCGCATGGCCGCCCCGGCGATGTCCGCGGCCGCGCGTTTGACCGTGCGGCTCCCCGACGGCTTCTGCGCGGCAAACTCGAGCGCCGCCGACTTGAACATCGTGTCGACGTGCTTCCACCCGTCGACCAGCCGCGACCCGGGTTCGAGAACCACCGCTAGCTGCTCGCCGTCGCCAGAGGAGAACCACGGGCGGCCTAGCCAAACCCGCACGGCGTTGCCGCGACGAACATGGTGGCGCACCGCGCCGTCCTGCTTCTCCCATTTGAACGCGGGGAGCACGTACATGATCTCGGGTGCCGCCGGCCGCGCGGTGCTCGGCACGTGGTGGACGAGCCCCGGCTTCGTGCCGCCGCCGTCGACCGTCGTCTCGACCCGCTGGATCACCGCGGCGTCGTCGGCGATCGGCCGGGGCAGGAACTCGCGGAAGCGGGTGGTCGCGATGGTGTGATAAACGATGCGCCGGTATTTCGTGTCGCCGAACTCGTGATGCGAGACGCGGCCGGGCTTCGCTACTTCGGCTTGGTTCTCGGTCCACTCAATGTCGAAGCCGAACGCGTCGGCCGCGTGCGGCACCGCGGTGCCGAGCGCCTGCATTCGCGGGTTGTCCTCGGTGAGGAGGTCAACGTCCTCGGTCCATTCCGCCCGCACGTCGAGGCGCCCGGTGCTCTTCGCGTGATTCGCGATCGGCCCGCTGAACGCTGCGAACGTGCTTCCCAGGTCCCGCCCGGACTGCACCTTCGTCATGTCCGGCTCGGTGAGCGGACGCTGCACTGCGTGGGTGAGCGTCAACCACCGGAACGGCGTTAGCATCCAGTGCCGGCCTTCGAGCGCGGCCTTCTTCAGGCTCGTGGTGGGCGCGAGGATCCATGCCCAGATCCCGAAGTCCTCCAGCCGGTTGTCCGGGAAGACCGACGAGAGCCGCGCGCGGATCGTCTCAGATTGTGGCAAACGCACCTCGAGCACGCCGTTCGCGAACGCGACGCTCAAGGCGCCCTCGGACAGGCGCAGGCGGAGCGGCTGCAGCGTGGGCCACGCGCCGTCGAAGAGCGCGACCTGATGGAACAGCATCACGCCGGCGCGGTCGTAGCCGGTTACCGCGACCCCGATTGCGAACGGATCGGGCAGATAGGGCAGGACGACCGCCCCGTTGGGATAGAACGCGTACGCGCCGCCGGGCAGGCCGTCGCCGCGATTCGCTGGGAGCTGGGTCCCCGGCGGCACGAGGTCGATCGTCGTCTGCGGGACGGTCTTCTGGCCGGTGCCGGTATCGACGATCGTCTTGTCGAGGAAGGTGCCTTCCTCGCGCAGGGCGACGCGCAAAGCGGCGGTCATCGCAGCGGCCGTGCCGCCGAACGCCGTGTCGAACTTGCCGTCCTGCTCTGCCATCAGCTGTGAGGACTTCGGGGCGGCGAGATGACGCTGCGAATCCTCGGTATAGGCATGGGCCGCGCCAGCCTTCGCAAGCGCATCGACGACATCGGGCCGGTTCGCGTATGAGACAGCCGTTGTCCCGAGGTCGGAGCGAATGACGAGGTGCTCGAGCGATTCGCCCTCGGTGTCGCGGTGGCGCCGGAGCACCGTCGGCGAGGCGACCGGCTCGAAGCGAAGGTACTTTCGCTCCTGCGTCGCGAGCGCAGGGTCGTTCGGCTGGAGATCCTTCGCGTCGAATGGACGGCTGTTCCCCGCGAGGTCCACTGTGCGCGCGCGCAAGCGGTAGTGGTGCCCGACCCGAAGCCGCGGCAGTGTCTTCGGCGTTGGCGCGAGTCTGGTGATGAGCGGTGGAACCGCGGCAGCGGGGTCGTGGCGCTCCACCGCCGTCTCGTCGCCTTTCGGCTCCATGATCCGCCTACCGGGCCGCGGCACCGACAGGCTCCAGCCCTCCCAGCCGAAGACTGCCTCGTGCAGGTAGAGATCGTCGGACGGCGACGGATGGTCGTCCCGCTCGGACGAAGCGGCGGACGCTTTCACGTAGCCTTCGTCCCCGATCTGGAACTTGATCGGCGCCTCGTCGTTCGCAAGCGGTGGCGCCTCGTGGTCGGCGATGCGCCGGTGCAGGCTGAACCACTGCGCGCCGCCGGGGGCATCAGCGTCGCGCACGTCGACGCGATAGCCGCGCACCAGGTCCTCGGCATCGAACGTCGGGGGCTGTCCCGCCTCGACCGTGTCGTTCTTGGCGCGACGGCTGAGCAGGTCCTCGAGTAGCATCTCGCCGCGCGAGGTGCGCGCGAGCGCGAGCCCGGCCGACCGGAGCGCCGGCACGGCGGCCTCGCCCGGCGTCGCATGGCTGCGGCGGAGCGGATCGCGCAAGCGGCGCAACGTGTCGGCGAACCCCACCGCCTGCAACGCCGCCCCATCGACGTCGACCTGGAACAGCTCCCAGAACTCGGCGCTCAGGTTGAGGAGCCCGCGCTGCACGCGTTGTTTCTGCTGCGGACGCGCGCCGAACCAGTCGTGGTCGAACTCGTAGCGTGTCCAGGCAGCGAGGGGCGGCGACTCGGGCAGGTTGCCCCCCGGTATCACGCGCACGCTGCCGGTCGCGGGCAGCTGCGCCTGGGGCGTTTCGAGCTTAACGACGAGATCGACCACCAGGCCGAGCTTGCGCAGCACGACCGGGTGATCGGCAAACGCGCTGACCCGCTGGTGGAAGTCGAGCGTCGGCACCTTCGGGCTCGGCTCGATGTACTTGTCGGGGAGATCGGGATTCTGGCCGCCGGGCCGGCGATAGAAGCGGTACGCCTCGAAGAACGCGTTCTGGACCGCCTGCTGGGCAGGCGTCAGCCCTGAGCTCGCGAGGTTCTCGTGCACAACCTTGCCGTTTCCCTCGTGGGGCTGGCGCGCCCGAGCGAGCTCCTCATAGTAGGTCTGCGAGTCCTGCGACCACGACGTGAGATGCTCGAGCGGCGCGAAATGCCCGAGCGGTCCGAAGGCGTCGTCGATCGACGGATGGTCGGTACCGACCGCGCCGGCGGCGCCGTAGGCCTGCTGAAGGAACCTGTGCACGTCCTTCACCGGGAAGACGTGCAGGTTTCGCTTGGCGTGGTCCTGGAACACGAACGGCTGCAGCGGCGTGTCCGGCGGGAAGAGGCGGCTCCAGAGGGCGCTGTCGGCCTCGCTTTCGGGGATCGCCTCCGCCGTCACGCCGCCGTCGAACTCGACCTTGAAGGACAACGTCGCGAGCCGCGCCGGCCAGTCGATGAACGCCGGGCACTGGTTGAGCTTTCCACCTGTGGGGCTGCCATCGTGGTTGACGAGCCGCGGCGCCACGTGCACCGAGATCCGCAGCCGTCCGTTCGCGTCAAAATGGTTTGGCAGCACCGTCCAGAGGACCTTTTCGAGGATCATGGCGGGAATCCTAGGCAAACGCGCCGCAGTACGCGTTCCAGTCCGTCGACGTGGCGTCGGGGGCGACGTCGAGAAGTTCGGCGAGCGTCGGGTCGCCGTTCCCGCCCGCGAACTTCTTCGTGCAACTGATCGAGATCGTCTTGCTGAACATCGCCACCTCGATCTCGACGCTGATCGTCGCGGTGCCGGTGCACTTGTGGCTCGCGCTCTCGTAGCGCATCTCCAGGTACAGCTCGATCGAGACCGAGACGATCCCGAGGGCCTCGACCTCTCCGCGCATGCGAAAGTAGCCGGCCAGCGTATAGTCGGCGCCCTCGATCTTGAAGTACAGGCCTGCCATCACCGACACGCAGCCAGAGGCGATGCCGAAGTCGACCGATGCCGCCGCACCGAACTCGATCGCGCCCTCGAGGATCGCAAGCCCGTCAGCGTTCGCGGTAAGCCCGAAGAAGAAGCCGCCGCCGAAGAGACTTACCGTCAGCCGCGACGGGTTCTCGCGCTCGCAGAACCGGAAGTAGGTGCTGAGAGGCGGCCCGACGAATGGCACCGCGAACCCGGCGGCGAGGCTCAGGTTCTCGAGGCTGAAAACACCGATCGCGATGTTGGGGAGTCCGACGCTGAAGCCGGCGGTGATGCCTTCCGCGGTGACCTGGACGTCGGGCGGATCGGAGAAGCCGTTGAACGGGATCAGCTCGCGCAGTGTCTGCACAAAGGAGAGCGGGCCCTTGAACAAGAAGTCGTTGAAGGCGACATCGATCTCAGGCTTCTTGCCGGCGATCGCGCGAAGCTGCACGCGATCAAACCGCAGCTCGAGGACCTCGATGTCGAGCCTGAAGTTGTCGAGGGAGCAGGTGACAGAGAACTGATCACCCGCCGCATCGACCGCGAGCACCAGGTTGCGGTCGCCCGTCGGAATAAAAGGTCCCCACGACTTCACCTTCGGCCGCCACTCGAGATGGGCCTGCAGCGCCTTCGGCAGGTCGCCACCCGCCGCGAACTGCTCGAGCGGCTCGGTCGCCCCGATCACCGTGCTGATTTGCGACTGCACGCCGGCAAGGGACTGGGCTACCACGGCCTTGACGCCCGGCGGCAGCGCGCTCGCGTCGATCTTCGGCCGGAGCGTCTGGAGTTCGGCGTTGAGGAGCGCAAGCTGCGAGGCCACCGTCAATATGCTTCCGCCGTCGAGCAAAGCGGGGATCGAGCCCGTGCTGGGATCGGTGAGCTGGCCGAGCAGGAATGCGACCGCGCCGACGTCGGGCACCGACTCCACCGCCAGCCGCTGTCGCAGGCGAACGAGGTCCGAGAGCAGGCGCTCGACCTGGTTGAGGGACTGGCCGACGAAACGCGGCAGCTTGTCGAGCTCGTCGAACCCCGCGTCCCCGAGAATGTCGCCGAGCTTCAGCACGCCGAAGAGCTTCGCCCCGGTGATCGCACCGAACCAGACGTTCGGGTTGAACGAGCCGCCGGCGGAGGTTTCGAGCGAGCCCGAGACCGGCCCGGTGATCCGGGACAGACCACTCAGCGAGAGATCGGGCGTCACGAGGCCACCCGAGCGATCCCCCTGGCTGCTGAACTTCACGTTGAACGCGGCTGCCGCTGGATCGCGGGCCAGGAACACCTCACCTTCGTTGCCGGTGAGGAAACCGTTCTGGAGGTACGGCGCGGCGTACACGACGCCTGCCGGCGCCGTCGTGCGGGCAATGGCCTGGAGCGCGGGGACGTCGATCTGTGCCGTGCGTACGATGGGAAAGAACCGCGGCTCGAGCGGGTTCATCGAGTTGTACTTGCCCGCTTGCGGCACGAAGGCGCCAAACGTCAGCGATTGGACCGCGAACGTGGTGTCGTCTGGATCGGCGCTCTTGGCGAACGCGATGCTCTGTCCAAAAAACGGCACCGTCGACCGTTTCTGCGCCGAGCCCGGCCACGGGTCGTTCTCGAACTTCGTCACGGCGTCCTCGGCTCCTGGGTTGAGGTCGTCGGGGATGATGGAGGTCACGTACGGCTCGTCGGTCTCCTCCTTGCCGACGAAGATAAGCGGCATCGAGAAATCGGCGTCCTGACCCTCGACGTCGGTGCCGACAAGGTGGAACTGGAACGGCTGCCCACCGACGTTCGGCCAGAAACAGCCCTGCGCCTTGCCCCCGATCTGGTCCTTTTCCGGCGGATCGAGCAGCGGGGAGACCAGCGTCGTAATCCGCACGGTCTGGAAGGGCAGCATGAGATCGATCTGCTCGCCGAGCTGCTCGGCGATCGGGCCGTCGTAGACGAGACCGGTGTGGCCGTAGGTCCGCTGCGGTTCCTTCACGACGAGAAACATTCGCTGACGCAGGTAAGCGGGGTTGCCGGCGACCTTCGGGTGGAACTGGCGCTCGGTCACCTTCACCACCGATGCGCGGTGGCCCCAGGGGAATAGGCGACCGCGGTACACGATGCGCACGTAGTGGTCGCGGCCGAGCGCCGCGCGGTGCCGCCATTCCTCGACCGACAGTCCGAGTGGCAGGACGTCCCACACGCCGCGCGAATCGAACCAGGCGCCGAGCGAGGATAGCGCAAGCAACTTAACGTCGATCGGATCCGGCTCGTAGTAGCGATCCTTGTGCAGTGGATGCTGCAGCCGGAAGTTCGAGGAGAGATGGACGACATTGTGCCGGTCGGACGCGTCCATCGACATGCGATATGGGAGGTTTGCGTGACCCGGCTTTGGCACGGGCTTGCCCCACGCCGGCGTGGACGGCGCAAAACCGGCAGTGGTCCACACCGCGCGGACCGTGCGCGTATCGGGTGCGCCTTCGGCGCCGGTGCCGTCCGGCTGGCGGGCGCCGAGACGGGTGTGCCAGAGCTCGGTATGTCCGCCCTGCGAGGTGACGGGTGCGAGCGCATGCAGCCAAGCGGCAGAGCGGTGCGGCGACAGGAACAGCTCGTATGGAATCTCGAGCGACGTCTCGGTCCGGGAGGGCGGTCGCGGCTCGGGACGAAGCAGGAGCTTTGTCCCCGCGTCGGCGATCGAGGCGACTAGCGCGTCATGCAGGCCGAGCGTGGCCGAGCCAGTGGCTTCGGTGATGCCCAGAGCGCGCGCGCCGATCCGCAGCTGCCGGCGCGCCCGGGACGCGGCGATGACGCTCGCGTCGGGGCGCCGTGCCGAGGCAGCGCGCTGCACGCCGACGGTCTCGATTCCGGCGGCATCAACCGCGGATGCGGCAGCGAACTTGCCGAGCGTGGCTGTTTCGAGAAGCACGGCGAGCGACCGGCTCGCGGCGAAACGCTTCGGCACCGGCGGCAGTGCATTTGCGGGAACGCTCAGCTCGAACGAACGCATCGCCAGCAGTAGCGACTCGAGGTTCCAGTCGATGGGGAGACGATCGTCCGGCACGCGGAAGACGAGCCGCGACCAGCCCGATATGACGGCCTGGACCGGAGCCGGGTCCGGCGGCTCATTGCCACTCGTCTTGTCGGGATCGTCAGCGAGACCGTTCGCGACCGGATACGCGGGGACCGTCGTGAAGTACGCGATCTCGGCGAGGTGCTGTGGCGGGAGCGTGACGATGAGATAGGCCGGTCCGGCTCCGCTTTTTGCGAGGCGCGCCGGTTTTTCGCCCTCGCCCGGGTCCATGACGAGGTTCACCAGCTCGAAATCGAGGACGAGGAGATCGTCGGGCCGGATCACCCAGTGCCGCCGGTCAGGTGACGGACGGCCGGTGAAGCCACGGAGGCGAACCTGCACGTCGCTCCGGGGAGTGAGGTTCATGGCTACGTCCTATGGAGCGACATCTGTTCGCAGTAGAGGCCTGCAACCATTCGGGCGATCTGGTTCGGATCCCCGGACACCGCTTCGAGGCGAAAGATGCCAAGACCATGCAGGTCGATCGTCGCGAGCGCGGTCTTAAGGTTCGGGAGGAGGAAAGTAATCTGCCCGCTTCTTTCCGCGGCGTCGCCGTTGTTGCCGTTGATCACGAAGTCCTGGAACCAGGCCATCCACGTGGCCGCGGACACAGCCGCAAATGTGATCGCGAGCTCGGGGAAATCGACCTTGCCGTTGACGACACCCGGAACCACGAACGACTCGATCCGGCTGACCTTGCTGCAGTCGAGGCCGGCGATGTCCAGCCTGAAGTGCGAGGCGTTCCACAGCCGCTGCTTCAGATTACCGAACTGAAGCTTGCCGGCGCCGGGTCTGAGCGTGACGGACGCGGGCGTGAGCGCGATGGAAAGCGGGGGCATTGCCTTGGACGCCGCATCGAGCGCTGGGATGGTCGTAGCGGCGATGCGCGCGGCGGTGAACTGCCGCTCGGTCTTGATCTCGAACTTGTGGTCCACCGCGAGCAGCGCGCCGTCCTTCGGCTGGTCGCCAGCCGTCCACGCGGCGGCAATCCAGTCGAACAGCGCATCGGACATGGCGAGCCCGACGTCGACCGTGATGTCTTCGAATTCGGGTTGGGCAAGATGCTTCTTAATGACTAGAGCGGGGCCGGAGACGTCCTCGACGACGTCGGCGAAGATCTCGCCGCCCGCGGCGCCGTCGAGAAGCGTCGTCTCGCCGTCCAGCCGGAGTGCGAAATGGCCATTCATCGAAGTTCACCGGCAATCGAAGCGTAGCGAGTCAGCGCGGCGGGCGACCGAATGTGAGGCCTCCGAACAAAGCGAATGATCGGGGTTGCTCGATAACCACGCGACCAGCGAAGATTTCAGGGTCTAACGCTTTCTCTTGCTTTCGACGTAGCGTTGATTCGAAAATCGACGACTATCTCGATTTGGCGGCCCGCAATCTTCACAAGCCCAGGAATGATAGACTTGATGTTGCTCACATATCGCGACCCGTTCGATGCGATCAGTGAGGGCATGGCGGGTCCCAGGCCGTCGTCATGAACGACCTCCCGCGATCTTGGGTTCTCAACCTTGCGAGCAAGCATAATAAGCATCGTGCGGCTGCCCGGTCAAGTTGTAGAGATTGCCCTTCGCACTAAAATGCAACATACAAATCCGACATATGGCCGATCGATGCGCAACAGCAAAGGCCAATTTCAGTTAGGTCATAGTGGCGGCCGGCCGAAGGGTCCGCGCAACAAGCTTGCCGCTCAAGTCTTTGAAGATATTTTGCGCCATTGGTGCGAGCCGGCGGCACCAGGCAGCAAGCTGTGCAAAGGTGCAGAGGCACTGGAAACGCTCTACAAAGAAAAGCCCGGCGAATATCTCCGTCTTACCCGCTAGCGTGCTACCGCGCGAGTTCATTTTCGAGAACGTCACGTCGGACCTGGACAACGAACAGATCGACGAGCTTCTCGTGGCCCGCGTCAGCGTATGGTCGAGGCGCCCACAGCACCTGCGTTGCTCGCATCGCCCGACGCGCCGCGCCGCGCTTGCTTGGCGCCGAGCTGGTTGCCCGCGGACTCGAAGGTTTGCGCGCGATGGTTTCGACACGCCGCAGCTGCTGCGCTCTGTGAAGCTCCCGGCCTGGGAACGCGCGCCGTCGGATCCGTACTGGCCGCCGCGGTCGGTGGAGCGCCCGGATGCGCAGCTCACCGCGATCGTTAAACTAATGGAAGAACAACAGCGCCGCGCCGTCGCTGCGCGCTAAAGGAGATATCCAATGCAGGAAGTTGAGATTGTTGGTCGAGATGGCCGTCGTCGCAGGGCGCGCAAAAAAGAGATCCTTGGTGATGGTGAGCGATTCCATGTGCCATACATTGCGGACCAGGCGCACCCCGCGCTCGATCCAGCATCGCAGGATGCGATGTCGGCGGCCATTGGTGGCGACCAGTTGATCACCGATGCTGCTGGCGTACCTGCAGGCAATAAGCCCGGGTATTGCCTCGGTGATGCACGTACCCGTCCCGCTGCCGTCGCAGCCCGCGCGGAGCGGATTCGTTGGCTGCAAGATGCATGGCGGCACGGCAGGCCGCCTGCCGATGAAGCGGATCCAGTCGATACGCTCGACGCGGCGCAGCTTCGCGCGATCGCGGACCAGGCTTATCGGGATCGCGCCGAGCGTTTGGGGAACGCCTGGCGCCGCAGTAGATAGGTGTGAAACGTGGCACTCGAAGACTGCGTGCGGTTGATGACACCGGTCCGGGCGTGCGCTCGGCCCTGGCCAACCTGACAGCCAATATTCGCTCCGCATAGCTTACCGCGCGTGCGTCAGACACGCGGGTCCTGCCCCGGTGCTCGTCACTCGCACCGTGGCACCCCGACCACTGCGCAGGTGTCGGGGCTTTCGAAACAACGGCGCAGAGCCCGCGGCCGTTCTCAGCGGCGTGGTGGGCACACGATAATCGTGTCTCCTCTGACCGGTCGCGCTCTTGTCCTCTTGCGGGAGCGCGACCGGCTTATTCCCGCTGGTGGGATTGATGGATGACGTGGTTGCGATACACGAGGCCGGGCATGCCTTCGTGGCCGTCGCGCTCGGTCTGACCTTGCAACGCGTGCAGCTCGGTGACACCCCGCGCTATGACTTGGCCGACGGAGCACTGGCGCCTCGTCGCGATCGATTGCTGGTTTTGATGGGTGGGGGCGAGGCTGAGCGCATCATCTTTGGCGAACCCGTGGGCACCGGTACCGACGACGAGCAGATTGCCGATTTGCTCACGGCCGACGACAACGAAATTGCGTTGCGCGAGCAGGTGCGGCGACTGTTTGGACTGAATGCCGGCACGCTGAGGTATCTCGCCGCCAAGCTGGCGCGGTGCGGCAAGTTGAGCGGCGACCAAGTCGAACAGCTGGTGCGCGGGCGAAGCTTTCCGCGTTGGAGAAAGGAAGGCGCACTGCAACCCAATGGGGTCTTTAGCAACCGAGGCCCCGTACCGACTTGCGCTAGATCAAAATGCCTCAACCAAGAATGCTGCAGGCTTTGGGTGTGCGACCGGCTCACACGATGCAAAGATTGATGGCGGCGGCATTGCTGCTGACGGTGAGCAGCGCGCTCGCCCAGTCCGACGAAACCAAGCGCTGGATCGAGCGCTTCGACCAACAATGGCGAAGAATACAACAAACACAGAAACCAGTGTGGCCACCTCCGCCTGCTCCGCCTGCGGTGTCGGGCGATGTGCCACAGGCCTCCAAAGATTATACCGGAGAAAGGTTTGTGGCTGTCTCTGCTTGGGGGTGCGGCACGCTCGATGACCTGCTAATGATGAGAAAGGTAGAAATTAGCGTGCAAGCGAGGTCTATTGGCATCTCGGGTCCCGACATACTTCCGAATGAGGTGGCGATAAACTTCTTGAGGAAGAAGAGTCCCAGCGAATGTCGCGAGTTTCCTGTTGGCCAGGCTGTGACTGTAACTGCCATTGAGGGTCTTCCAGAGTTCATCCGTTTGCACATTCCCGATAACAAGCGGCCGTATATCGTCGATGCGATGATCCCACTGACGGGCACAAAGGATGCCAAGCCGCGTCTCATCAAGATAGCGGACAGCGCCGTTAAAGTTATTCGGGTCAAGATGGAAAAACCACATCGACTAACCACTGGGGAGTGCTGGAGGGACCCGGATCAACCACGTGAATGGTGCGATTGGGTTCACCTCAGCGTCTACGGCTACAATACCACCGACCGGTTTTTACACTATTACATGGTCTGTGAAGCCTATGACGGTTTCGGACGTTTGCTTGGCAGATCAGAACGCCTTCCGTTGCTAACCACTCGCGGAGATATTGCTTCACCATTTTTCCTTGGTTGGTCACCTGGCATAATTAAAACCGACCGTGTCGCGGCTGCGCGAGTAGATTGTCACGCAGAGGACGTAAGCGCCGTGGTCTCGCCCGACAATGACTAACGGACGGTATCCCCGCCGCGCAGCAAAGAACTGGAAACGGGGGACGAATTACGCTCTCGAAATCTCTAGATCACCCGATAGGGTCGCCAATTGCATCAAGTAGCGGGCGGCCCAATGAAGTCGCGCGGGGGCCATCAAAAGCCGCCGCCAGCGCAGCTGTTCTGCCGTTCTTCGGTTTCCGCCCGGCAGGAAGCGTCTCAATAATCGGGCGTGGCCGCTAAGGCCGAAGGACTGACTGGGAACGAATATCCACACTTCGCCGTCATTACTTTGACAAGATCGGGGAGCCAGGAAGCCGCCGCGGGGCTCACATACACCTGTTCAATCAACGCTGCGAGATCAACCTCAATCTCCAAACCGCTGGACGTGATGCGGGGTTTGTAGAATTGCGCGGCAGGAGTGCTGTCTCTCTCCCAGAATATCGCACGCAGTTCGCGCTCGTATTCAAACGGCTTACGTTTGTGCATAACACGCTCGAACAGCTGCCCTTCCGAGAATATGTCTGTGTCGTAGTTGATGTACTTGACCTCACCAATCATCACGCACTGCGGCAGGCAATCCCGCAGACGTCGATACGTGGACTGAACGGACACGGCGTCATTGGCATTTGAATAGACTTTCCACATCGCCGCCGATTTGTGCTCGCTCATGTGCCAACAGCTGACCAGAAATTCCTGAACCAACGGTTTGAGCATGCTACCCAAGTCGGTAAACGCCCACTCCGGCAGTGCTTTGTAACGGGCGAGCGCGGGATCGGCCGCTCTATTTCTCCGAAGGTGTTCACGCATAGCGATCATCATCTTCGTTGATGCGCCTTCGAACTGGTCGCCCAACAGTGTGGCTCTGGCAAAGAACAAAGACTGACGATGCAACATCAAGAGATACTTGGTGAGATCCATGTATCGCCAAATCGGAATCTCTTTGTTGGTAGGCAACTGGAAGGATTCATGCTGCGTCTCTTGTAGCTCGGCCATATGTGCGGTTCCCTTGAACTGATGGCTTAGGCGAAATCCGCTAGCGTCGCGGCGAGACGCAATAGGCGGCCTCCGAGATCCATCCCGACCGATATTGCTAACCGGGCAGATTGGGCACCGGGGGCGGGGCGACGCGCCGCGTCGGCGTGCACTAAGTCCGCTTCGCTTGCGCAGTCAGATGGGTTGCGGCAACGGTTGGGCCGCGGCGAGAACCAAGAATTGATAAGATGGTGGCGTAGTAGATCATCGTGGCAAGGGTACGGTCATGCGCGGCGGAGTTTACTCCAGTCCCCAGCTCTTGGCGAATGCCGCCATCGCGGCTTCCCGCGTTGGCTCGTAGCCGTGTGCAGCGCGGCGGATGTCGCCGTGTGGCCGCTCGCCCACATCCAGGGTCGGTCCGGCGGCGCGATCGGCACCTTGAAGATGCGGCCGATGACGACGCCGTCCTCGAGGACGCTGTAATCCTCCGGGTTCTGACCGACCGGATCGCGTTTGAGGATCAGCGTCATCGCTCTCCGCCCCAATCCTGCTCCGCCTCCTTCACACTCATCATCGATGTTTCTCGTAGCAATCACTGCCACGCGCAATCATGCAACAGATGTAACCCCAGTTCTCTTGCGTTAGCTTCTTGCTCGCTGCGAAGCTATGCGCGGTTTGACTACATTGCCTCAACCCAGTGGTTCGCCCGAGATATTGCTCTTCGTCGGACGGAAAATAGAAATAGACGTTGTAATCTGCCGTCTCGATTTGCTTGCAAGAGAAAGAAGAATAAGAGCTGCATTCGTCACCGCAGCTGGAAACGAGGCTCGCAAGTGTTATCCCAACTACAAGTCTGACGCGCATTG